>CP133187.1:1637500-1947500 GCA_030913685.1 Oscillospiraceae bacterium MB24-C1 | reverse complement strand
AAGCTTATCTGCTCGCCTTCAGGAGCAGGCCATGCCATCGTGCCACCAGCATACTGTAACTTGCTGTTAGTAGCAATGTGTTTTATACGTTCACTAAGCTGCTGTAGCCCATCAGCATCAAGTGTACTGCTTTTAAAAATGGTATCGGTCAATTCCGACTTTTCCTCCGACGTAGGCGACGACGAATCCGATTCCTGCTCTTCCTTCACTTCACTTACCGCCGACGTCGATTCCTGTAAGACTACTGACTGCGCAGGGGCCGTCTTTTGAAATGTTCCTACCGCAGCAGGAGCGCATCCTACCAGAACACTTCCGGAGATAATTAAAACTGCGCAAAATATTATCGCAATAAATCCATTTTTCTTGCGGGAAGAGTCCGCAATCTGTTGAATTCTGAGTTTCATATCTTTTTTTCCTCCATAAAACTGAGTAGTAAGCAACATATATTTTGTCTTGTCGGGTCGGAGCTGCGATAAAATCGCCAACCCATATTCTTTGCGGGAAACCCCGCCGCTGCGTAGAACGTCGCTGTCACAAGCAAGTTCCATCGCGTTTTCTGCCTGCCACACCAGCAGATATACAAACGGATTATACCAATTTAGCGCCAGAACCGTCATGAGCAACAACTTATACCACAAATCGCCCCTCTTATAGTGCATCAGCTCGTGACGGAAAACACTGGCCAGCTGCTGCTCCTTCAGGCCCGCATAAGGCAGCAAAATATAGGGGCGAAAAAGACCGGTCAACATTGGGCTGGTCATCCGCATACATATGCGAAGCCGAATCGGTCGGGTAACCGCCTGCTCTCGTTTGCTTTGCTCAAAAAGCGCGACAGTTTTATTATCTTGTACCGGTATACTCCACCGGCGTAGTTCATGATGCATCTTCCACTGTGCTGCGAGGTGAAACAGAAAAAATATCACCGCGCCGGCAATCCAGACCATAGCCCCGATGCCCATCCACGAGATGCCGACCTGCCCAGGAAACAATGCAACCCCATCTGTCAAGCTGCTAGATGCCGCCTCCGCAAAGGCGCGTGCAGCAACAGAAGGATCCTGTTCCAAAAAGTAGACCGCCTCTCCAGAGGAGAGTAACAGCGGAGAGTGCTCGTAAAGCGGTATTGGAAGCAGCAACCGCAACGCAAAAACCAACCAGACCCAGTGGTAAAGGTAAGCGGAATATCGCTTGCGTAATGTTGGCCCAGCCAAATGAAACAACAAGATGAGCGGTGATAGAGAAAGTGAAACGCCAAAGAAAACTTTAAAAAATGCCGTAAGCATATTTATTCCCCGCTTTCTTCAAGCAGTTTTTTCAGCTCCATAACTTCGCCCTCACTGAGCGCGTTGTTTTTGAACAGTGCAGCAAATAGCTTTGCGGGTGAATTTTCGTAAAGCTTTTCAATCATTCCACCGGCCTCCTGTATGCGGTAATCTTCGGCATCCACAAGAGGGGTGTAAAAATTCAGCCGGCCAATTTTTTCACATTTAATAAATTGCTTGCTAACCAGCCGGTTTAATGTGGACTGCAGCATTTGCAAGTTACAGTCTTTGGTTTTGCGCAGGCGCTGTAAAAGCTCCCCAGTGTGGATGGCATCGTGGCTCTGCCAAATCAACAGCATAACCTCTAGCTCTGCGTCAGGCAAACGCTTAAAAGGTTCCATAAATCTTCCTCCTTAAACAACTTTAAAATTGCCAAACAATTGTTTAGTTGTTTAAACCATAGACCATTTACTATTATTTGTCAAGCATTTTATTAGAATATTTTTTGCAATTTCTAATTTTTAAAAACATCCACCTTTTTAATTAATTTAAACTTGTTAGATATAATTAAAAAGCGGTCTTGCTCACTTTACTCCATTCGTTTTTTGCAAAACAACTTGGCCCCAAAGAACATGAGTACTGTGCCCACAATCACGTTGAGCATTTGTATGGCGACCTTGGGTAAAAACCGGCCGAAAGCCCCAGCCAAAAATGCTACAGCTGTTAAAAATAATACCGTGGCCAAAATGCAGCCTAGCGCAAAGAGAGAAAGCTCATTTTTGTTCCAACCGTTTTCAGCCACCTGGGCAGACAGCACACCGCCCCAAAACAGAATTGTCAACGGATTGGATGCTGTCAACAGCAATCCCTGCACAAAGAGGCTTTGCCCTGTCGGATGAGAAAAAATCGCCACCGAGGGCAGCAGCGAGAAACCTAAACCACTCGCCACCAGATTAGCGCCAAATAACACGAGTACAGAAGCACCTATAAGTTGAACCACCATTTTCACCCGCGCCCGGTACAAAACCACCGCAGCCCCGGCGCAGGACAGCGCGATGTAAAAAGCATCGACAATTACGATAGCCGCCACAAGACACAAACTATAAAGCACTCCCTGCGTCACAGAGGTGTTAAATACCATCAAACACATTGGCCCAATGGCCAGCTGCAACAGCATACCAAATTTAAGCCCTCGCCAAATCATGATGCCGCCTTTCATATATTCAATTCTTCCTTTAAGGTAGCTAACGTGATAATAGTATTTGAGCTTGATACGCCATCCATCTTTTTAAGTGTGACAGATAAAAAGTTCTCCAGCGCTTGCGTGTCTTCTAAAGCAACTTTGAGCAAATAGTCATAAGCGCCCGCAACGTGGTGACATTCCAAAACGCAGGGGTGTTGCACCATTTGATTTCTGAAGTTTTCGATATGTGCCGTTGTATCAATATTAACAAATACAAACGCCAGCAACCGTTGCCCGGTTTGATAGCGATTGATTTTAACGGTATATTTCCTAATGATGCCATTCTGCTCAAGCTTTTTAATGCGTTCGGTAACGGCAGGCACCGAAAGACGCACTTTTCTGCTGATTTCGGAAGCAGACGCGCGTCCGTTCTCTTTTAATACCTCAAGAATTCCAGTGTCGATTATATCCATAACAACCCCTCCTTTACCTCATTTTATAAAATAGTTTTGAAATCGTAAATAATATTTTAAAAATCCAAAAAAATTAAATGTACAGATATATTTAACTTAAAAATATTCGGTTTTTTAGGTAGCTCCAATAGCCCTCGAGACATCCGCTTATAGATAAGGTATCGCGGTGTTCTATTTACAGTTTCATAATTGCGCGAAAGTTTTCTTTTTAAAATTTAAACCAAACTTATTTATATTTCTTATCGTAATACATGCTCTGTTTTAAGGCTAAAATTAGCTAATTTTAATTATTTTTGTATAGCTTTATAATTTATGCTGGACAATTGCCTCCTTTCTGTGATAGACTCTTTATCAGTTTAAACTTTAGCGCTTTAAATTGAATTCAAGAAAGGCAGATTGGCACCAATGAATATTCTAGTTTGCATGAAGCAGGTCCCGGCGACTTCCGAAGTGGAAATCGACGCCGAAACCGGCTCTTTAAAACGGCTTGGTACGGCAGCCCGTACTAATCCATATGATCTCTATGCGCTGGAAGCGGCACTGCGCATCCGCGAACGTGTGGGGGGAAAAGTAACGGTACTGACAATGGGCCCGCCCCAAGCGGAAGCCATGATGCGCGACGCTTACATGATGGGTGCCGACGATGCCGTCATTCTTTCCGACCGCAAATTTGCGGGCTCTGATGTACTGGCAACCTCCTATACGCTGGCACAAGGCATCCGCCTGTTAGGCGGTGCCGATTTGATTCTTTGTGGGCGTCAGACCACCGACGGCGACACCGCACAGGTTGGTCCCGCCATTGCAGAACATCTAGGTATCCCGCACGCGGCCTGGGTCGGCAAAATTCTGGAAGCGGATGAAATCGGCATCACAGTCGAGCAGGTGCTAGCTTCTGTGACCCAAAAATCCCGACTGAAGTTCCCCTGCCTGATCACAGTTGAGAAAAATGTCTGCGTGCCGCGTCTGCCCTCTTTTCGCTTGAAGCAAAGGGCGCTGACCCATCCGGTGCAAATGCTGTGCTTCGACCAGTTGCCCGGTAAAAATCTTTCCCGTTGCGGACTGGTTGGTTCGCCCACCCACGTTGAGAATATGTTTGCCCCTCCCGTCAATGCAAAAAAAGTACTGCTCACCGGTAGCACAACTGAAAAGGCTGCGGCGCTGACCGCTGTTTTAAAAGAAAAGCGGCTGCTTGAAGGAGGTGCCCACGTATGACCACATTAAATTTTAACGCCTCTGTCTGCAATCTGTGCGAACAGTGTCTTCAAAAGTGTCCTTTTGGTGCTTTGAGCGTCGAATCAAACACCATTATCATTAATGAAAAATGTCGCATGTGCGGAGTCTGCATTAAGGTCTGTCCCCAGCATGCCCTCACGTTTGAGCAAAAGCCTCTTAAAAGTGCTGAGGAAAAGAGCAGCTGGAAAGACATTCTGGTGTACGCCGAGCAGGAAGATGGTCAGATACACCCCGTTACATATGAGCTGATCGGTGAGGCCCGCCGTCTGGCTGAGAAGGTTGGTTATAAGGTATGCGCTGTTATTATCGGCGGCGAAGGTACCGTGAAAAACGCAGAAAAATTGCTGCCCTACGGTGTGCAGGAAGTGTTCGCTTATGAGCATCGTGGCTTTGAAGGCTTTAAGGCCGACTGTTATACCGACGCTATGGCCGATTGCATCGCTCAACTTCGGCCTTCTGTTGTTTTAATTGGCGCAACAGCACTGGGGCGCTCGTTGGCACCGCGGCTGGCTGTTCGCTTCCACACCGGGCTGACCGCAGACTGCACAAAGCTCGACATCCGCCCCAACAGCGATCTGGTTCAGATACGCCCCGCCTTTGGTGGCAATATCATGGCGCAGATTCTTATTGCTGATGCACGCCCACAGTTTGCCACTGTGCGCTATCGCGTGATGGATAAGGCCAAAAAGGTCAATGGGCCTACCGGAAAGGTGACAGCGATGCCGGTATCCGACGCAATGATTCGCTCTGGCATTGAAGTTTTGAAAGTCACGCCAACTAGACGTGAAAAATCCATTGAGGAAGAGGACATCCTTGTGGTCGCCGGACGCGGCGTTAAAAACGAAGAGGGTGTGGCGCTCGTACGTCGCCTTGCTGATGCACTCGGGGGGCAGCTTTGTTTTACCCGCCCAATGGCCGAGAACGGCCTTGGCGACAACGCGCATCAGATCGGGCTTTCGGGCCGGACAGTACGTCCGAAGTTGATTATCACGTGCGGCGTATCGGGCGCGATTCAGTTCACCGCCGGCATGAACGGTAGCGAGTGCATCGTTGCAATCAACTCTGACCCCGATGCACTTATCTTTAATATCGCCAGCTACTGCATCGTCGACGACCTGTTCGCCGCGGTTCCCGCACTGCTGGCACAGCTTGCCACCGTAAAAAAGGAGGCCGAATAACATGCCTTTTCCATACAACAAGCCCGATGCTGCGGGCATTGAATATTTGAAATCCGTCACCTCTCCCGACCGAGTGGTCGTTGGATCCGAGATTCTTCCGGAGTATCACCATGATGAAATGCCAGAGTACGGCGTTTTTCCGCCCGATGTCTACATTGAGGCCGAAAATGTCCAAGAGGTCTCGGCCGTGATGAAATACGGATACGACAACAATATTCCGGTCGTAGTGCGTGGCGCAGGTACCGGTCTGGCGGGCGGTGCCACCTGCAAATATGGCGGCATAATGCTGTCGTTAATGCGCATGAACCGCATTTTTTCGGTCGATCGCAAAAACCAGACCATTACCTGTGAGCCGGGCGCACTGCTCTTGGACGTACAAGCTGCCGCAGCAGCCGAGGGGTTGTTTTATCCGCCCGATCCCGGCGAGAAAACCGCCTCCATTGGCGGAACCGTGATCACCAATGCAGGTGGTATGAAAGCGGTACGTTATGGCCTGACCCGTGATTTTGTCCGCTGCATTGAAGCGGTATTGCCCGACGGCTCTATCATGAACTTTTCTTCCAACGTAGTGAAAAACACGACGGGCTACGACATTAAGGATCTTGTCATCGGCTCCGAGGGCACACTATGTATTTTGACACAGGTCACGCTTAAGCTGCTACCCGCCCCCAAACATACCTGTACGCTGGTGATGCCTTTCCCCGATCTTGAATCCTGCGCCGACATGGTGCCGCGGGTGTTGGATCTTCCCTTCACCCCCACAGCCATTGAGTTTCTGGAGCAGGAACTACTCGAAATTGTTGAACGGACGCTCAATAAGCCCTTTCCCGTCAAGGACGGTGGCGCAGTACTCATCGTGATGTATGATGCTTCCAGCCGCAACGAGCTTGAATCTGCTTGTGATGCAGCCTGTGAAGCGGCGTTGTCGCACGGCGCACTCGATTGCCTGATTGCTGACACCGCCGAGCGAATCGCCTCGGTCTGGAGCGTGCGTGGTGCGATCTTAGAAGGTATGAAAGCCGATTCAGCCGCACAGGAAGAATGCGACGTCGTGGTGCCAAGAAGCGCCATCGCCGAATATGTCAAGGCTGCGAAGAGAATCGCCATGGCCCATGGCATCCGCGTTGAGCCTTGCGGACATGCCGGCGACGGCAACATCCACACCGAGTTGCTCCGTGACCCTGGTATGAGCGACGAGGAGTGGAAATCTGCCACCCACGCCTGTCTCACCGAATTGTATGCCCTCGCTAAAAAGCTGGGGGGCCAGCTTTCGGGCGAACACGGCATTGGTAATGGGCGCCTGGAGTTTTTAGAGCCGTTTCTCGGCAGTCGCATGATACAGCTTTATAAGTCCATCAAGCTGGCTTTTGATGAAAAGCTAGTTTTAAACCCCGGCAAAGTCATAGAGTTCAACTCTTAAGGCCACCAGACACATTATTCAATTGAAAGAGAGAGATTATCATGGGTGAAAAAAAGTCTTTACTGGTTGACAAAAATCGCATGCCCTTGGCCGTCGGCGTCGCATTCGTGGCGTTCACCACACAGTTCGGCGGCGGCTTCGCCTCCGGCGCACAGATTTATGCCTACTTTATCAACCACGGTGTTTGGTGCTTGTTCTTGCCGTTTTTTACCCAGTTTTTATATGCGTTGTTCTTCTGGTATGGCATGCGTTACGCCTATCGTAATAAACTGTATGACTACCGCAGCTTCTCTGATCAGTTCTACGGCAAGTACCGCGTGCTTTTTTCCAACTTATTTGAAATCACTTATCTTATTATGATCGGCACCGCTTCGGCGGCAGCCTTTGCCACTGGCGGCTCTACACTCAATATGTTGTTCGGCATCCCTTATTGGTTGTGTACCCTTGTCGTTGGCGTGTTTATTGCCGTTATTGCGCTTTATGGTACATCCATGGTTCGCAAGGCTGCGGCTACCCTTTCGGTGCTGATTATTTTGGGCCTTGTCGTGGTGTTGGTCCCCAATATTATTGCGCAGTGGGGTGCCATCGGCGACTCTGTTACTAAAATGGCTGGTGGAACTATGAGCATTACTTCCAAAGAAAGCGGTGCTTTCGGAGCGGCACTGAAGCTCGCGTTCCTCTACTTCCTGTTCCAGCTGCCGTCGGTGTCGGTTATGTACCAGCATGTAGCGCCTTTGACCAGCGAAAAACAGGTTAATCAGGCTGCTATCTACATCTTTATCACTAACACCGTCACCATGATGCTCACCATTGTCGGCTTGCTAGCCGTTGCTTTCGTACCGGAATTGGTGGGCGCCCCCGTTCCCATGCTGGTGCTGGTGCAAAGCGGTGTAGGCGCGAGCGTACTGACGCCTATCATTTCCATTCTGATTATTTTGGGCGCGGTTTCCACCGGCGTAAATATGGTCTCGGGCATTGTTACCCGCTGTGTTAACGCGATGGAGCGCCGTATTCCCGACCCCAAAAAGCGCGCCTCGGGCCACCAGATGCGCAATATCGCTTTCTCGGTGCTTTTTACCACCATTGCGTTTGCCATTGCGCAATTCGGTCTGATGGCAGTCGTTAAAAAGGGTTATGCCTATCTGGGTTACGCCGGTCTGATTTCGGTTTTCATCCCTTTTGTGGTTCGCTTTATAGTAGATCTCTCTAAAAAGGAAAAGGCATAAGCGCACAGGCTTTTCAAGGGCGGCAGAGGTATATGTTCTTTGCTACCCGTGTTTGGGTTAGCCTTGGTGGGTTGTTGTTGTGGATTTAACCCTTTGGTCTGTCTGGTTCACATATCTCCCGCGGCAAGCTACACTTTTTTACAAGGCGAGGCGGCGGCTTTTACTAAAAGCCGCCGCCTCGCCTGTATTTTATACCCTAGGTTAAGATCATTTTAGCACCCTTGGTTTAACCTTTAAAACCATAGCCCCTACTTTGATTGAAGCGCCACATAAATATGCACCTCGCAGTTGCCGTTACCATCAGTGCTGACATATTCCTCAAAGTCGCCAGTGTAGCTGCGTGAGAGTGGCATCGCCCATATTTCAGTCCAAGCACCGGCAACAGCCTTCACCTGATCTCCAAACACCACAAATTTGGCATAATCCCCCTGTGGAATCACCTTTTTAACCATACCTGTTGGCGACTTGCTGATCTGCGTTACTTCACAACCGACGGTAATGTCATATTCTTCGTGTGCATCGCCTGAATAGTTCGAATAAAGTCCCACCGCAAAGTTGTTGGCCTTATCGGCAATTGAAGAAAATAGCCCGTTTTCAAAGAACTGCCGCCACAGTCCACCGATTACTGAGCCCATATCGGGGGCGGTGTTAGCAGTTCGAGCGGTGAGTCCCACAATATTTTTTTCTTCTAGCGTAACAATTTCATAGTTCATAATAGCCATCTCCTTTTATTTGATGGCTTAATTTTACACCCTTTAATATGACAACATTGCGTCATATTTCGTACTGTGCACAAGCAGATTTTAATTGTTTATAAAGTTTTTCCCTTACATAGGGCGGCTCAATGACATACAAGCCCGCCCCAAAAGTCAACAGGTACTGATAAAGCCAGTCGTTATCCGGCATAGAAAAGCGCACTAGGAATGAGCCGTCCTCACATTTTTGAACCTCGTCGCGTCTCAGTTCATCAAGTATACGGTAGGAAAGCGCCGGCGCAATGCGCGCGGTAATTTCAACAGAGGGCATCGTATAGGGCTGGTCGTTCATGGGCGTGGGTGGTTCGCGTCGCTCAAAAGTTTCTGCCAAAAGAGCGGGTTGCCCAATACGCGACAGTTTAAAATATCGAAAATCCTGCCGGAGCCTACACCACGCCAGAAGATACCAGCTTCTTTCCCGGAACACAAGCTTTAGCGGTTCGACCACACGCGGGGCAGTTTTTCCGTCTGCCCCGCTGTATTCTAATTCAACCGCCTGTTGCCCCAGTATGCCCCGCTTTAAAATATTAAAAATGCCGCCACTTGGGTCATTGGGGTTCCATGCTGAAAAATCAATCTCTATCCAATCGGCCCGCTCGCCGCCAAATAGCGCCGAGAGTTTGCTTAGCACGGCATCCGCTTCATCAATTTTGACGGCGCGCATGCCGTTTAGCGATGCGAGAATGCTCTGCTTTTCTTGCTGTGTCAACACCGACTTGTTCAGAACAAAGTTGTCGGTCAGACGAATGCCACCCCCGGCCCCTTTGGTCGCATAGATCGGTATACCAGCCTGTGACAGTGCTTCAACATCGCGATAAACCGTCCGTACTGACACTCCGAAATGCTCGGCAAGCTGTCCAGCTGTCACTTTCTTTTTATCCAACAGCAGATAAACCATTTCAAACAGTCTTCCAATCTGCATTTTAAACCGCCTCCACATTTATTATAAAGCATGTCCCACTTGAAAATGAAGCTGTTTTTATTTTTATTGCAATAATTTAGGTGTAATTTTCAGGCAAAACATCCTTGTTTTCTGGCGCTTAATTGTGAATTTACCAAAAACATGTTAAGATAAATCAAAATAGGTCGATTAAAGATTATGACAGTTATAGCGGTAGCTTTATCAATAGAGAAATTTAGATTTCAGGTGGGTAACAACATGAGCAAAATATCTGCTTTTAAACGAATAGTTTCAACGGTTCTAGCAACGGGTATGGTGTTTGGCAGCATGGCCTCGGTCAACCGGGTCTTTGCGGCCGACCAATATTATATTCGCTTTTATGACCCTGCAACCAAAACAACCTCCACCAACCAGACGCTGGTTGAGGGCAGCCCTATCACCATACAGGCCAAACTTCCGGAGAGCTATGACTTTTCAATGACGCCGTTTGCCGTGCGTAAAACCATTGGCGGCATCTCTACTTCAATCCCCGATATTTCCAGTGTTTTTCAGATTGTCACCAATACAGTGGGCAGCAACTATAGTTTAACGCCCAAAGAACTATCAGGTGAATCCTCGGCTGAATTTACGTTGGAGGCCTTATACACCGCCAATGTTACCGACGGCTCCGCTATTATTTCATCACCTAGTGATTCACGAAATTTTGCCGTCAGCGCCATTTCCGAGGCTTCTATTCCTATTACGGCCGACAGTTCACTAACATTTAAGGTAAGCAGCAGCCAATTGGAGGGTGATTCAACCATCGCTTTTAGCAACGTCCTCACCGCAACTGGCTATTTTGACAATAAATATGACGGAGAGGTCGTAACAGCACAGGCTATCGCAGTCGAAAAAGGCGTTCGCTATATTCCTGTGACCATATACCCTAAAACTGGCAGCGACGTGCCCACCCCTCTGAAATTTAAAATTTATCTCGAAGGTATTCCGACCAATTATTTGTTTCTAGAGGATACGGTTTTCCGCGTTGCCTTCACCCGCCAAACCATATCGCCATTGATTACGACCGTCATCACCCGCCAGAAGGCAGTGAATGACACTCGCGACAGCGTACTGCAAAACACCACAACTACCGGCGTGACCACCACTGGCGAGGCTTACATACAGCTTGAAGAAGGCGAAACACTTCAGAGCATTCAAAACAGCTTCGTGGTGCTTTCGCAAGTGCATCGTTACAACGTCGACATCGATTTAGAGTGGGCATGGGCGCCAGATAACCCGCTTTATCAGGACGATTTGCAGGTACAGCGCGTGACAAATCCTAAAAAGAAGGCTATCACCATCGTACAGCGCCGAGAAGAGGATGTCACTGGCAATTTGATGGTTAAAGCCACCTATTCTTACGTCGATGATAGCGGGGTATCTCATACCGTCGCCTCCACCGCGGGCGCTATCCCTATCTTAATATACGGCACCGGCAAACCTCCAACGTTCACACCGTTTGAAACCTATACCGGCAACCAGAAAGACCCCAATACCGGCATCCAACCCCCCGATACCGTCACGCAGATCATCACCTTCCCTCAAACCATGAACCTGGACGTCTATTCTGGTACACCTGCCTATGCCCCTGGCAGCAGCGCCCCCATTGCACCTAATGCACCTTATAAGCTGACAGCCACCATGTTCTTTGGCGATGGCCGCGGCAAGGCAGCCCGAGCGGTTATTAAACAAAACAGCAGCGGTGGCGAATTGGAAGTATATGTCGAAGGGTCTCCGGTCGCTTATACCTACGGCTCTGATATTTTAAACGTCGGTAACTACAAATCGCTTGAAATTGTTGCAAAAAAGCGTGGGCAGACCAACTTACAGGTGCTTTTCTACAATGCAAATAACGAGCTTATGTCCAGCTATACCGTTATGCAGAATTTTTACGTTGATAACTCGACTCCCAGTTCAGATGGCACGCTAGCCAGTCTTACACTTACGGGCTTTCCAACCACTGAAAAGCAGGATATCTTTAAAGAGGTATACCCCAAGAATGACTCAATTCCCTTTGGTTTTGAGCCCGGAACCAACGCCTATAATATTTTACTGCCCAACGCCGTTGAAAAAGTGACCCTCACCCCTAAGCTCACGGTTGGCAGCGGCGCCATTCAAGACATTGACTTTTCCATACAGGGGATCGTCGGCCAACCGGAGATTACCGAGAAGGTTAAGTCGAACGACCCCTCAAGCGAAATTAGTCTGAAGGATAATATCGAAATACCCATAACAGTACGCATCACCGTCACCGCGCAGGACGGCAGCACCAACTCTTATACCCTGACACTGCTTCGTGAGGCACCGAGCAGCGATTCCTCACTCTCCTCGCTGGAAGCTTATAAAACAACCGATACCAACACCAACCTAATCACCGACTTTTCTTCCGGCGTATATACTTATGCCATCACCGTCCCCTACTCCACCACCGAGCTGGAGGTTACAGCGGTGCCCAACAGCCCATGGGTCACGATGATCGGCAACAGCGCCATCACCTGGGGCGGCCCTGTGAAAGCGCTGTCGTTAACCGAGCGTATTCTGAAATATTTCACCAAGGAGCAAACCAGCACAACCTTTACGCTCAACCGCCCACAAGCGGTCGACGGCGTGTTTGCACCCAGTGCCTTAACCACCATCACCGCTACAATCACAGCGGAGGATGGCAGTACGGTCTCGACTTACACACTGAACGTTACCTGCCTTGCGCCGAGCACCAATACAAACCTCAAATCTCTTTCAGTGGCCGGCAAGACCGGTACCGTATATCCGTTTGAATATGGTGTCACGTTCTCGCCCGATTTGAAGGATTACCTGGTCTATATCCCCTACTCGACCAGCGCTTTGACCCTTACGACACAGGCCGAGGATGATGTCACCTCGTTGGCGCTGGCACTAGATGCCGGCCGTTACAGTTATTCCAGGGTACCCAGCACCTATAATCCGAGCATCCCTACCATTTTTACCATTAAAAATATGGATCCGGTAACGTTTACTGGTGACGACGACCCCAATATGAAACCGGTTACATTGTCTCTGACCGTGACCGCTGAAAGTGAAAATGTCACCGACCCGCCTTACACCATTGAGCTTCAGCGTAACGAGCCCAGCGAAGATAACAGGCTCAAGTCTCTGAGCGTTACCGATCAAGACGGTACGCCCGTTGATAAGTTCTCATTTAATCCCGAACAGCTGGAATATGAATTCACCGTACCCTATCTGACTGAAAAGCTGATTCTAACACCGGTGGCCAACGATGAATTGAGCAGCGTTACGGTTGATGGCAGCGCTATTTCAACTTCAAGACCCAGTTATACCACCAAAACGTTGAAGACTGGTACAGTGGAGACGATCACAGTGGTGGTCACGGCCGAGAATTTTACAACGCGAACCTATACAATTAAGGTTACACGTGAAAAACCCTCGACTGAGGCACGTCTAGCTTCACTGAAGGTGGATTCTCTTACGCTTAAACCCAAGTTTAATCCTAACACGCTAAAATATAAACTCACCATACCTGAGGGCACGTCGGGCATGACCGTCACGCCAACCGCCGTCAGCGAATTTGCCACCATTACGGTAAATGATGTCGCTGTCGTGAGCGGCTCTGCTTCGACTAAGATCACCCCGACCGATGCATCCTCAAAGGTTTATATCGTGGTAACGGCACAGGATGGCAAAACCCAAAAGACCTATATTCTCTCCGTCACTGATGAAAATCTTATTGAGAAAAGCAATAACGCCGACCTTTACAGCTTGAGCTTTGTCACAGCTGCCATGTCGCCGCGCTTTAAATCCTCAATTGAAGAGTATGAGGTCTACGTCAAAGACGATGTCTACTCGGTGGATATCATTCCTAAAACCGCTAACCGTTACGCCACCGTCACGGTGTTTAACGGCAGTAAGGAGATCGGCGACCACGACGGCAACTACGCGTCATCACTACTGGAGGACGAGACTGAATTTACCGTCGAAGTGGTCTCGCAAGATAAGTCCGTTACCAAGGAATATGTTGTCACCGTCTACCGCGGGGATGAGGATAAACAGGGCATCTATAATCCCATCACAGTGGATGACGTCAACTTTGAAGAAGAGGATCCCATCCGAATTGACATCACGAAGTACCCAATTGTTACGGCTGAGGTTTTCAATAAGCTTAAGACCGATTACCCTCAAAAGAGCATTCTGTTTGAGGGCAACGATTACACCTTGAGCATCAAGGGTTCTGATATGAAATCGCTTATTCCCAACACTGAAAAATATGACCTTTCAATCACCTTTACGCCGCCGGATGAAGAGGACATCTGGGAAACAATTACCGACCTCGATTCGGACAACGATGACCTTGACCCTGTATACATTCACTTTAACCACCACGGGAGTCTGCCCGCGCCGATGAAGTTTACCGTCAGCCTCGGTTCCGCCTACCGCAACCGTGAGCTTTTCTGGAACTACTATAACGTGGAGCGCGAACGAATCGACTACTACGGTTATGTTGTCAGTAATGCCAAAGGCACCTTCTCACTTCCCATCACCCACATGAGCACCTACATTATAACTAAGGATAAAATTGTCGATGCAGAAAACAAGGTGGGTGCCTTGAATGGTTACTACACTACGGGCAAAGACAACCCCAACACCGGTAGCGAGGTGTAACGGCATGAAGATTTTGCTTTCTATTTTAGCGGCAGCGTTGGTCTTTGTGGCTGGGTTCGGCGGGTATTACGTCTACCGACAGGCTTCTGACACCGCGCTGACCCTACCTTGGCAGGACGACGCCCCCGCTAATAACAGTCCCTCGGCCGGAAGCTCCAGCAAAGGCGGCATCACCATGGGGACGATTCAAAAGCCCGGGTCAACATTTGCGGTGCCTGACTCGCTCGCCGCAGCCGTCAAAGCGAACCGTGATACGGTCGCCTGGTTGGAAGTGCCCGGCGCTGAGGTTAACGATAGCGTGCTGCAATATCTGGATAACCTTTATTACGAGCGTCGGGACGAACGCAAAAACTATAACATATATGGTTGCTATTTTATGGACTACGAGTGCCCCATCTCGACGCGCGAGGTGCTCGCGCCCAATACCGTCATCTACGGTCACAGTGCGCCAAATGATAACCCCGATGGCAAGCGCTTTTCTAAGTTGTTTAGATACACCGATCCCGAGGTGGCCGCCGCAAATCCGTGTATTACGTTGACCACCGAAGACGAGCGCATGTTGTGGCAGATTTTTGCCGTTTTCTACACCGACGTCAGCTTTGACTATATTCAGGTGCATATTTCGGGTGATCAGATGAAGGAAATTGCGGACCATGCCAAGGCGCTTTCAATTTATGATTACGGTATTGATATCACGCCGGAGGACAAAATTTTGACTCTTTCTACTTGTTCAGACCGCGACGGCAATGACGGCACCCACCGCTTTGTCATTATGGCGCGGTTGATGCCAGAAGCATCCCTAGAGCTTGAACGGGCCACTATTGTCGAAAAAACAAAATAGCAGTTGCATTATGTTGTTATTGCTTATATACTAGAAGAAATATCCTAACAATCTATCATAGGAGGTGCGTGTGGTTGATATTTAATCGGCTGACCAATCAGGCTATGGAAAGCGGCATGGACGCAATCTGGATGAAGATGCGTGCACACGCAGATAACATCGCCAATTACAGCACGCCCGGCTTCAAGGCAAAAAAAGTTGCTTTTCATGAAGTCTTTGATTCGGTTTCGGAAAACCAGTCGGGAAAAATAGTGTTGCGCGCAACTGTTTCTACCGACGAGAACACCGAGGCGCGTGTAGACGGCAACAACGTCAACATGGAATATGAACAGCTCGAGCTGTGGAAGGCACAGGCGCAGTATGCTGCGCTAACCTCTAAAATCAACAGCGATTATACTAATTTGCGCACTGTTATTAATACCTTCAGCAAGTAGCAGCTACTTCTGTTGGGAAAGGATTGACTTGTATGTCCTCGTTTTTAAACTCGCTTAACATCACCGGTTCAGCCCTTACCGCCGAGCGTTTTCGCATGGATATTATTTCGCAGAATCTCGCCAACATTGACACAACTAAGACTGAGGACGGCACCCCTTACCGTCGAAAGCAGGTTGTTTTTGAAGAGCGCCCTATGGATTTTAAAGCGGCATTGAAGGATGAGCGTCGCAGGCTGGGTGGGGGCGTCAAGGTGGCCGAAGTGGTTGAAAGCCAAGAGGATTTTATTCCTGTCTATGATCCTGAGCATCCGCACGCCGACGAAAACGGGTATGTGATGAAGCCCAATGTCAACCGCGCGGAGGAAACTGTTGATCTGATGGCCGCTTCTACCGCTTATAATGCCAATATTACAGCTTTAAATATAGTTAAACAAATGACTGTAAAGGCGCTTGAACTCGGCAAATAGCTAAAACCCTCCTGTGGCTGATCAGCACAGGAGGGTTTTGATTTTCACCTCTCCAACGACATTGTTCTATGTTTTCTACAATTCTGTGACTTTTTATCCACAAAAATTACATCTTACAATCAATGACAAAGTATTATTGCATTTGACTTAAAAGGTAATATACCGATTCTTTGTTATTAAATACACTAAAAATTAGTGACCGTTTTATATAAATCCCTTGACGTTACCGTGATAAACCGGGTATAATATATGTATCTAATTGGGCAATTATTTTGTCATTTTTTATACATTATATTCATTATATGTCGAATTTTTTTAGACATTATTTCTTCAAAAGAAATACTTTTCTATTTTAATAAAATCTTGACAGCTCCTCTGCTTTTTTACTACAATTATTTGGTTACACTTTGTTGAGCATTGTCTCTTCTTGCTTAACGGCAAAATCCGTATTTAAATATGGGTCATCTTCATGGTGAATGTACCAAGAAAGGTTTGGTGGTAATAATGTTTATTGTCCCCATCAGTGAATTACAGCCAATTATTCCTACCGCAGAAAGCAATAAATCCTCCGGTCAGATTGGCTCAGAAGCCAACTTTGAGCGCGTACTAAAAAACGCCATACAGAATTTAGACGATCTTCAGGGCATCTCAGACAAAGATGCGATCGACTTGGCGCTTGGTCATACTGACGACCTACATAACGTCCAGATAAATACCATGAAGGCTACCACGGCAATTGAACTCACCGCCGGTATTACCTCCAAGGTTCTTTCTGCATATCAGCAAATTATCAATATGCAGCTTTAAACGCTGCCTGCAATTTGGCGAATTGCTTTAGTGCATGGTATTTCAAATAAGTTTTTAAGATGCTGGAGATAAAATGGCTGAACAAATAAAAAAGGCGTTAACGTCTATAAAAGAATATTGGGCCCAACTAGCCCCCGCCCGTAAAAAATTATTTGCTATCATTGCTGGTGTCGTATTGGCTTTTGCCGTCGGCGTTACAGCCTTTTTAAATTTTAACGGCGGTAGCTATGTCCTGCTTTATGAGAATATGGCAAGCGCCGAAAGTGTTGAGGTGTATAATGCACTTCAGGGTTTGAACATCCCCGCGCGTATGGCTAACGGCGAGGTGGAGGTCCCCCGCGAAAACAAAGAATATGCCAAAGCTCAGTTGGCCATTCAGAACATCCCTAAGACAACGCTTTCCTATGATATTTTCACCGGCAACGGCGGACTAACAACCACTGATTTTGAAAAGAGACAGCTGTTGGTTCAACAGTTGCAGGACCGCCTTCAGGACACCATTCGGCAATATGAAGGTATTAAAAACGCTTATGTCACCTTGAGTATTGCGCAGGAAAGCAACCGCGTGTGGGAAACCTCACCCCAGCGTAGCACCGGCAGTGTTTCAGTGGTTCTGGAGCCGGGGTTCACCTTATCCCGCGATCAGGTTTCGGGCATTAAATTTCTTGTTGCCTCAAGCGTCGGCAGCACCATGACCGCAGGCGATGTTAAGGTTATAGACGCAGCTACTTCCATCAGCTTAAAATCTCGAGAAGATTCAGATATGAGCACTGCGGATATAGGCCTCGAGCGTCTTGGGTTTGAAGAGCGCATTGAAAGCCGCCTGGTAGAAAAGGCCCTCAATGTGCTTACAATTGCCTACGCTCCCGAGGATATTCGTGTTTCCGCCACCGTTGCGCTTGACTATAACAAGATGCTAACCGAAAGCAAACAGTACAGCCCTTCGGCCGATTCTAAAAACAACTCCGGTGTACTTTCGCACGAGACTCAATCGCATGTCAGCGACGGTTCGGACATTGCAGGCGGCGTAGTCGGCGAAGAAAACAACACCGATACGCCCGTCTATGTCGACCAGAATAACGACGGAACCATCGATTATATCAACAGCTCGAGTAGCCGTGATTATGCGGTGAGCTACATCACCCAACAGATTGAGAAGGATCAGGCCGAGCTGATCAGCGCTTCATTGGCTATTACGATCAAGGGTGAGGTCGATGACGTGACTCGAAGCTCCATCATCGAAAATGTATCCAAGGCAACCAACATTCAAGAAGCAAATATTTCAGTGCAGAATTTCGTGGTCGATGATGGTCATGTTGCTACAGAGGCCAAGCCTTCCACAAGCTTGCTGGATGATCCGATGATCATTATGATTATTGCCGCACTAGGCGTGCTATTGCTCATTATACTTATCGTTGTTATCGTTTTAAGCGGGCGCAGAAAGAAGCGCAAAAAAGCCCAGGAGGATGCCGACAAAACTTCGGAACCCGTCGGTCTTGATCTTCAGCGTGACCTTGAGGCCCGCAAACGCATGCTAATGGAGGGCGCAGAGCTTTCAAAGCAAGAGAACGCCATTACCGACGAAATGAAAAGTTTTGCACGTGAGAACCCCGAAATTACGGCCAATATCCTTCGAACATGGCTCAAGGAGGATGAAGATTGATGGCGCAGCAGGCATATACAAGTATCCAAAAGGCAGCTGCCGTTATGATCGCACTGGGATCGCGTGAAGCAGCAGAGGTCTATAAACACCTGCGTGATGACGAAGTAGAGCAGCTCACAATTGAGATTGCCAAAATCAGCCGTCTCCCCAGCGAAGAGATGAAGCTCATCGTCGATGATTTTTACGGACTCTGTTTGGCACAAAAGGTCATTGCCGAAGGCGGCATCGAATTTGCCAGAGATGTTCTTGAAAAGGCGTTTGGCCCTCAGCAGGCGGTTTCTTACATGGACCGCGTAACTAAATCACTCAAAACAAAATCTTTCGATTTTATCCGCAAAGCCGATTATAAGAGCTTGCTTAATATCTTGCAGAACGAGCACCCACAAACGATTGCGCTCATTTTATCCTATGCTCGTGCAGAACAGGCTTCTCAGGTAATTTCTGAGCTTTCGCCCGATCTGCGTATTGAAGTTATTGAACGCATTGCAAAATTGGACCGCGCCTCCCCTGAAATGATTAATATTGTCGAAAAGATCTTGATTAAAAAATTCGGCTCGATTATTTCGGTGGATCTCATGGAGCTGGGTGGCGTCAACCACGTCGCCGACATCATGAACAACGTCGACCGCGGTACCGAAAAGCAAATCTTCGACGAACTGGGGCTCAAGGACCCCGAGCTTGCCGACAACGTACGCAAGCTAATGTTTGTCTTCGAGGACATCGTCTTCCTGGACGATATGTCGATACAGCGCTTTCTCCGCGAGGTCGACTCCAAAGACCTGGCCGTCGCGCTCAAAGGAACAAACGCCGAGGTTTCGGCCGTTATTTTCAACAACATGTCCAAGCGTATGCAGGAAAGCATCGCCAGCGATATCGAATTCCTTCACAATGTGCGTATGCGTGACGTTGAGGCTGCCCAGCAGCGTATCGTTGATTCTATACGCAAGCTCGAGGAGGAAGGAGAGCTGGTCATTTCCAAGGGCGGAAAGGATGACGTGATTGCGTAGAATTTATAAACCAAACAACGTAACCACTTCCGAAAAGTATTTTCTGCTCGGGGATACCGGCGAACATACTTCTGCCGAAGGGATTGACGCCGACGTTTTCTTAGACCACTCCGAAGAGGGCGAAGCCTCAACGCATACCCCAATAAACCAAAGTGATGATTTGGCGGAAAAGACCCTAGACGATGAGAACAAGCCTACGACCAAGCGCCACACTCCCCGCAGTACTGTACAGGATATTGCCCAACTTGAGCAGCTACGTGACCAGATTATTGCACAGGCTACAGCAGAGTCTGCCCGCCTGATTGAGGAAGGACACGCCAAAGCACAGGCTGAATACCAAGCAGCTATCGCCCGTGCCTCAGAGCAAATCGAGCGCGACCGCCAGGCTGCCTGCATCGAGGGCCAACAGCAAGCCCTTGAACAGACCACAAAAGATATTACCAACTGCATTCGCAATATTGAACAAACCCTTGCCCATTTAGAAAGCGCCCAAGCTGGTTTTATCACTGGCTATGAGCAGGATCTTAAATGGATGGCTCTTGAAATAGCCCAGAAAATTCTGATGGATAAAATCACCGCTGATGATACCCAGTTGGTACCACTGGTGATGAACGCCGTCAATTCAGTCAGCAATTCCCCTTGGATGTCGGTTGAAATTTCAGAGCACATGACCGGACTTTTAACACAACTCCAGCAAAAGCTTCAAGACAATCCTGTTGGCAGCAAAGTGAACATCAGGCTAATTGATGCCCCGCCCGATACCTGTATCGTCGAAACGCCCGATAAGTTTTTTGACGCTTCAATTAGGCAGCAAATTGAAAACCTTAAAGGTTATTTTGCTGCCGAGCAAGGGTGATGCGCTATGAATAGAGCCTACTACAAAAACCTTTTTAGAATCAGTGATCTATACACCCAGATGGGTAAAATAGATAAAATCATCGGCATGACCATTGAAGCCACCGGTATCACCTGTAGCATGGGCGATGTCTGCCAGATCATTATTGACAAATCCGCAAAGCGGGTTACCGCCGAGGTGGTTGGCTTTAAAGAAAACCGGGTACTGCTTATGCCTTACTCTGATACCGAGGGCATCCGTCAGGGAAGCCGCGTGCTCAATACCGGCGAAAAGCTGATGCTCAAAGTCAGCGATCAGCTCATCGGCCGCACTGTCAACGCCCTCGGGCAACCAATCGACGGCGGCCCCCCTATTGAAGGCGGTGTTCCCTGCTTAATCGGCGGTATTCCGTCAAATCCCATGCAACGCCCCCGAATCGACACCCCCATTGAAATGGGCGTTCGGGCCATAGACGGCTGTCTCACCATCGGCAAAGGACAGAGAATGGGTATCTTCGCCGGAAGCGGCGTCGGCAAAAGCACACTTATGGGCATGCTAGCGCGTAATGTCAAAGCCGACGTCAACGTCATCGCACTGGTCGGCGAGCGCGGGCGCGAAGTTGTGGAGTTTCTCAATCGCGACCTTGGTCCCGAGGGGCAGAAGCGCTCGGTCATCGTGGTTGCCACAAGCGATCAGCCTGCCATGCAACGCAGTAAATGCGCACTATCGGCCACCGCCATTGCGGAATATTTTTGCCGCCAGGGCAAGGATGTGCTGCTGATGATGGATTCTCTCACCCGCTTTTGCATGGCTCAGCGCGAAATAGGCCTTTCGGTCGGTGAACCGCCCGTGGCCAGAGGCTATACGCCTTCGATATATGCTGCGCTGCCAAAGCTCTTGGAACGGGCCGGAAACTTTGAAAAGGGCTCAATTACTGGTATTTATACCGTCTTGGTCGAAGGCGACGACACCAATGAACCTATTGCCGATACCGTTCGCGGCATCATAGACGGGCACATTATTTTGTCCCGAAAAATTGCAGCCAAAAACCATTATCCGGCGATAGACCTGCTCAACAGCGTAAGTCGTTTGATGAACGACATTGCTGAAAAGTCGCAGATTCAGGCCGCCTCAAAACTGCGAAACATGATGGCAGTCTACGAAAGCAACCAAGACCTGATTTCCATTGGCGCTTATAAACACGGTTCCAACCGCGAGCTAGATGAAGCGCTGTCCCACATTGATTCAATCAACGATTTTTTACAGCAGGCGGTTGACGAAAAGGTACCGTTTGACGCCACCGTCCAGGCGCTGTGTAAAATTGTACAGCCGTAATCCGCCAATATTAAAACGAGGAGGAATCACGCGCGATGAAAAAGTTTTCGTTTCCGCTAGAAAGCGTGCTGCGTTACAAAGGCTCGCTTCTCGACGAGGAGAAGAACAAACTGAATATTCTGCGCGCCGAATTAAACCGCCTCGAAGATACGATTGCAGAAAATGCACGTCAACTGATGTCAAGTGACCAAGAACTAAAGTCTCTGGCTCAAAAGGGATGTAGTGTCGCGATGCTGCGTTGTATCAGTTTTAAGATTGACAACACCCGCCAGCTGCTTGAAGATTTGAAAGCCAGCCGCGCCAAGCAGGCGCTCTTGGTAGAAAAACAGCTCGCTGTGGTCGTCGAGGTTAAACAGTCGGTTTCCGGAATAGAGCGCTTAAAAGAAAAGCACCTTGAAAGTTACCGCGAGGCCCAGCTCAAAGAGGACGAGCTTATTATCGGTGAACTGGTCAGCACGAAATATGCCCGTGCCGCCCATTCGCAATAAATCAGTCATCTATTTTAGTGAAGGGAGGTGAAAATATGAATAACGTAACAGTACAAACCCCACAGGTTGCCACACAGCTTACAGGGTCTCAATCTGTTTTGCAAAAAGCACTTGCAGGCCTTAATGCCAATGGCCTCGGCAACAATTCGGCCAGCTTTCTCGAACTTTTGACTGCGGTGCTGGATACCGGCGGCGAGGCGGCTTTGGCAGCGCAGCTTAAAAAAGACGCCGAAACACTTGGCGCTCAGATGAACGCTGAAATGCTGACCATCAATCCGCTTCTTACCATGATGCTGGCCGGTCAAACCACCCAAACCAATTCGGGCGCTTTACAGCAAAGCCCCACACTTGATTCATTTAGCCAGCTCCAGTCGCTTGCCTCTGCTGCGCACTTTCCACTTTCTCCCGAATTACTCTCGCAGCTGCAACAGGCCATTGATACCGCTGGAAAGCCTGTTTCTGTAAGTACAAGCAGTTCCACCGTTTTTGCGGCTGCGTTGCAAACAATAAAGAGCGAAGGCGAAGCGACTGCGCCAGTCTTGTTGAATTCTGCTTCGGATGAGGCTTCGGCTTTACAAGGGCAGTCACAGTTTGAACGCGCGGTCACCCTAGCACAGCAGTTGCTTAAATCGGCTGGCCAACCTACGGCCGAAACCACCGAAATTGATTTAGAAGATCTTCAGAAAAAAGTGGATTCCGGTGCTTTTTTACCACAGTTGACCAACACTGTCAACACCAGCACAACCGTTGATGCTACCCAAGTTCATAAGGCTTTGGATGCGCAGGACCTTTTTAGCCAGATCAAAACTTCCGTTACCCAACACGCCCAGCAAGGCGCGACCGATTTTACCATTAAACTTAGCCCCGAGGGCCTTGGTGAGATTACCGTCAAACTCCTGGAGGACGGCGGAAAAACCACACTGAGTCTGACAGCCTCCGACGCCAATGTACAGCGTTTGCTAGGTAGTGAACTCAACAATTTGCGCGACATCATGCGGCCTTATAACGTTGAGGTAGCACAGGTCGTCCAAACCAATGAGCCACAAAACATGAATATGCAGCAGCAATTTTCTCAGCAGTTCTCTCAACACAGCTATACCGGGCAACAGCAGACCCCATCCTTCGCGTATGACCCCAACTACGGCGAAAGCGCCCTGTCAGGCGACCCGACGCCACCGGTCATTCTCCCCGATTCGGTGCTGGATGCCTATATCTAATGAAAGGAGGACGCTTCATTGAGCAGTAGTATCAGTGATTTATATGGCGTAAATTCCCCCAAAACGGTCAATGCGGTATATGACAATAGCGGCGCCTCCGAGCTTGGCCTTGATGATTTTTTTACGTTGATGATCGCCGAGTTGAAAAATCAAGATTTCACCAACCCTGTGGATAGTTCCCAGTATGTGACACAGCTAGCTCAGTTTGCAACGATGCAGCAGATGCAAAACCTGGCCTATTACTCCAAGACCAATTACGTGATGGGGCTTATCGGAAAAGATGTCACCGTTGCAAAACTGTCTCTTGGCGGTAATATCAATGCTAAGTCCGGCCCGGTCGAGAAAATCACGCTTTCCGGCGAGGACTACGAAATATATGTCGACGGAACCGCCTATTCGCTTCGCGAGATTATGTCAGTCAACGCCCCCGAGGTTACAACCGAGCAGGAGTTAAAAGCTGTTTCGAACATGACGCCCTATCTTTTAAAGCGCACCGACTCCAGTGCTGAAATTGCCTGGAATGCCCCAACATCCTCAGATGAAGCACAGTATTATTACAGTGTCTATTACTCGGAGGATGAGGAGTTTGACTCGGTCTCGCAAGTGAAGCAGGGCACGCTTGTCGCTAGCCTAAAGGGCGGAACAGATGCACTTGAAGCTTCATTAACCGATCTTGAGCCAGACACCACCTATTATGCAAACGTCATTATTAGCACCTCAGAGGGAGATGAAGCAGCTTATCAAAAGCTGATATTCACTACCAAAGACTCTTGAGGAATCTAACGGATACGCCATGGAGGGCAAAATCGTGGATAACCTATATCTAGGTAGACTGTCCCTTCCCATTACAACAGGGGCCGCCCAGCCCTATCGACCCGAAACTGCTTCTTCTTCGTCTGCCACGCTGCCCCAGTCGGACAGCCCTTCTTTTCAGTCGCTGCTTCAACAGCAATTGCAGCAAAATGCAGGCGTAGAGTTTTCGAAGCATGCTGTTTCACGTGTGGCACAGCGCAATATAGAGCTGACGGACAACAGCCTTGAGCGCCTGAATCAAGGGGTAAAAATTGCGCAGGAAAAGGGACTGGATTCTGCATTAATCTTAATTGACAAAACCGCTTTTATTGTCAGCGCACAGAACAACAAGGTGATTACCACCGTGGGTGAAAGTGATCTGACAGGGAACGTATTCACCAATATTGACGGTACCGTGATTATATAAAGCCGGACCTTTTAGGAAGCTTTAGCAGTCCCGACCGACTTGACGGATTGTATCGCTCGGTACCGCCCCGAAAAGGAGCAAGAAATTATGAACAGATCCCTATACTCCGGCGTTTCTGGTTTAAAAGCGCACCAGACGCGCATGGACGTTATCGGTAACAACATTTCCAACGTTAATACATACGGCTTTAAAGCAAGCCGCGTCACCTTCCGAGATGTCTATTATCAAGCTATCAATGCGGGCAGCGCGGGGTCTTCAACCTCGGGCGGAACCAACCCGGGCGCAATCGGTTACGGTACTCAGGTGGGCTCGGTTGACCTGCTGATGGGACAATCTTCTTTCACCATGACCGACAGCTCGATGGATTTGGCCATCGACGGCGAGGGCTTTTTCCAGGTTCAGGACGCTGATGGAAACAAATTTTACACCCGCTCTGGTTCACTGACCTTTGACTCGGCCGGCAACCTTGTAGATTCACAGGGCAATTTTGTGCTCGGCATCTCAGGTGACCCGCTCGGTAAATCTACTGGCAGTAACCTAATTCAGTTGAGCCTTCCTTCGGTTACGCCGTCGGGTTCCTCTGTTTCTACCACCATCAACGATGTCATATATACCCTTTCTACCTCAAATTACACTGCCGCCGGCAATATCTCCATGCAGCTTATTCAGGGCACCGGTATGACCGACGGCGTTAAGGCAACCGCCCAGGTGGGCACAAATGGTATTGTTGTAACGTTAAACGCCAACGAAAGCTTTTCTTCGCTGGATGATTTAAACACCGCCATTAACGACGCCATCGAAACTTATATGCAGGATAGCACCGGCGCAAGCCATCCCGCTGGCAATTTCACCATTTCGATGAACCCCGCCGACGCTGGGAACTGGCCGTTGACTGGTGAAGACATCTGCTCAACTGATTTTGCGTTGCAGTCTGGTGAGGCGACCGACTGGCCTGCTACGACCATTGGCGGCGGATTTTCGCCTACCGGCACCACCGGCAGCACTTTCGGTAGCGCTTTTTCAACGGGGGCCAACGCACTTGAGGCCTTTAATGTTGAGTATGATTCAACGGCCGAAACCATGACCGTCACCATGACGATCAACGGTGAGTCTTATACTGGTGTTGTCGATTCTAGCAAAACCGAAGCCGGCACCATGAAGCTGACCAACGGTTCAAGCTCCTCAGATTACATTATCATGAACCGTCCGGGCTATTCGGCGATTGTCAACGCCATGAAGGACGCCAACTCCGCTTTGGTCGACGGGAGCGGAAACCTGACCGATGGCACTTGGGATACGTTGAGCACCGCCGGTGTAACACCAGGCGACACCACCTTTACCGCTGCGGCTCCCAGCGATGCACTTGGCCTTTCGGGCAGTAAAATGGTTCTTTCAGGCGGCACCGAGGGCGGCGCACAGGGTATTGAAAGCCTGACCGGTGTGGCTGTGAGCGCCGACGGCTCCATTATTGCCACCCACGCACAGCTCGGCGAGGTTGTTGTCGGTCAAATTAACCTTGTCACCTTTGCCAACCCTGAGGGCTTGGTACAGTCAAGTGGTACCTACTTTACCACCTCAGCCAACAGCGGAGAAATGAGTTATTGCCAGCCTGGAACCAGTGGTTCGGGTAAATTGGTTTCCGGCTCACTTGAGCTTTCAAACGTTGACCTTTCAAAAGAATTCTCTGACATGATCACAACCCAGCGCGGCTATCAGGCTTGTTCTCGTCTGATAACTGTCTCGGATGAGATGCTCGAAGAGCTGGTCAACCTAAAACGGTAAAAGTAAATTTACAGCAGCCCTGGGGCTGCTGCCACAGGCGATAAATTCGTTTGCCGCTTGTGGCAGCAGACCCAATTAGATTAATTAAGGAGAATCTTTTGATGATTATACTGACAAAGCTCAACGGCGTCGAGTTTATATTAAACTGCGACCACATCGAAACGATTCAAGAAAGCCCCGATACTACCATACATCTCACCAACGGCAAGATATATATCGTTCGTGAAAGTATGCGACAGGTAGTGGAACTGACCACCGCTTACCGAAGAAGTATTTTTAGCAAGTTATATAACCGAGGTGATTTTGGTGGCTAAAGGAAAATCAGCGAAGCAAAAAGGAAACAAAAGTAGCTCCTTTGATATTTTGACATTGGTTGGTCTCGTTGGGGCTCTTTTACTTATCTTGTTTGGTATCGTCTTTGTTGAGGCACCCAAGCCGGGCGACGCCAATTATGATGAGGCAATGGAAGCCTATAACGTCACAGGCCCTTTTGCAATGAGCAGGTTCGGTGGCTTTGTTAACTATTCCAGTCTTGCGATCACGTTTGGCGGCACTATTGCAGCCTTGATGGTCTCTTTTCCTGCCTCTTCCTTTAAAAAGATTCCCCGTCACTTAAAAATAGCGTTTTTTCCTACCATTTATGATTCCCAAAGCTACATAACACAAATCGTGGAATTCGCTAAAGAGGCCCGTTCAAAAGGTCTTTTGTCTCTGGAGGACAAGCTTCAAGGGGCATCTGACCCCTTTTTGAAAAGCAGTTTGATGCTTGTGGTCGATTCAGTCGAGCCGGAAAAGGTTCACGCCCTGTTGGACGCTGAGCTCGGCCACCTTGAGGATCGTCACGCACAGGCCTGCGCTTTTTATGAAAAGGGTGCTGCTTACGCACCGGGCTTTGGCATGATCGGTACTCTGATTGGCCTGGTGAACATGTTGGCCGACATGTCTGATGCTGCCGCTATCGGCCCCGCCATGGCAACAGCACTGTTGACGACACTGTATGGTAGTATGATGGGCAACATTTTTTTCAACCCCATTGCGAACAAGTTGCGCGTCCGTCATGACGAAGAGTTTTTATGTAAAATTCTGATTTGTGAAGGTGTTGAGGCCATTCAGGCTGGTGAAAACCCCCGCTTTATTGAAGAAAAACTTCAAATGTTGGTGCTACAGGAAAAGAAAAAGGAAAAGAAGGGCAAAAAGGGCAATCGGGACGCTGATGAATCAGCTGAATAAGGGATCTTGCCGCTTTACAGCATCTTTAAGAAAGAAGGGGATTATGTGGCCCGGCGAAAGAAGCGCCCCGATGGGGGCAGTGGTTATAACTGGATGGACACCTACGGCGACATGGTAACCCTACTTTTAACCTTTTTTATCATGTTGTTCAGTATGTCCACCGTCAACGAAGAAAAGTGGGAAATCTTAGTCCGCGCCTTTTCAAAAAATCCTGATGCCGCCACAGCCCAGATAATTCTGGTTCAGGAGGGCGAAGGTGACGATATTGCACCAGCAAACGGTGTAACTCAAAATATTGGTGACAAAGTAACTGACAATGAACTTCCCACCGATCTCAATCAACTTTACGAATATCTTAAACAGTATGTTGAAGAAAACCAGATGACTGCATCGGTCTCCATCTCCAAGGATTCTGCCAATAATGTCTACATTCGGTTTGATAACAACATATTCTTTTCTGGCGACAGCTACACGCTGCGTCAAGAAAGTTTCCCTATTCTCGATTTTTTGGGCGATTGCTTAAAGAACGTTGAGGACCAGATTTTTGTTACGCGTGTCAATGGCCATACCGCTGCTATTCCGGGTGCCGAAAACTATCATATTAGCGATTGGACGCTTTCAGGAGAACGCGCCAGCCAAGTGGTCATTTATTTTGAAGAAAATTCTGATCTTGACCCTAAAAAGTTAATGTGCAATGGTTACGGAAAAAACTACCCAATTGAAAGCAACGATACCCCTGAAGGGCGCGCTAAAAACAGGCGCGTGGAAATTATGGTGCTGGGCAACTCGTTTGATAAAAACAACCCGGAAGATCTTTATTCCATACTCTCTCACTTGGTCAGCGCCGAACTTTTTGAGGACAACAGCAGTAATACCGAGATTCTAAACTCGGATAAGAAGCTCTTTGATGAAAACACACCCTCCATTTCTATGCCGGCGGATGATATTACGGCCAACTCCAGCCCCGATAATACATGACGTCTGCTCCCCCTTTTGCCAAGCGTTTATTTTTTAGACAGGTGGTGAGACCATATGCCCGAGATTCTCTCACAATCACAAATTGATGCGTTGCTCAAAGGAATGAGCAGTGGTAATATAGATGTCAAACCCGAGACCCCTGAAAAGCGGATTAAGGAATACGATTTCTATTCACCAAAAAAGTTTACAAAAGAACAGCTGCGCAACGTAGACAGCATTCACGAAAATCTCGCGCGGTTGCTGTCTTCCTACTTTTCAGGTTCGATGCGCATTAACAGCGAGGTAAACCTGTTACAGGTAGAAGAGCAGCGGTACTATGAATTTAACAACGCGCTACCCGACACAGCTCTAATAGGTTTGATGGAGCTCAAGCCAGGTGATAAAAACATCAATGACTTCACCATGATGTTGGACGCGTCCTCTAATCTGGCGTTTTTTATGATCGACCGCCTGCTGGGTGGAGTCGGAAGCGGCGTTATCTTGAACCGAGACTACACAGATATTGAACTAGGCATCATGCGCAATATCTTTCAGAAATTTTCAGTTTATATGCAGGATGCCTGGCGCGATTATATTGATGTCGATATCAGTTTAGATACCATTGAAACCAACCCGCGACTTATTCAGATTTATGCGCCGGAAGATATTGTCGTCATCGTATCTTTCGAGGTGAAAATGCAGGATGTTATCGGGACGATAAACATTTGCATTCCGGCGATCGGCTTGGAAGAGCTGATGGGTAGTTTTGTTTCAAAATATTCTCGCATTTCTAAAAACCTTTCGGACGACGCCAAGAAAGAGATGGCTAAAAAGGTGATTCAAAGGGCGATATATGCATCAGATCTTAAAATTAACGCAGTACTTGATGAGGTGCAGATGGAACTGGAGGATATATTGCATCTTCGTGTGGACGATATTATAAAGCTGGAAAACGCGGCAAACGGCGACGTTAAAATTCTAGTGGACAGCCAACCGTGGTTTTATGGCAAAATGGGTATCGTAAAAACCAATAAAGCAATTAAAGTTACTAGATCGTATCCACCCGAAGCTTTGAATTGAGAGGAGTTAGATTCATTTTGGATATTGCAGCGAAAGATTCCTGCTCAGGGCTTTCGCCAATGGAAATCGATGCTATTGGCGAAGTATTAAATATCAGTATGGGCTCAGCAGCGACGGCTGTTTCAACGATGCTGGATAAACAGGTTACGATCACGACACCGCGCGTGAGTGTTGAACCTCTGGGTCTGGTGGAGTATTCTGCACTTGAACCGGCTTTAAGCGTTAAAATTACATATACAGAGGGCCTAAGTGGCTCGAATGTACTAATCTTTCGTCAGCGCGACATGCAATTGATTTTGAACCAGTTGATGGGCATAGACGATCCACCCAGTGACGATTTCGCACTGGATGAGTTGAGCATGAGCGCCGCCTGCGAGGTTATGAACCAGATGATGGGCGCTTCGGCTACCGCTTTGGCTGAATTTTTGGGTAAGGCGGTCAATATTTCAACACCTGAAGCGCGAATTATTACACCGGATTATACTTTCTCTGATGCAATCGGCATGGATGCCAATCAACAGATTGTTTCGATTCATTTCAACATGGATATTCAAGGCGTCATGACTTCAGAGTTTGTGAGCGCCATGCCCTGCGATCTGGCAAAATCAATGGTGAGCGGCTTTCTTGAAACAACGGAACCTGAAGAATCGGCTGCGCCGCCCGCACCTGCCCCCTCGCCGCCTGAAGTTGCGCAATCCCAGCCAGCAGCACCCTTGCCGGTATCCTCTGAGCCAACGACGACACCACAACCACAAGGTTCCGCTGCCCCCCCCTGTTGCACAGCCTCAGCCGCAGCAAACACCACCGATGTCGGGGTTGTCGGGCCCGGGCTATCCGCCCCCTCCTTACTATCCGCCTTATCCGCCCACAGGGGCGTCGGGCGTATACCCACCCTATCCGCCTACTGGTGTACCGGGTTATCCACCTTACTATCCATACCCACCTTATCCGCCCTATCCACAGCAACCTGACGCCTCGGTGCCAGTCTACCAACCGCAAAAGGTCGACCCCCAACCACCGGCCAAGGTGCAAAATGTTCAGCTGCCACAGTTTTCTAAGGGAAACCTAACAGGCGAACCGGTTTTGGGTGGCAACACTGACCTGCTGATGAACGTGCCGCTTGATGTAACAATTGAAATTGGTCAGGCGCGCAGAAAGATCAAAGACATTTTATCCTTTGCGCAAGGTACTGTTATCGAACTTGAAAAACAGGCCGGAGCCCCGGTGGATATTGTGGTGAACGGTCAATTGATTGCCCATGGCGACGTTGTGGTTATTGATGATAATTTTGGTGTTCGTATTACCGAAATTCTTGGAACAAGGGCCTTGCTTTCCTCTTTGGAAAAAGAAATGTAGACAATAAACTTTAATATAAAAATACATCCCGAAAGGAACTGGATTTATGGACAAGAAAATTATGATCGTCGACGATGCGGCTTTTATGAGAATGATGATTAAGAACAGCCTCACTGGTAACGGCTACACCAACCTGATTGAGGCGGCGGACGGGCAAATTGCTTTTGAAACTTATAAAACCGAAAAACCCGATCTTGTCATCATGGACATTACCATGCCAAATATGGACGGCATACAATCTCTTCAGGCTATCAAAGCCTATGATCCTAACGCTATGATTGTTATGTGCAGTGCCATGGGGCAGGAGGCTATGGTTGTCGATGCGATTCGTTTTGGCGCGCTGGACTTTATCGTCAAGCCCTTTAAGCCCGATCGTATTCTTCAAACGGTTAAGAAAATTCTTGGCTAATTCTATTTTAAAAGATTGGGCAGGGTGAAGGTATGGAAAGGTTAGAGGCGTTTTCGGTATTTTTTTCTGTTTTTCTCACCTTGGCATTTGTTTTGTTTTTGGCGTGGTTCTTTTTGCGTTGGATTGGCGGACATGCCCTCATCCAAAGTAATTTTAAACACATCAAAATTCTCGACCGGGTGGTTATAGACCGAGAAAAATATTTACTGCTCGTCTCAGCTGGAGACAAGACCCTGCTCATTGCCATGAGCGCTGGTGCCATCGAGACTATCTGTGAATTTGGCCCGCAGCAGCAGGCGCTCTTTAATGCCATGCCTGAATCTGAGCAAAGCTTTTCTGCAGTGATCAAGCAGATGCTGCCCAAGAAAAACAGTTCATCCGCCAAAGGGGGAGATGGTTTATGACCGATCGCGCCCAATGTCTGGCGGCACTGAAAAAACAACTGCTGCTTTTTGGCCTGTCGTTAATTATAGTGCTTTTTCTGGTGCTTTTTCTACTGAACACTACCGCTCTGGCAGCGCCCGGTATTTCAATTGACTTTATTGCCGACGATACCGGAAACAGCTCCATGGGTATGCTGGATCTGATATTCCTTTTTGTTTTAATTTCGCTTATTCCAAGCATTTTACTTATGATGACCAGTTTTACTCGCATCATTATTGTGCTTTCGTTTATGCGCAACGCGCTCGGTACGCAGCAGTCGCCGCCCAATCAGGTTTTAGTAGGCCTCGCGCTATTTTTAACACTGTTTATCATGGCCCCCACTTTTGAGGAGATTAAAACCACTGCCTACGACCCTTATAAGTCCGGTAGCTATACCGTGACCGAGGCGGTGGATGCAGCACAACTACCCCTGAAGCGGTTTATGCTGGGGCAGACAACACCCAAAGCGCTTAACCTTTATTTAAGCATCTCCGGCAGCGAGCTTCCAAAAGTGGAATCGGAAGAGAGTCTGGAAAGTCTGACCCGTTTGAGCCTTTTTGTTGTTGTTCCTGCTTTTATCACCAGTGAACTGGAACGCGCCTTTTTGATCGGCTTTCTTCTTTACCTTCCCTTTTTAATTATCGATATTGTCGTCTCCAGCGTGCTTATGTCGATGGGTATGGTTATGCTGCCGCCCGCCACTATTTCGCTGCCATTTAAGATTTTGCTGTTTGTGCTGGTGGATGGCTGGAGTTTGCTGCTTGGAACGCTTGTGCAGGGATTCTCATGACCTGCTGTAAAATTTAAAGGCGGTGAAAAGCTTGACGCAGGACCAAATCATGGATATTTTTACACAGGCTCTGCTGGTTGCGCTCAAGCTGGCGGCTCCCCTGCTAATTACCAGTATTCTTATCGGCCTTGTGGTGGCCATCTTTCAGGCCGCCACCCAGATTCACGAGCAAACACTCACCTTTGTACCAAAGCTGATCATCATTGCCTTTATGATGCTTTTCACTGGGCACTGGATGATTAGTACCATGCTAGATTTTGTACACTGGCTGTTCAGTCTTATTCTTTTGATATGAGGTTACCATTGTGACAATACAGCTTCAGGGACTCAATGTCTATCTGTTGGTATTCGCCCGAATGTCAGGTTTTATTTTCTTTAATCCACTATTGGGGCGAAAAAATATTCCGTCTCAAGTCAGAGCCGGGCTTGTGCTGCTTCTCACTATGTTGATCGCGCCGGTGCTGCAAGCACCCGAGTTTACATATGACAGCGTAGACATGCTGTTATCGCTGTTTCGAGAGTTATCAATGGGCTTTGTTTGCGGCTTTGTCTACCAAATCTTCTACTATCTGTTGCTATTTATCGGCGATTGGATGGACACCGAATTTGGTATGGCCATGGCGAAGGTATTTGACCCCGCGACCAATATTCAGGTTTCACTCACCGGCAGTCTGCTTACAATCTTGTTTGCACTTTACATCTTTGCGACGGATAGTCACCTTGTAATAATTCAGATTTTTGCGCTATCCTTTAAAATCGTTCCTGTTGGTGCGATTAACCTTTCTCCCGAGGCTTTTCAGTTTGTGCTTCAGCTCTTTGTCGACGTTTTTTCACTGGTGTTGCGGTTGCTGTTGCCATTCACCGTTGTGGAGTTTTCGTTACAGGTCGTCTTGGGGATCATGATGAAGCTGGTGCCTCAGATCCATGTTTTTGTCATCAACTTTCAGCTCAAGCAGGGCCTGGGGCTCACAATGCTGTTTTTAATGGGTCCTGTAATCGCTTCTTTTTTAAATAATTATATTGTTATTATGCTTGAAAATATTAACCGGGCGCTGTTGACTCTCGCCTGACCTGTTTTAACGCGATTTAAAAGGGGGGATGAGAATGCCCGGCGAAAAGACCGAAAAAGCAACATCAAAGCGAAAGCAGGACGAACGAAAGAAAGGTAACATCTTTAAAAGTACCGATCTAATTACAGCGTTTTCGCTACTCATCACCTTTTATTCACTTAAATTATTAGGACCTTTTATTCTCCAGACGACGCAGACCATCATCCGGCAGTATTTTATCGCTGCTGGTACTCAAAAAGCTATTACCGATGCAGATACACGCATCTTTTTAATAGACGCCTATCGCGTTATTGGGTTGACCGCATTACCGCTACTTTTGATAAGTGGTCTAACGGCCATTGTTTTGACGATGGCGCAGACACGCATGCTGGTCACCACCGAAAGCATTAAGTTTAAGTTCAGCCATCTAAACCCCATCAGTGGCATCAAAAAAATGTTTTCGCTTCGCAGCTTTGTCGAGCTTATCAAGGCCGGGGCAAAAATAACTATTTTGCTTTATATTGTTTATCAGAAGCTTCTGGATTTTCTGCCAAAATTCCGCACCTTTGTCGATATGGAAATCACCGAGTCACTCAGCGTATTCAGTGATATTATCATGTCTATCGTCCTGACCGCCGGCGTCGTGTTTTTATTGCTTGGCGTACTGGACTATGCCTATCAGTGGTGGGAATACGAAAAGAACCTACGTATGAGCAAGCAGGAAATTAAGGAAGAGTATAAACACACCGAAGGTGACCCGCTCATCAAGAGTCGAATTCGAGAGTTGCAGCGTAAGCAGGCCATGAGCCGCATGATGCAAAATGTACCCACGGCAGATGTCGTTATCCGTAACCCGACGCACTATGCCGTTGCCATTGCGTATGACCCCGACCACGACCGTGCGCCAATTGTGTTGGCAAAGGGCGCTGACCTGGTGGCGCTGCGTATTGTGGCCATCGCCGAAGAGCACAAGGTGACAACGCTTGAGAACAAACCTCTTGCACGTGGCCTTTTTGATGCGGTCGACCTGGGCCGCGAAATCCCCGAACAATTTTACCAGCCGGTAGCTGAGGTGCTTGCCTTTGTTTACAGTCTGAAAGAGAAGGATTTGAAATAGTTGAAAAATACAAACAACATCTTTAACAACATTGTAGCGGTATTTATTGTCGCTATCATCTTGTTGCTGATTATCCCGTTGCCCACGGCGCTGCTGGATATGATGTTTATTATAAACCTTACTATTTCCTTTGTGATCCTGCTCACTACCATGTACATTAAAGAGCCATTGGAGTTTTCTATTTTTCCATCGCTACTCTTGATTACCACCGTATTTCGCATGGCGCTGACTATTTCATCCACCCGCCTGATTTTAAGTAACAACGGCTATGCAGGCAAAGTTATTGAAACCTTTGGTAAGTTTGTTATCCGCGGAAATGTTGTCATCGGTCTTGTGATCTTTTTGATTATCGTCATCGTTCAATTTATGGTTATCACCAAGGGCTCTGAGCGCGTGGCCGAGGTTGCTGCACGCTTTACACTCGACGCGATGCCTGGCAAACAGATGGCGATTGATGCCGACTTAAACTCCGGTCTGATAGACGAATCGCAAGCACGTCACCGCCGTGAAAAGATACAGCGCGAATCTGACTTTTTCGGCTCTATGGACGGTGCTACCAAGTTTGTTAAAGGCGACGCCATTGTCTCAATTGTCGTCACCATTATCAATTTGTTGGGCGGTATTCTCATGGGCTTTATGAACCAGGTAGGTACCTTTGGTCAGATTATGTCGGTATATTCCACCGCTACGGTTGGCGACGGCCTGATGTCTCAGATACCCGCGCTTTTAATCAGTATGGCGACCGGTATGATCGTTACCCGTTCGGCGTCTGAATCCAACCTTAATATTGAGGTGGTTAAGCAGTTTTTATCACAGCCTGTTGTGCTTATTCTGTCCGGCTGTGTCATGTTCTCGCTCTCCTTTATCGGCTTCCCGCCGTTGCAGATTGTCCTTGTGTCTGTTATACTGATATCAACAGGTACCATTATTTTACGGAAGCAAAAAACTGCGCTTATTACGGCGAATGCCGCAGCCACCGCCACCCCCACCGAGGAGGTTGCAAGCGAGGCTTCGTTTTATAAAAACATCGATAATGTCTACGGCTTACTTAACGTCGAACCGATTGAGCTGGAGTTCGGTTACAGCTTGATTCCACTGGTGGATGAAGCCAGCGGTGGTAGTTTTATCGACCGTGTAGTCATGTTCCGAAAGCAGTTCGCCATTGAAATGGGCATGGTTATCCCCTCGGTTCGCTTAAAAGACAGCGGCCAGTTAAACCCCAACCAGTACAGCATCAAGTTTAAAGGCGAACGCATTGCCATAGGTGATGTTTTGATCGACCACTACCTTGCACTTGCGCCTGACAACAAAGTGCAATCCATAGACGGTATTGATACTATTGAACCTGCGTTTGGCATTCCGGCCAAGTGGATCAGCCTAGATAAAAAGATCAAGGCCGAACTTGCGGGTTATACACTGATTGATCCTACTTCGGTAATTATTACCCACCTTTCTGAGGTGATTCGCCAGCACGCATATGAGCTGCTGACCCGTCAGGAAGTCAACAACCTGCTAGCCAATCTTAGAAAGACCAACGAGACTATCATCAACGATATTATCCCCGGCATCGTCAGCGTCTCCACTCTGCAAAAGGTGTTATGCAACCTGCTGCGCGAGGGTGTTCCAATCCGGGATTTGGAGACGATTCTCGAGGTTCTCGGTGATTACGGCGCTTCCATCAAGGACGCGGATATGCTGACCGAATATGTTCGGCAGTCTCTAAAGCGTACCATTTCACATCAGTTTGCAGAGGCTGAACAGCTTAAAGTCATCACGCTCGACGCTAAAATTGAGAACATGATTATGGGCGCGGTAAAAAAGCTTGACACCGGATCATACCTGGCATTAGACCCCGCGACCATACAGTCCATTATTTCGGCTTCCGGCGTGCAGATTGACAAGATACGCGAACTGGTTCCCCACTCGGTTATTCTGACATCACCGATTGTGCGCATGTACTACAAAAAGCTGATTGACCAATTTTATCCCAATGTCATCGTGCTTTCGTTCAGTGAAATCGACAGCACTGTTCAGATACAGGCTCTTGGTAATATAACGATTTCCTGATCCTGTTCCCAGCGAAGGGAGTGACAAGCTGTGCAGACACAACAGGCCCCAAATGAATCTCCTACCCTGCTAGATCGGTATTTAAATTCCCCCAGCGTAGCGCTTCGCAATGATCTTGTTATGCATTACAGTTATATTCCAAAAACTGTGGCAGCACAAATGCGCGGTATTACTGCCTCTTATGCCGAGGTTGAGGATATCGTCAACAACGGCATCATTACTCTGATCGACTGTATTGAGCGTTTTGATCCGCAGAAAAGCGGAAACTTTGAAGCCTACGCTTTTTCGCGCATTAAATGTGCCAACATTGACTTTATCCGCAAGCAAGACTGGCTGCCAAGGCGGGTGCGCAAAACGGCGCGAGATGTTTCGGCCGCCTATGATGATCTTTCTAACAAATTGATGCGAGTACCTTCTGCTAAGGAACTGGCTGACCACCTTGGGGTGCATGAGTCGATTATTCATAAACATTATCGTGAGATTTCCAATTCTGTTTTGCTATCTTTTGAAATGTTGCTCAGCAGCGTATCAGAGAACGGCGCAGAGGATACCGCTGGTGACTTTGAGCAGCCTGAATCCTCACTGATTCGTGGCGAGCTGCATCAAAGTTTGATGGATGCGATTGATTCTTTGAGCGAACGCGACCGCCTTGTTATTTCGCTTTACTATTTTGAGCATTTAAAGCTTCATGAAATTGCAGAGGTTTTAAAGGTCAGCGAAGCCCGGGTTTCCCAAACTCGCTCAAAGGCCATTTTAAAGCTTCGCGGTCACCTAAAAGACTATTTGGAGGGATAACTGCATGGCAACGGGTTTTTTTACTGCCGCTTCTGGTATGATGATGCAGCAGCGCACCTTAAACGTTATTGCAAATAATATGGCGAATGCCAACACCCCCGGGTTCAAAACTGAACGTGTGGTTAGCACAACCTTTCAGCAGGAACTTTTGATGCGTCAGCAGGGTTACAATCGAACCTTTATAGGCTCCGGCGACGCAGTTAAGGTGGTTGAAGATGTGCCTACCCAATTTGATCGAAGCTTAATTAAAGCCACTGGCAGGCCGTTTGATCTTGCTATTGAAGGCGACGGTTTTTTCAGTGTCAAAGATGCTGATGGAAAACAATATCTCACCCGTAACGGGCAATTTGACATAGACGATGAAGGTTACCTCGTTCTACCAGGTGTTGGTCGAGTCCAGGGCTCTCGGGGTGATCTCAAAATTCTAGGCTCTGATTTTTCTGTTAATTCAGAAGGCGCCGTTTACAACACTAAAGGCCGTATGGTTGGAAATCTTCAAATTGTTGCGGCTTCTCCAGAGGCCGAGCTTGAAAAGTTCCCGAATGGTCTGTTTCAGGTGCCGGGCGGCGAGGGTGTGTTGGGAGAGACAGCCGGCCTCTCTGAGGTTTCCACACCGAAGATCGGGCAAGGGGTACTGGAAGGCTCCAACACCAATTATAACCGAGAAGTTGCCCTTATGATGGAGACGCAGCGAACCTTCCAAAGCTGTAGCAAAGCGTTGATGATGATTGATGAAATAGAGCAAAAAGCTGCTAATATTGCTTCTTTATAATATTTTACCAGTGAGGTGCTGAAAATGAGTATTGCTTTTTACACCGGTGTCTCCGGTATGCTGGCTTCACAGTCGCATATGGATGTCACATCAAACAACATTGCCAACGTGAACACCGTCGGCTACAAAACGCAGGAATCCTCTTTTCAGAACCTGCTTTATACCAGAATGAATATCCACAGTAATTATCATAACACTACGGCTGACAGCGCAGCAGATGCTCCTGCTGACAATGCGGATGATAATACCGCGAAAAGCTACGATATGGTCGGGCATGGCGTGCGTATTGGCCAAGTAAACTTGTTATATGATCAGGGGGGCTATCTCGCCTCCGGTCGAACGTTGGATTTCGCAATTAATGGAGAAGGCCTGTTTGGGGTCGAAACTGCTTCAGGTGAAATTCAGTATACACGAAATGGTAATTTTCTCGTCAGCATTGAGGGGAAAAAGGCTTATTTAGTGACCTCGGACGGGTCCCATGTCTTAGCTGGTAAGGGGAAACGTATTTCGCTGGAATTAAATGAAAGTGGCTCACCCATTACTGATGGGTTGGCTGAAAAAATAGGGTTATACCATTTCACGAACCCCTATGGCCTGACCCCGGCGGAAGGCGGTTCTTTTAAAGCAAATGACATTTCGGGTAAGGCGGTTGCTGCCAAGAGCGGCGACACAACCTCAACGATTCTACAGGGCTTTCTTGAAAACTCTAATGTTGAGCTGAGTGATCAGATGGTCAATATGATTCAGGCCCAGCGTTCTTTCCAGATGAATTCCCGCGTAGTACAGGCCGCAGATGAGATTGATGAGATGATTAATAATTTAAGATAGCACTTATTTATATACGATTCGCAAACGAAAGAGGTTTTACTTATATGGCTTTACACGACTACAGCGACTTGAATGCAATGCACCTTGATGTGTTACGCGAAATTGGTAATATTGGCACCGGTAATGCGGCTACCTCATTAGCCGCAATGCTGCAAAAGCCGGTAAACATCAGTGTACCGACTATAAATGTTCTGGACTATGAAAAGGTCTCTGAAGAACTGGGCGGGCCTGAAACCATGATCGTGGGCATTATGCTGACCATCTCAGGCGAGGTCAGCGGAATGATGATGTTTCTGTTGGAAAAGGATTTCGCTCATACTATCGTAAACGATCTTTTAGGTGGCTGTTTTGGGGGCTTTCATGAGCTTGATGAGCTTTCGATTTCTGCAATAAAAGAGATTGGTAACATTATGGCGGCTTCTTACGTCAATGCAATTGCCCAGTTGACCGGCTTAACCATCGATATTTCGGTGCCATCTATGACGGTTGATATGGCCGGCGCTATTTTAAGCGTTCCAGCTATCTATTTTGCAGACATTAGTGATAAGGTCATTTTTATACAAGATGAATTTAATGGCGACGCCGAGAATATGACCAGCCATATTCTGTTGATACCTACTACAGATTCCCTGCAAAGAATTATGCGGAACCTCGGGGTTGAGTGATGAAGAATACGGTTAAGGTTGGCATTGCCGATATGAACGTCGTAAAGGGCGAAGATGAGCTGGTCACCTTTGCGCTTGGTTCCTGTGTGGCGATCTGTCTGCATGATGCTGAAAGAAAAGTTGCGGGCATGGCCCATATTATGCTGCCAGATAGTAAGCAGCTATCCTCCGGCAGCAGCCAGCCGCTGAAGTTTGCGGATACTGCGTTGATTGAGCTTCTTAAAGCTATGCAGATGAAAGGCGCACGCGCTGCGGTGCTAACAGCAAAAATCGCCGGCGGCGCCCAAATGTTTGCCGAAACGACCAATTCCCCCCTAGGCAACATTGGTCGACGCAACACGCAAGCGGTCAAAGCCGGTCTGGCCCGGTTCCGTATTCCAATTGTCGCTGAGGATACTGGCAAGGACTACGGCCGCACCTGTTATTTCGACGCGACCACCGGCACTATGCTAATTAAGTCTGCGCTTAAAGGCGAATGGCGTTTTTAATACGATTTCCTTTTTCAAAAAAATCCTGTGAAAGAGGAGGCTACCCATGAAACAAGAGGATCAAGAGAAAAAAGGCAGTTTGTTGTTCAGGCTGCTGCAGGCAAAGCAAAAAAACGAGCACATTGAACTTGGTGTTTTTGCGCATAAAAATGATACATCAGCTGAAAGCGCGCCCGAAGAGAACGCGCCTATTGATAGTGCCTCCGAAGAAAATAGCCTGCCACCTATATCGTCACCTGTTACCCCAGAGGCTGATGCTGACAGCTGGGTCAGCCTTATAGTGCCACCGTTATCATGGGATGCCCACCGTCGTTTGGAGGTCCAAGTTAATAAAGCGACAACTAAGGCTCGTATGCTTCTGCGTCCCCCCGCACAGGATGAGCAGGAAACCTGTTCCATCGAAATTCTTCATCGGGTTTTAAAAGACTGCCGAATTACCTTTGGGGTAGACGAAGAAGCACTCAATAGCTTTTTTACGACAAACCCCGATTCACTGCTTTATAATACGCCGATTGTTGTTGCACAAGGTGTTTCTGCTGTTGAGGGAAAGGACGGCTACGTCAAAGAATTGTTTGCTCGTACCAGCAAGTCGCATTTTGACCAGCGCCCCGACGGTAGCATTGACTTTAAAAACATGCATATCGTTAATAACATTTCAAAGGGAACCGTGATCTGCGAAATTATAAATCCTGTGCAGGGTACCCTTGGCACCAGTATTTATAATAAACCCCTGCGCCCCCGTACCGCAAAGGCGCCCGCTGTTCCTCGCGGCGAGAACGTTGATCTTGTTACGATTGACGAGTATATGTGCCAGCTTGTCGCCGCCATTGATGGTAATCTTGTTTACAAAGACAAGCGCTTTTGTGTAGAACACACATTTAAGGTCAATGGGAATGTAAATAACTCGGTCGGCAATATTAACTTTACCGGCAATGTCATCGTTACCGGGGATGTCTGTGAAGGTTATTCGATCAGAACAAACGGTGATGTTACTGTCTATGGTATTGTTGAAGGCGCCTCTATATACGCCGGAGGCAATATCATACTCCAAAAAGGCATCAATGGCATGGGCAAAGGAATTTTGGAAGCACAAAAAGATATTACCGCTAAGTTTATTGAAAATTGCACTGTTCGCGCTGGCGGTGATATAAAATCAGAATCGGTAATTAATTCTACTGTTGAAGCAGACGGTGGATTGATGTTGATTGGTCGTGGCACGTTGGTTGGCGGAAATATTACCGTTTTCGGATCAGTCGATGCTAAGATTGTCGGGTCGCGCTCTTATACGCATATCAATATCGTGCTTGGCGTCACACCTAATATGCTCAGAGAACGCAATCAGATTCGTCAGCAACATAAAGCGGTCTTGTCGGAATTTCAGTCGCTCAACAGCGATATTTTGTTCTTGGAACAGACGCAGAATATTTCTGAGGATGAGCGACAAAAGCAACTGGTACAGTACCAAGGAAAATTAAACCTTGTGCTCTTTAAAAAGAATCGGCTTGAAAAGAAGATTCAGAAATTTTCAGAGCAGCAATCCCAGACTTCGCCCTGCACACTGACTTGTAATACCGCTTATCCCCCGTTACGTATCACAATTGGTAATGAAACTTATCGCCTTACAAATATTGCAAACATGTGTCGCTTTTATCAAAATAGCGAGGGCGAAGTTGTTTTAGGCACAAAATAATCTAACTAATGTCAATTTTAGATGGTTTGCTTTATAGCCTTTTAGGTTTAGACTTTTATCAATTGAGCACATATCCTGTGCCTTTAGTTTTATGGAATACTTTAACCGTGTTCTAACAGGTAATAAAAAGAGACTTGGATAACCAAGTCTCTTTTTTACCCTGCAAAGCAGTGCTTGCCTCATTTTATTGAGTTTAAGTGGCGTAATATTTCATCACCAATCTGATCAAGCGGCAATTGCTTTTTAACACCACCAATATTAAAAGCCACCATTGGCATGCCATAGACAATGCAACTTTCTTTGTTTTGTCCAATGGTATAAGCGCCAGCCTTTTTCATTTGCAACAGGCCCTTGGCGCCGTCGGCTCCCATACCGGTGAGAATAACGCCGATCGACCGATCTTTTGCGGTTTGGGCAACCGAATCAAACAATACATCGACCGAAGGGCAATGACCACTGACTTTTTCTCCCCGCTGGCTTTTAACATAGTAGCCCTGGGCATCCTTTTCCAATCGGAGATGAAATTCACCTGCACCAATAATAATTTTGCCAGGCTCCACCCTGTCGCCGTGTTCAGCCTCTTTAACGGTCATGCGGCAGATATTGTTTAGGCGCTCGGCGTACATCCGCGTGAACACAGGCGGCATATGCTGCACGATAACAATGCCTGGCGTGGTGGGCGGAAGATCCTTTACCACTGCCAATATGGCCTCTGTTCCGCCGGTTGAAGCACCAATGGCAATAATCATATTATCTATAGTACGGGTCAGCGCCGGGTGCACCGTCAATTTTGAAGAGGGCTTTTCGGCCAGTACCTTTTTCTGCCCAACCTTTGCGACCGATGCAATTTTTAGCTTAACAACCAGTTCGCGTATAAACTGATTTAAATCGCCAGAAGAATTGACAACCGGTTTTTTGACAAAGTCCACCGCACCCGCATCCAACGCGTTAAGCGTTGTAATAGGAGCGGAACTAACAACTACAACCGGTGTTGGATAAAGCGGCATAAGCTTTTTAAGAAATTCAATGCCGCTCATCCTTGGCATTTCGACATCCAACGTCACAACATCCGGCTGAATTTCCTTGATTTTTTCCATTGCTTCCATCGCGTCCGAGGCAGTCCCAACTACTTCAAAAAACGGGTCTTCCTCCAGCTTTTTTGACAACGTGTTCCGGAAAAGAATGGAATCATCAACAATTAAAACGCGACACTTTTTCTTTACCAACACTATTTTGCCCCTCGTTTCTGATAGATTGCCGGTTGGATATAGGTGTATCGGCTCGCTTCTCTGTTGATGCTTTCGGAGTGACCTATAAACAGGAACCCTGTGTCCGCCGTCCAGTCGTAATATTTATTAACCAACTTCTCTTTTGTGGGTGCATCAAAATAAATCATCACATTGCGGCAGAAAATCAGGTCAAATTTATTCTTAAACTGAAAGGGCTCCATTAGATTGATTCTGCGAAACACCACTTCCTTGCGAATCTGTTCGCTAACCTGAAAGCTCCCATTTTTAAGGTCCACAAGATATTTAGACCGCCATGCCGGCGGAATATCCTTAACCTCCTCGCTTGTATATATGCCCTTGGTCGCTTTTTCAAGCACATTGACCGAAAGATCACTGGCAAGGATTGTAGTATTCCACTGCCCTTTTCTTGAGCCGAAGTATTCGCTGATGGCCATCGCCATCGAATATGGTTCCTGCCCGGAAGAACACCCGGCACTCCATAGATAAAGGGTCTTACTGGTGCGGGTGCGCTCAAAAAACGGGAGAACCTTCTGAACCAGAAACTCAAAGTGCTCATTCTCACGCATAAAGTAAGTGTAATTAGTAGTGAGCTTATTGAGCATTTTGGTCATCTCGTTACCGGTTTTGTCAGCGTACAAAAACTCAAAATATTGGCTGAATGTTGTAAAGCCGTAGCCCAATAGCGTGTTGGACATGCGGCCTTCAATCAGAACGCGCTTTTTTGAGAGATCTATCCCATAGTTTTTATGTACAAATGTTTTTAACTCATTGAATTCTTGATCTGTTAGCTTAAGCATCGACGATATAATCCCTTCGTTAACAGCTTGATCACAATGTTGCGTGGGTACCGCAGGTGTCATCAGCTAAAAATTTGTCGCAGTCCAGAATAAGGACCAGACGTTCGCCCACCTTGCATATTGACGAAAGATATTTGTTGGTGTTTACACTTGAAAAATCAGGAATGGATGCAATCTGATCGTTTTTAAAATCGCTGACCTCAGCGACCCGGTCAACAATCAGACCTACGAGAGATTCGTTCCAGGTGATCACGATAATACATGTACGCTCGTCATATTCAATTTCCTCCGCGCCAATCTTGATGCGCGCATCAATAACGGGCACAATACGGCCACGAAGATTAATAATCCCCTTGACAAAGGCTGGAATTCCCGGCACCCTTGTGGCCTCCTGATTGCCGATGATTTCAAGGATATTCTCAAGCGCAACGCCATAAATGGTTTCCCCAATATAAAACGTCAGATATTTACCAGCAAACACAGCGCTTTCAACCGATTTGACAACGCTGTTAACTGCTACCTCAGCCATGTGGTCACCTCCTAAAAATTGTTGAGCAAGTTGTTGGCATCAAGAATCAGACTAATGCTGCCATCGCCCATGATGGTGCAACCCGCCAATCCGTTGCCTTTGATGCTATATTTGCTTAAAAATGCCGGGAAAGGCTTGACAACAACCTGCTGTTCGCCCAACAGCTCGTCCACGAACAGACAGGCCGCCTTGCGGTCATTTTCAATCAAAATAAAGATACCATCTTCAAGATTGGTCTTTGCATTTTGGGCGTCGTAGATTTTATGCAATCGAATAATTGGCAAACAGGTTCCTCTGAGCATTACCATTTCAGAACCCTCTGTATCCTGTAGTAGCTGAATACCATCGCCAAGCTTAAATGTCTGGCGAATAGAGGTAATCGGGATAATATAGACACCATCGCTAACCGCTACTTCCATACCGTCTACAATAGCGAGGGTCAGTGGAATTTTAATTGTGAAAGTTGTGCCCTGACCCATCTGGGATTCTACCGAAATACTGCCATTGACCTTTTCAATGTTTTGGCGTACCACGTCCATACCGACACCACGGCCTGAAAACTCAGTGACGACTTCATTGGTTGAAAAGCCAGCCATCATAATTAACTGGAACGCCTCTTTGTCCGTATGTTCAGCCTCCGGCTTAGTCAGCAACCCATTCTTCTTAGCCTTTGCCAATAGCTTGTCACGATCTAACCCACGGCCATCGTCGGCAATGGTGATCACAATTTCGCCACCAATGTTCTGTGCGCCAAGCGTGATGGTGCCCATCTCTGGCTTGCCCTTGTTAATGCGCTCCTCGGGGGATTCAATTGCATGATCCATCGCATTGCGGATCATGTGCATAAACGGATCGGCCAATACGTCATTGATTGTTTTGTCAATTTCCGTCTCACCGCCAAAGGTTTTAAACACGACCTCTTTGCCCAGCTTTCGGTTCATGTCGCGCACGATGAGGTTCATTTTCTGGAAAACGCCGGTCAACGGCACCATGCGGATAGACATAACAATATCCTGAAGCTGATCCGTCAACTTGCGCAACTGCCGGGTTGATTTACTAAAATTATCAAGTTGAAGATTTTTAAGTTCCGGGCTATTGGCCACCATCGACTCGGCAATGACGATCTCACCCATAATATCCATCAACTGGTTTAGCTTGGTCTGGTTGACGCTAATCATACTTTGCTTGCCGGCGCCGGAAGGAGCAGCCTTATGTACCGCCTCACTAGCAGGGGCAACATCCCTGATTTGTGCCTCCCCCGCCCCGGTTGCACCAGATGAAACTGACGCACCCCGGTGCTCTGCGGCGGCAGCGGTGACCACTGCCGAAGGGGGCGCGCTATGTTCACTGACATTCTCATATGACTTGATGTTGACCGAGCTCTCAATGACCGAATATATATTCTCAATCGGCAATGATGTTTTAATCTTTAACAGCAGGCCATTCTTGATAATTTCTGCTGCGTAGTCGGAACTGGTTTCGGGGTTTGCCGGCACGCTGGTGATTTCCTCGCAATAACCCTTGAGCTGTGTAATCAGCATGAATGCACGGATATTTTCCATCTGACAGCCATCTTCAAAGAAGATTCTTATCTTGTATTCGCCACCTGCGATTGCTTCTTGCACAACGTCTTCCTGCTGCTCAAGAACTTTCGGAGTCTCCTCCTTTGGCTGAGCAGTTGGCTGTTCGCCAGCCCCCTGTTTTAGCACCGGCTGAACCGGTACCTCGGGCGCGGCCTGAATGGGCACTTCACCCTTGAGCTGCGGAATAATAGCGGAAATCGTATCGATCAGCTCAGTCGGATTAGTGGGCGCATATTCCTCAATATTGTTCTGAATACCCTCAACCTCAGTTTTAAAAAAGTCGGAGGACTGGAAAAGAATATCAAAAATAGGCCTACTGAGCATACTCTTCATGATTTCCGAATTGTCCCGCACAATAAAAAACATATCTTCGACGCGGTGCGCCACCTTTGAAAAGGCGGAAAGCCCCATCATCGCAGCAGAACCTTTTATGGTGTGCATAATGCGGAAAATCTCGTTGATATCTTCTGTTGTCATTTCCTGACTTTGCTCAGACTGTAGCAAAATCTCATCCAACTGCTCCAAAAGCGTGGTTGTTTCGTATAAAAACATATCCACCATCGGGACCATGCTCGCGTCAAAAACACTCATGTTCTTCACCTGCTAACACTTTATTTTTGCATGTTTCAGCATTGCTTTCATATCATTATAATATATTTTCTACGTATTTCCTACTGCTTTTTGGACTTTTTTCAATAATTTTTATCATTTAACCTATATTTCTTAAATTTTCGCACTTAATTTTCCATAAAACCGTATATTTTTTGGATCTTTATTATGATATAATCAAAAATATATATTTATTGTGGTGTTTTATTCAGTTGTCGGTAACATTATCTGTTTATTTAATTTATGCATTTATTTTTTGTGACTTTAATTGAGGAAGTGAAACAGTATGGCGGATATTCTAAAAATTACAACCCCCGTTATCGACCGTACCGCCGTTTCGGCCAATCGGCCTGTCGCTGACCCTTCCATCCCTTTCCATCTTTCCGATGTTACTAAGGTGATAAAACCCGGCGAGCAAAGCGAGATATTACAACAAAATAACGGTTTTCTCGAACGCGAAAACAGTGCCGTCATTTTGATGAACCTTTTAAAAGATCCTTCTGTTACCGTCAGCTTTTTAAAGAACATCGATATGCTTCAAGAAATTATTAAGCTGATTCCGGTGAATAATCAGGCTCTGACCGATGAAATTGGACAGCTTTTTAACGACATGCTGATTTCACCCGAGGATATAGCCGGAGAGCTTTTAAAGCAGGAGCAGGCTTCCACCTCCTTTAAAGGTGATTTATTTGATTTTTTACGCCAGCAAATTGCGCAAAATGATAAACCTGAAATGCGCTATGGCATCTGTAATCTCTTAAAATCGCTCAACGCTATCTCCTCTCAGAAAAAAATTCTAAAATCAATTTCAAATGGTCTTTCTTTTTTGTCCGAAAATATGACAAGCAGCGCTTCAATTTCTCAAAAACTGTCTGAGCTGGCTACACGTTTTAATGAACCTGGGGCACAAAACAATTTTTCCGAGCTTAAAGACCAGACCTTATCGCTGCTTAACTCTGTCAAAAGCAGCATTTTATATTCGCCTAAGCTTCAAAAAGTGCTTCCAATGATCATCTATAATCTTTCTAGATTTAATGATAACCCTAACTTTTTGAAGGAATGCGTCGGTAGCCTTTCCACTATTTTGGACGGAGACGCACAAAAGCAGATGCTAGCCGATTTGCTGTATGACTACAATCAGACAAGCCGCGAACAGGAACCCTCGAAGGTGATGAATATCATTGCTGAAATCATCAGCAAGCAGAATGATAACAGTGAACTGGCAACGATTGGTGGCGAAAAGATAGAAAAAATTATCTACAGCCTTCTTTCATCGCCGTGCAATTTTACGCCGCTATTACATTACATTGTTCCAGTACAGTCGGATGATCTAAAATCGTTTGCAGAAATCTGGATAGACCCCAATGCCGAGAGCACCAATGCTAAAGGCGATCGTGTGCAGGGTTGCATCCATATGCTGATTGTATTTGATATTGACGGCATAGGCCGTTTTGAAGCGGAGCTTGCCGTGGTCGAAAAGGATATTATGATCAACCTTTTCTGCCCCTCACCTTATCTGCCAGCCTTTTCGGCTCTGGCTACGCCGGTGCGGGATCAAATCGCCTCCACAGGGTACCGACTGCTGAATCTGTCTGTGGATAAGCTTGAAAAACATCGCTCGCTCATGGACGTATTCAAAACATTACCACACAAAAGGACGGGTGTAGATGTCAAAGTCTGATAAAAGGAGTAAGGCTGTCGCACTTAAATATCAGGAGGAAGCTGATGTTGCCCCGGTGGTCATTGCCTCGGGCTGCGGCAACGTTGCCGAAAAAATAATCGATATTGCTGAAAGCAAGGGGATCCCTGTTTTTCGGGATGACAGCGCCGCTTCACTGATGTGCATGCTCGAGGTTGGCCGACCGATCCCACCCGAGCTTTATCAGATTGTCGCCATCATCTACGGCCAGCTGATGAAGATTTCAAAGGATATCAAGCATTACAGTCAGTTACCACCGTCCACCAACCACACCGACCCGGAGCAATTGCGACAGCAGGTTGAGCAACGACACCGCCCGGCTTCAAAAAAATAGAGTATAAGGCTATTATGCGCTAAAAAATCTGGTTTCTTTTTAGAAAAAATGTTATAGTATTGATATATACACCTGTAGAAACATATGATTGTACAGTACATTGGCTAAAAGATGTGTAAAAATGTCAAATCTTTCTCAAAGAATAAAAACAAAAATATGTATTGTTTTTTTGCATCATTCTGACAGTAAGCCAGACACCAGGAGGAACGGATAATGCCTGAGAAAAAGACCTATTTGCAAGAGTTGGTCGGCAACCTTTGCGAAATAAAAACCGAACAAAATGACCTACTCGTGGTCGCGCGTGTGGAATCGATAGACCCTGAAGATGACGCGCGTATAACTATTGTTTCTGCACAGGAGGACGAGCGGTTGCCCCTGGTGGCATATAATACCCCGGTGAAAATAATTTCTTTTGCGTGCAAACAGGGTTTCTTATTAATGCGCGGAAATGTTTATATATCAACAACCAGTATGCTTACGCTGGTGAATGTACACACCGCACAAGGCCATGAGCGCCGCAAATATTTTAGGCTTAATACCAATGTAATGGCAACTGCCGTTTTACAACATGAGGACTACACCCAGGCGGACGCTGAAGAAGATTCGATGACGCTGGCACTTTACGACATTAGTTTGGGCGGTGTCCGAATTAGCAGTGACAGAAATCTAAATCCGGGCGACCTTTTACTGACAACTTTTCAGTTAATGGATAAAAAAATGGAATTCTGGTGTCGAGTATGCCGCGAAATTCCTTCCAAGCGGTCAATACCCGGTAAAAAACAATACGGTTGCGAATTCGTCAGCTTTTCAACTCGGCAAATAGACCAGCTATGTAATGTTTTGTTTAAGTTGCAGCGTATAGAAATTCAAAACCGTAAAAAGAATCGCTACGATTAAGCATCAGTTGGTATGGGAGTGCAAACTATGAAGGACTGGTCAAAAACAAACACTAATTTTCTTTCTGGCATTAATCCGGATGAGTTGGTATTTGCCTTAGATATCGGTACCCGCAGTATCATTGGTCTGGTCGGCCTGATGCGAAGTGACCGGTTCCATATTGTGGCGATTGAGGCGATTGAACACGAAAAGCGTGCCATGATTGACGGCCAGATTGAAGATATCGACGAAGTCGCTGCGTTGGCAGGTCGGGTAAAGGCTTCTTTAGAAAGTCAGCTGGGCTTTACGCTCCACAGGGTCTGTGTGGCTGCGGCAGGTCGTGCACTTAAAACCAACACCGCTGATTTTTCGATGATCCTCTCACCTAAGCAGGCTATCAGCAAAGAGACCGTTTATGAACTGGAAATGGGTGCTGTGAGCCGTGCTAGCGAGGCGCTGGCTGAGGTGGAAGGCGACCTTGAATTTTACTGCGTCGGCTATTCCGTCAAGCGGTTTTCTCTGGATAACTATACTTACTCCACTATTCTTGGGCATAAAGGCAAAGATGTCCGAGTGGAGGTCATCGCCACCTTTTTACCCAGTGAGGTTGTCGATTCGCTTTCGGCCGCCATGGGCAAAATTGACCTTGAAATTGATTTTTTGACACTGGAACCGATCGCCGCTATGAACGCGGTCATCCCCGCCGAGCTACGACTGTTAAATTTGGCGTTAGTAGATATTGGCGCGGGCACGTCGGATATCGCCATCTGCGATGAGGGCAGCGTAACCGCCTACACCATGGCCACGGTAGCAGGCGATGAAATAACAGAAGAAATCATCCGCAAATATCTGGTGGATTTTGCGACCGCTGAAAATATGAAGCACCTTTTGACCACCGATACAGCTGAATTTGCGTACAGCGATATCATGGGTTTTGATTACACTGTATCACGCGAGGCATTGCTTGAATCAATTGGTGGTGCCATCGACACGCTAAGCAAGGTTATTTGCGAAAAGATAGTGCAGGCGAATACCCGATCCCCTGCCGCAGTTTTTCTTGTAGGCGGGGGCAGTAAAGTTCCCACGCTATGTGCGCTAGTCGCGGACAAGCTTGGCATAGATCAGCGTAAGGTTGCAGTTGGTGGAAACAACTTCATGAAGCGCGTGATGACCGCTAATCAGGATTTGCAGGGGCCGGAATACGCTACCCCACTCGGGATTGCACTCACAGCTGCTGCTGCTGGAGAGCATCGCGGTTTTTCGGTCACCGTCAATGGCGAGAAAAAGCAACTTTTCCGCAGCACGGTGATGCCCCTGATGGATGTTTTATTGCTGTGCGGCTATAAATACGGCGATATCTTGGGCAAAAATGGGCGCAGTATCGAATATGAGCTCAACGGAAAGCGCTGCATCGCCAGAGGTGGTTATCTGCAGCCCGCAGAACTTCGCCTAAACGGGGAGTCAGCCAGCATTTCCAGCTCGGTTAAGAGCGGCGACGAAATTGAGGTTGTTTTGGCTCAGAGCGGCAAGGATGCCACGCTGAACATCGACCAGCTTGCTGTGGCTGGTGATTCCGTTACAGTTTATTACCATGGTTCAGCTGTTGAAGGCGGTTGTTTTGCAACAATAAATGGGCGGCGCGCTGTACCGGGGCAACAAATACATAACAAAGATCGGATTGAAGTTTCAATCATTAAAACACTCGGTGATTTGCTTGGACACCTAGGCGTCGATGACCAAGGGTTGATCTTTCTCGTTAACGGTTTGCCCCGATCTAAAACCTATCGGTTAAAAAACAACGACGCTATTATTGCGTCAACCGCGCCTGCGGCTGACGAGCCAGCAAAACAGGAACAGCCGACCAACATGCACGCGCCAATAGCTGCTGTGTCACAGCCCGCGGTAGCTACGGCTACTATCGACGTACCGCTGGCCGCCACTGCACAAACTTTACCTCAAGCCGTTTCTGCAAGCGCCTCAGAGGTTGCCCAAAAACCCTCTGCCAACGAGGTGCAACCGTTACCCATGCCGGTTGTTCAGGCGCTGGAAGTCACCGTCAACGGTACCAAGCGCACACTGCCCCCAAAGCCTGGTGGCGGGATCTATCAGTTTGTGGATATGCTCAACCTAGTGGACATCGACCCCACCAAGCCCCAGGGCGACATTGTGCTGCTTCATAATGGCGTCGATGCATCTTATATCGAACCGATTCAAAACGGTGACAAAATCGATATTTATTGGGCCAAGCGCAATTGATCAGCAATTATTAGGCGTTGGGAACTAAAAAAGAGCTGGATTTTAGATTCGGTTATAAATTTTAAGAGATATTACGTTTTATTTCTAAATATGTTATAGTAATGGCAGGTATTCTGTCTATTATCAATTTGTTGCGATATAGAAATCTTCGGGAGGAACCGTTATGCAAACAAATGTGGTTCGCCAGCCGATCATGAGTGACAGCAAAGAGCTGCTTGGATACGAGCTGCTTTATGAGGACAACCGCGCAAGCCTCTATAACCAAGGGGATACTCTGGCCGCCAATGCCATAGAAGGCTTTTTGACTCAGCTTGACAGCAATAGCTTTATGGACAGCAAGACAGCTTTTATTCCTTTCACGCCCAATCTTTTGCTGCGTAGAGTCCCTCGAATGTTTAACCCTCACAGCCTTGTCATTGTGATTGATGACAGCGCGGCAATCCACCCCGATGCGTTACGCGAGATTATCAACCTCAAACGCACCGGATATCGGATCGCTATGCGGGGCTTTGAATTCTCTCCCCGGTTTTTCTCGCTGCTGGGTGAATCCGATTTTTTAAAAATTAATATGAACACGCTGGATGAAACCACGTCAAGTGCCGTTGATATCGCAAAAAGTTTTAAGAAGAAGGTTATTGCCTACAACGTCGACAGCTCCGAAAAATATCAGCAGGCCAAGGCGATGGGCTGTGGCTATTTTCAGGGTAGCGCCGTTTCGCAGGCTTTCAGTTCAAAGATGAATCGCCTTGATCATTTACAGAGTAACTTCTTTCAACTGATGATCGCCGTCACGCGTGATGAACCCGATGTTGACGAAATATCCACCATTATTACACGCGACGTTACATTGGCGTTCTCGTTGATCCGTTTGGTTAACTCAGCTTATTTTGCGCTTCGCAACCGGGTGCGCTCGGTCAAGCAGGCGTTGGTTGTATTGGGCTTAGGCCAGCTCAAGCAATGGGTTTATTTGCTTAGCTTTAAGCAGAGCGACGGCGACCTTTCTGCTGAAATCATTAAAACCTCTTTTTTGCGCGGCAGTTTGTGCTCAGAACTTTCACAATATGCCACCCGGCTTGATATGGCTAAGTCTGACGCCTATTTGCTGGGTATGTTTTCAACGCTGGATATTCTTCTTGAAATTCCACTTGAAGAAGCGCTTAAAGAACTTCCGATTATCGACGAAATCCGTGATGCGCTCATTGACAAATCTGGCCCTGCTGGCACTTTGTACCGCCTGATTCTTGCTTATGAGGCGGCTGATTGGTCGGCCGTTTCTAAATGCGCCGAAGATCTGGGCCTTGAAAGCAGTATTGTGGCACAAAAATATTTGGAATGTGTCGAGTCGGTCAACTACACGTGGAACAGTTTGCAGCGCCCCTTTTCTGAGGAGTAATTAAAATACGCTTTCGGTATAAGAAAAGCCCTTCAATTAAATGAAGGGCTTTTTTTAACGGCTTGTCTGGTGCGTGGGGTTTGCTTTAACAGCTAATATCGCTTGTACCAAAGCGGTAGCCACCTGCGCGGCACGCTCCCGCTCGTGTAAGTCTCTAATATCGGGATCATCCTCGATCACATACAACGGTGGAAGTTTGTTTAGCGTAATAGCCAGTACATCTTTGCGGCATCTTTCGCAAGTGCAGCATTTAAACTTCTTTAGCGCCGCATCCAGACGCTTTTCCACAAATGCTTCCATTAGATTGACCAACGGCGGTTCGGTGGGCGCTGCCGCTGTTTGTAAAGCGGGTGGCGCATCCTGTGAGGCATGCACCTGCGTTACCTGCGCTTCTATTTGCGACTGAATCGACGGTTCTTCGGGTTGTTCTTCAGGTAGCTTTTGGGAACGCTCTTCAACAGGCGGAGAAGCAACTATCACTTCAACGGGTTTCTGAATGTTAACTTCTAACGTCGCCGAAGGTATATTTTGCGGCGCTATCTCTTCCCTATTGTCCCGCGTTGTTTTATCAAAAGTATTTTCAGTAGACACCGCTGTTGGCAATATCTTTTTATACATCAGCTCTCTGTCGATGTCTTTTTTGGAACGAGCCAATACTACATTCCCCTCTCGATTAGTTCTTCAGCAAAGTTGAAATAATCCTTGACGGCAGGGCTGGTGCGCGAATATTTAAAGATGCTGACCTGTGCCGACTGCGCCTCGGACACAGCAACACTTGAACGAATTTTTGTATCAAACAACGGAATATTAAGCGACTTTGCCACCATTTCCGCTGTACCCATGATCTCCTTGGCGAGCACGGTACGAGGGTTAAACCGATTAAGCAAAATACCGGCAAATTGCAATTTACTATTGCAATAGCTCTTGATATGCTGAACCGATTCGTGCAGCTGAGCCAGACCCTGCAAGCTAAAAATATCAGACAACACTGGCACAATGATATAATCCGATGCGGTAAAAGCGTTGATAGTTAAAATGCCAAGGTTTGGCGGCGTATCGATAAAAATATAGTCGTAATAGAACTTCAGTGGTTCTAAAACATCCCGCAGCAGATATTCGCGCCCCTTGTCGGTAAAGTCTAGTTCGGTGCTGGAAAGTAATATGTTTGAAGCAATTAAATCGCAGGAGTCAACATGTTGAATGGCATGCTGCGGCTTAACCGCACCTTTTAATACATCATAAATAGAGGCTGACAACTCGTTGTCACCCTTGACGCTAAAAGTTAAATTCCCCTGTGGATCAAGATCCACAGCCAGTACCCTAAACCCTTTTTTATTAAAAGCGGCGGCAACTGCCCCAGTTGTTGTAGTTTTGCCTACGCCACCTTTTTGATTAGAAACAGACACGATTCTACACATACTGCAGATTCTCCTTATATAACCAGAAAAAGCCCGGTGTAAAAACTCCGAGAATCCTCTTCTAATGATACAATAGCTTTTTTATATTATAACAACTGCCCCAAACGATTACAAGGGCTACGCCAGATGGGTCGTTTTATAATTTAGCATTTTTATAATATACCTGTTAACTTTCTAAAACATCTGCCGATTAGGAGTATAAGCGATTAAAAGGATTCAGATTAAAACTTTTATATAGTCCGGGGAGGATTTAATATGAGAATAGATAGAAATCAGGCGCTCAAATACTACGAAAATACAAAAAGTGTGTCCTCTGTCAAGGTGGATAATACCAACGTGCCTTCAAGTGCTTCAAATACTGACCGCATATCGATAAGCTCTGAAGCAGCGCGTCAAGCCGAATTTGGCAGCACTGTGCAGCATATTGCAGCCGAGGTTGAGACCAGTGTTAGTAGCGCGCGTCTGCAGCAGCTTTCGGCCCAGATTGAAGCGGGAGAATACCGTGTTCCTACGCACCAGCTGGCTGCCTCTATTCTGAATTATTTAGGTTAAACCCTTTATGGATTATCAGAAAGGAGCCCTGTCATGATAACCGAAACACAGGCGGCTGAGTTATTTGCATTTTTTGAAAAATATACATCTGCTTTGAATACCATGGCTCGTGATGAGAAGGAGAAGCTCAACGCATTGCTCTCAAATTCGTTGCCTCGTATTGAGCACGCCATCAGCACAGCGCAAGCCAACACCAAGCTGATTGAAAATCTTGAAAGCAAGCGCATCGCGCTTCAAGAAAGTCTGGGCTGCAGCCAGTTGACCTTTTCCCAGCTAATTGAAGAAATACCTGAAACGCATAAGTTATCGCTGTCCTCCCTATTTAGGCAAATACAATCTTCAGTGGACGAAATAAGATTTACCAACGATAAATCTATGGTGGTGGCTCATACCAACATCACGCGCTTAAACCCTGAATCGCTTGTCCCCCAGCCAAACAGTGACGCTGCGCCATCGGCAACTCCCTACAGCGCGGCGCTTAGCCACCAGGGCACAAATGCTCCTAGCATCTTTAAAACGAAGGCCTAAGCTACACCATCTTTTGTCACCACAGGAATAGTCAGGAGGAAGTTATGAGACCTACCTTTTTTGGATTTGAAACCGCCACAAGAGGATTGATGGCAAGTCAGAAAGCCATCGACATTGTCGGTAATAATATTGCAAATATCGGCGTTACGGGATATACCCGTCAGCGCGTCGATCTTGTTTCAATGTCGATTAACACCAGTTCCAGCCGCTATGCGCGCAACCCCGTCAGTTTGGCCGGTGCCGGGTCGATGGTATCGGGCATCTCACAAATTCGCGACTCTTATCTAGACAAGCGCTTTCGCGACGAATATGCCGACGTCGGCTATTTTGATACCGTTACCACCATTCTTCAGGATGTTGAAACAAATCTAAGCGAAATAGAGCCCAGCACCATCACGTCCGCGCTGACCTCGCTTGAAAACGCCTGGTCTGAAATGCAGAACGAGGGTGGACAAAGTTCTGTGGTAGCTAGCAGTATTTTAAGTGCTTCACGCACGCTGACGCAAGTGTTTACACAGATTAGTACAAAGCTAGGCAACCTCTGGCAGCAGCAAAAAACCGATCTGAGCACCAGTACTAACACTGTTAATTCATTGCTTGAACAGATTGCAAATTACAATAAAACAATAAAAAATGAGGTTACGGTTTCTTATGGTGGAAACCTTTCTACCTACGGCCCAAACGAGTTGTTGGATCAACGTAATGTACTAATTGATCAACTTTCACGGTATGCTGACATTTCGGTGCAGAATCTTTCTGACGGCACCGTAACCATCACAATGGGCACCGATAACCACGTAGCGGTGAAGGATACCGATTATGATGCCCTGTTGCTTTCAAACGGCGGCAGTGATACGACTGTTGAGCTCTCATGGAAAAGCACTGGGAATGATACTGGTATTTCCAGCGGCATTTTGAAGGGCTCGCTTGAAATGCTTAATGGTCGTGGCATTTCCGCTTCACCCAGTGCGGGCGAGTCGCTTGAAAACGGTATTCTATATTACATGGATAAAATAGACGCTTTCGCTTCCACGTTGGCGAACGCTTTTAACAGCTTTATCCCAATAGTGGATAGTAACGGCGATCTCTCCGGCAATTATAAGCAGCTTTTCAGCTTTTCGGGCGATGGTGAAGCAACTGCGGCCAATCTGACAGTGAATAGCGATTGGCTTAATGACGCCACCTATCTCATAACGGATATCCACCCAACCGGCGAGGGTCTCGACGATACCACCTTTGTCACAAATGCGCTGCAATTGTTCTCTGCCAAACACGATTTTGGTGAATTTCAGGGGACGTTTGACTCTTATATTCAGTTTTATACCACTTCACAGTTGGCCACTGAAATCTCCTACAATAAAAACTGTTTGGAATCCAGCTCCGACATCGCCGACTCGGTATTGACCAGCATCAGTGAAGTTTCCGGTGTTTCTATGGAAGAAGAAGGCGTAGACATGACGCAGTGGACCAAAGCGTTCAACGCTATGAGCCGTGTTATGACCGCAATGGATGAAATTCTGGATACGCTGATTAACAGAACAGGGCTCGTTGGTCGCTCTTAAAGTAAAAGGAGGGTGTTTATGGGCACTCGGATCACGAATAATATCACAGTTCGCAACTATTTGAGGGGGATGCGCTCCAATCTGAGCAACTTATCTAGTTCTAACGAAAAGTTATCTACACAACGCTCTTTTAATAAAGCATCCGAAAATGTGGCGGGTGCAGCGCGTGCGCTGCGTGTGCGTAAGCTGCTTAGCGATAACGAGCGCAATATTTCAAATGCCGATTCACTGACCAGCCGCCTGGACACGGCAGAATCGAATCTGCGCACATTAAGCGATGTTTATCAGCGTATGAACGATCTCGTCATCCACGGCATGAACGATACCATGAGTAACCAAGATCGGCAGATTCTCGCTAATGAAGTCACAAATCTGCGCGATCAGGTGCTGAGCATTGCAAACAGCAAGTACGGCGACCATTACCTATTTAATTCAGCTGGCAACGCGGATAACTCCGTGCCGTTTACTGTCGGTAGTGACGACCTTCTCTATTATAATGGCAACACCACCCCAATCGATAACCTTGTAACCGACTCCAACGGTAAAGCCGCCGTCGATAATGGCGATGGCACCACCACCGAAATCGGTTATAATAACACCAACTACCTGGATATCGGCCTGGGTCTGTCCGTTTCTGGCAGTGGTGCGTCGCTTCAGCTTGATACCCGTACCGCTGTTCAGTCGTCGATTTCAGGCCTGGATGTTTTTGGTTATGGCGTTAACGAAAACGGTGTGCCCAATAACTTCTACAGCTTGTTTAACGATATTGCCGATCATCTCAGCACTGGTAACAACTCCGCACTTGGGGAAGAGCTTTCTGTTTTGTCGACCTCACACGATAAACTGCTGATAGCCATTGCGGATATTGGCAACAATGTTAGTTTTGTCGACAACGTTTATTCTCAGCTTGAAAGCGATCGTGTTTCGCTTCAAGAGCTACAAAACAGTGTTGAAAGCGTCGACCTCGCCGAAGAAATTATGTATAACAAAGAATTTGAAATGGCCTGGACCGTGACGCTGCAACTGGGAAGCAAGATTTTACCAAAAACGATCTTTGATTTCCTATAAATCTAAATGATTCTACAGGCTTTTAAAAGGTGGTTTTTATGAACAAGATTTCAAACCTTCTTCGCTATAATATCAACGATATTCAGTATAAATACCACATTAAAAACGCCACCATCAGTGCACAGCATAACTTTCCGACACATGATGCCCATGTCAATCAGGGTAAACTTTCTCAGCACACCGAACAACCGCAGCTAAGACAGGATAGTTCTGCGTTCTTTGCCAGCATCGGGCTACACAAGATGAGCGACCTGATGGACAAAGCCGCCGAAAAAGGGCGTCAGGCAGTGCTCGAAGCTACAGCAAACTATGGGAAAATTGCCGACCAAATGGCCGAGATTGATAAGGGTGTTACACCCGCTCAGATCTATCATCAAAAACTGCTGGAACAGACTAAAACATCGCTGGTTGTTAAACCTGCCGCGCAAATCAGATTTTCTTACACGCCTGGCGAGGTTAGCACGCAGTATACCCCCCCTTCGGTATCGATAGACTGGAATGTCGATCGCGCTATTCGTCGCTACGCCCCCGCCGATTTTGATATGGATATTTATCAGATGCCCACAATCAATTTTTTATACCAGGGCGATTTCCAATATGTGCCCGAAAGTACTACGCCCGGCTTTAACCGGCTGGTTTAAGTTTTTACGAAGTAAACGGGCATGCCGGCCCGGTTAGCATTGCCGGTGCCTACCTGTAAACGGAGGAGTTAGAACATGACCATTGAGACCAGAGACTTTGGTAATATCGACATTTCTGAGGACGGCATTCTGACACTTAAACTCCCTATTTTGGGTTTTGAGACGCAAAAACAGTTTGTTATTTTATATGACGATGAGATGGGTGATGCCTTGGGCTGGTTGCAATCGGTGGATGACAAGGACGTCTGCTTTATTATTATTGACCCTCACATGGTTTTTGACAATTATGCACCGAGCGTTGCACCCAGTGTACTAACTAAGCTCGAGCTTTCCACACAGGAAGATGCCGTTTTCCGCAATCTGGTGGTTATCCACACGCAAACTGGAGAGGCTACCGTCAACCTGAAAAGTCCCCTCGTAATTAACCCTGCTAAAAAACTCGCCGCCCAGGTAGTTTTAGACCAGGACTATTCGGTTCGTACCCCGCTTAATAACGTCGGGGAGGGGTCGTTATGCTAGTCATAAGCCGTAAAAGCGGTCAGACGTTTCATATCGGCGACAATATTCATATCACCATTACCGAAATTTCAGGTGACAAGGTTAAAATAGGCATCGACGCCCCGCTGGAACTAAATGTATTACGAGATGAACTGCTGCAGACAATTAAAAGCAATGTTGCCGCCGTCCATAAAGCGGACAACGATGCAGTACACACTCTGGCAGCCAGCTTAAAGCAAATAGGGCTACAGAATAAAAAAATGCCGAACGGGCAATAACCCGTTCGGCTTGGCCTTAAATATGCTTATTACTCCTGCTCTTCTTTCGCCTTTAGTTCATCCAGATAGCCCGCAATCGCTACCCCGTTGTGCATGTTGAGTGAAACCACCTCACACAGCAGAAGTGCAGCGCTACGCATCAGAAGAATGCGCTCTTTAATGCGCACCAGCATTTTATCAATTGAGAGCGATGGCTCTTCAAGCGAAAACACCAGATACTCGCCCTTATCTACAAACTCCATCGTACATATCTTAACGTATTGGGGCGATACATAACGGACAAACCCGCTGACGGCATGTGCTTTCTGAACATTAAAACGGGTGGTTGCGCCCGGCGCAACTAAAAACTCAGTTGGAAAAACGGCATTGCTCTCAAACATCTCAAGTGCAGCGTCAATCGTTTCATTTTCAACATCGACGATTCTAAGCAGCTTGCGTGAAGATAGATAGACCTTGCCAACAAAACGTTCCAATCTTTTTTCGCCTATCACACGAATAACCGTTACTATACTGCCCAGCTTGATAAGCGGCACAAAGTCACTAGTAAAAGTTACAGAATTATCTCGTGATATATAAGCCTGACCGGGTTCTAAAATTTCATTTTCTTCCGATTCTAAAAGTGCTGAAAACTCAATGGAATTAATGGTTGCGCCCTCCTTTCACATGGCAGCCGCCGGTATTCATTGCAAAGAGGAGCTGTTGCAAATGCAAATTGTGAAAAATATTCTTTTATTACTTATAAAAAAGCAGGAGCTTTTTTTAGAATTTGAACGTTATACCAATCTTTTAGCAGTCTGCGACGTTGAAGATATGGATAATTATATCACAAAACGCGCTGATTTAGCAAATGAAATAGATAATGTGACCGATCAAATTTCTAATTTAGCCAAGACTGTGACTGTCACCCCCTCGATCGATATGATCTTATCCAACAGTTGCTGTTTTTCTGAGGTGCCTTCGCAATGGCAGGAGATTTTTTTAGAGGCACAGAAAATAAAAGGAATTGTCTCCCGTTGTATCGAGGTCAACCTCCATGCTCTTGAGCGGATGACCGAGCTTCGCGACAATCTAAAAGAGCTTATTGCCCAAAACAATAACACACCGCGTATTATCAAATATATTTCAACCTCGGGCGCACTTCAGCAGGAGAACAGTATTAATATTACAAACACGCAAATTTAGTAGGCAAAAACACTTTATTTTCTATTTTTGCTGCCGATATATAAGGTGTAAATATATTAAATATTTTCTTGACAGCTTAGAAAGGAGCGTCATACCATGGCCATCAATTCTTTATCCGCTGCAAGCAAAGGTTTTTCTGGTCTCGCTTCCGGTATTGATACCGAAAGCGTTGTGAAATCTATGCTGTCGGGTACACAAAGCAAAATCGATTCGCAAAATCAGAAAAAGACGCAGCTTGAGTATAAGCAGGAAATGTACCGTAGCATTATTTCTGATTTGCAGACTTTTCAGACCACCTATTTCAGCTATACCAACCAGGCCGCCAATCTGCTTTCGCAGTCGTTTTTCGAGTCTAAGAATGCCTCGACAACATCAAGCAACTACACCGTTTCGGCCACAAGCGGCGCAGCCGCCGGTAATATGACCGTAGACAGCATCACCAGTCTTGCATCAAATTTTAAGCAAACGGCAAACAATTCTGCTTCAGCCGTAATTTCCGGTACCCTTAATACCGAAAAGCTTCAAGCGCTAAGCCAGACGCTCACCGATGAGCTGATCACCTTTAAGATCGGCACCAAAACCATTGATGTTTCGGTAGGAGAACTCGCCGGAAAGAGCAGCCTTGAGGCAAAAAATATTTTAAATGCCGCCTTAAAAGAAGGCGATACCGCTTTGGCGACAGTTGAGTATGTTAATGGGTCCTTCACTTTAACGACATCAGATGAAAACAGCAGTTTTTCTATAACAGGCAGCAGCAAAGCGCTTGAATTAGTCGGTGGAACTAACATCTCAGGTACAGGTAGCGCTTCTTTTAAACTAGACACATCTGCTGTATTGCCAACCCTCTCAGTGACAATTGACGGTGTCGCCAAATCTGTCACTTTTAATCCGATGAGTGAAACAGGTATCGCCGAGCAATTAAATTCGGCTATTGCCTCCGCTTTTGGCGGCGGAATTACTGTTTCAGAGGCGGGTGGTGAAATTAGCCTTACAGCTTCTAACAGCTCTCGTAAGATTAGCATCACCGGCGATGACGACACTATGGCTGCCCTAGGTTTAAAGAACAGGGTTTCAAACAAAATTTCTCTGAACAATTCGCTTAACAATAACTATTTTGCCACACCTGTCGTCGGTCAGCGCCAGGAATTTACCATCAACGGCGTTGATTTCAGCTTTTCTTCTGATCAGACCATCTCGAGCATTATGAACGCTATTAATAACAGTGATGCTGGCGTAAAAATAAGCTATTCTTCAACTACCGACACATTTAGCTTAGCCGCCACCTCCTCGGGTTCGCGCGGAGACGGCTATAGCTTTGATATTTCCCAAAGCGAAGGGAATTTGATGACGGCGCTTTTCGGTGTATCCCCTTCAGGCAATACCACCGGCGCAGCTCTAAACAAAGAGCTGACCAGCGCCTCAATTCCCGAAGGTGATTTTCTCTTTAAATCCGGCACGGTCAACCTCAACGTCAACGGCAGCAAGGTTACACTGACCATTCCCAACAACTACACCTCTGCCGACAGTCTGGTTAAAGCGGTTAACGAAGCGCTCGTGGAGCAGTTTGGGAAAGATAGTGCCGATAACCCCAATGTGTCCTTTGCAATTTCTGAGGATGGTAAAACCATTAACCTGAACACAGCTGAGGGCTATACCGCTCATGTCTATGATGACAGCCTGTCAGCATTGGGTTTCAATACCAAGGTGACGGGTACCTCGACGTTGGCGGAACTAGGTATAAAAGATAATGTGGTCTTTAATATCGGCGAGAATACGTTGAGTTTTGATGTTAGCACCAGTATCAACGACATGATCAGCCAAATTAACACTGCTGCCAAAGCCGTCAAACAAAGTCAACAGATAGACCCCCTACCCGCCGATTGGAGTATTGCTTCTTTTGATGAGAGCAATGCCTATATTCGCATTTGTGGCGTTGACATTCCCATGAATTTTATTGATACCAGCGGTAAGCTGTTCGAACAAACCGAGGGCAATCTCAGTAATCAAACCGATATTGTCGGACCTTTGTTTACAACGACCGATGGCTCTAACGCAGTTGTTACTGTCAACGGCGTTGAAATTGAACGTAGCACAAACTCCTTTACTGTTGACGGCATCAGCCTGACGCTTCTTTCTGAGACTCAAGAGGCTTCTACTGTCACGGTCACCCAAGACACCGATAAAATTTATGAAACTGTCACCAAGTTTATTGATGATTACAATACACTGATAAACAGCTTTAACAAGCTGTTGGATGCCGACCCCACCTATAAAAAATACCCCCCGCTGACGGTTGCACAAGAAGATGAGATGACCGAATCTCAAGTTGAAAAATGGGAGACCAAGGCGAAAGAGGGTCTTCTGCGCAATGACAGCGCTCTCTCGGGCGTGCTTTCAGCCATGCGCAAGACTCTTTACACCAAGCCGGAAGGCAGCCTGGCCTTTTATGACCTTGGAATTACAACTTCATATTTTGGTACTAAGGATAACCTTGTTATCAGCGACCCTAGCAAGCTGAAATCGCTGATTTCTGAAAATCCTGGTGAGGTTATGAAGCTGTTTACCGATGCCGAAACTGGACTTTCAACACTGATGAATAATGCCATCAACGACGCAGCTAGAACTAGCACCGTTAATCCTGGCAGTCTGGTGCGTATAGCCGGTTCAGCTGGCAGAACCGATACTTCCAGCAACATTCATAAGCAGATCAATGACATTAAAAGCAGCTTAAACAGACTAGAAGACAAATATCAAAAAGAATATAAGCGTTACTGGGCAAAATTCAACTCGATGGAATCGCTGATTTCTAACATGAACAGCACCAGCTCGTGGCTTACCTCCATGATGTCTTCGTCGCAATAATTACAGTGAGAAAGGTTGCGAAATATGGCTTACAATCCTTATAACAAATATGCCTCACAGTCTGTCATGACGATGACACACGGCGAAATGCTCACAAAGCTGTATGAGGCGGTTATACTGAATATGAACCTGGCTATAAAAGGGATATCTGAAAAAGACATCCCAGCCACTAATTTATCGTTGCAAAAAGCTCAAAAAATTTTGAACTATCTAACTGTCACATTGGACAGGCAGTATCCTATCTCAAACAATCTGGCAGCGCTATATGATTTTTTTAATCGCCAGCTGATTGCCGCAAACGTAAAAAAAGATTCTTCGTTGATTGAGGAAATTGTGCCCATGGTCGAAGAACTACGCGATGTCTTTATTCAGGGTGACAGGTTGTCTCGCATGGAAAACAGTCCCGCGTCGGCGGGTAGTTCCCGCTTTGCTGTTTCAGGTTAATATTTATTATTTATTACAGGGCCAATCGTATGGTTGGCTCTGTTTTTTTGTCATATTGCTTCTCTGTTTCCCCATAGAATATGAAAATGAAAGCAATTTGGACAGGTGCTGTTGTCCGATTGCCTTACTACATCCTGGGGAGGGCTGATCTATGGCTTACGCGATTCACGCGACAGCCTGCATCGATGAAAATGTCGAAATAGGTGATGGAACACGAATTTGGCACCACGCCGTGGTTCATAGCGGCGCAAAAATTGGCGAAAACTGTTCTTTGGGTCAAAACACGTACATTGCTCCTGGTGCTGTTGTGGGTAACAGAGTTCGTTTGCAGAATAACGTTTCGGTTTTTAACGGCGTAACACTTGAGGACGATGTTTTCTGCGGCCCGAATGCTACTTTTACAAATGTGCTTTACCCCCGTTGCGAATACCCCAAGCTGCCCAACGAATATGCGAAGACTCTGATTAAACACGGCGCTTCTCTTGGCGCTGGATGCGTTATCATCGCTGGTGTGACGGTAGGTAGTTATGCCATGGTGGCTGCCGGTACCGTCGTCACAAAGGATGTACCTAACCACGCACTGGTTATGGGTGTTCCAGCACGGCTGCGCGGATGGTTGTGTCGGTGTGGAAAGCCCATTTCAGTTTCTAACCCAAGTTGTACTTGCGGATGCCGGTATAGATTTTCACAAACTGGCCCTATCCTTGAAAGCGGTGATCACCATGATTAATTTTTCCGGTCTCCCGGAGCAATATAAACACATATCACCATATATGACTACTTCGATAGAGCAAGTACTGCAAGCGTGCTGTTATATTGGCGGATCTCAGGTAGATGAACTTGAGCAAAAGTTGGCGGCGCGCACAAGCAGTAGTTTCTGTCTGTGCTGTGCCAACGGTACCGATGCACTGACCCTCGCCATTATGGCCTGGGGTGTCGGGAGAGGCGACGCAGTTTTTGTTCCTTCCTTCACCTTTGCTGCTACGGCAGAAGCTGTTGCGCTTCGCGGAGCCACGCCAATTTTTGTAGATGTGGACGACACCTTTAACATCGACCCTGCTTCACTCGAAGATGTCATCACCACCACCCAGCGAGAAGGCTGGCTGCGGCCAGTAGGTATTGTAGCAGTCAATTTGTTCGGCGTACCCGCTGACTACCGACGGCTTAATCACATCGCCGCTCGCGAGGGTCTTTGGTTGTTGGAGGACGCTGCCCAAAGCTTTGGAGCCAGCCGCTTTGGCCGTGCTGCTTGCACTTTTGGTGAAATAGCGACAACCAGCTTCTTCCCAGTAAAACCCCTAGGCTGCTACGGCGATGGTGGGGCTATTTTTACCGACAGTCGCCCACATGCCGAGACCATAAATTCCTTACGTCTGCACGGCAAAGGGGGCTCAAAATATGACCACCGTATCATCGGCATTAATTCAAGGCTCGACACCCTTCAGGCGGCTGTTTTGTTACAAAAACTTTTAATTTTTGACGAGGAGCTTGCCAGCCGGAACAAAAACGCAAAGAAGTATACGGCGGCGCTATCTAAATTTGGTATTACTCCTGTCATCCCACCCGATACGGTTTCGGTGTGGTCACAATATACCCTTCGTCTCCCTGACAGGGTTACCCGAGACCGTCTAAAGTTGGAGTTAAGCACCTGCGGTATTCCCAGTATGGTGTACTACCCTGCCCCACTGCATTTGCAGGCCGCTTTTGCCTATCTCGGCGGCAAAAAAGGCATGCTTCCCGTCTCTGAGACAACATGTGAGCAGGTTCTGAGCATACCGGTTCACGCCTATCTCAAAGACGAAGATGTAGCGCTGATTATTGATTCAATCACAGAGTTTATGGAGAAAAAAATATAGTACAAAAAGGAGCCGTTCTCGGCTCCTTTTTACAACTTTTGATTAAACCATATTTGTACTGATGATAGTTTGAATACTTTTTCTTAATCGTTTTGCCGCTGTTTTACAAGGTCAAACTGAGCCAGAATATCAGCATCTGGCTGTTCTGTGGTCAGCGTTACAACAATAATTACGATAACCGAAAGTATGAATGCCGGCAAAAGCTCGTACACGGCAAAGACACCCTGCCCACCAGAGAGCTCTTTGAGATATTTGAATACAATGGTTCCCATACCACCTGAAACAATGCCAGCATATGCAGCCTTAAGATTCATTCTGCGCCAGAACAGTGAAAGCAGAATAGCCGGACCAAAAGCTGCGCCGAAGCCCGCCCAGGCGTAGCTGACCAAACCAAACACGCTGCTGTCGGGATTGGCTGCCAGCATCAACGCAACAGCTGAAACAAAAAGAACCGTAATGCGCGAAACCCATAATAGCCTCTGCTGTGGTGCTTCTTTGTTAAACTGATAAAAAATATCATTGGCAAATGCAGATGAGGTCACCAAAAGCTGGCTGTCTGCTGTGGACATAATAGCGGCCAGAATGGCTGAAAGCAATACACCCGCCAGAACCGGATGGAACATAGCGCGGACCAGCATCATAAATATTGTTTCGTGATCGGCCAGACCATCGATATAATAAGCCTTTCCGGCCATGCCGACTGCTAGTGCGCCAATCATCGAAATTATTACCCAAACCATGGCAATAAGGCGGGCCGGTCGAACAAAAGACGCTTTTTTAATACCCATAAAACGCGCAAGAATATGTGGCTGACCAAAATAACCCAGCCCCCACGCCAGTGCAGAAGCAATTACAATACCGCTAAAATCTTCGGATACACCAAGCTGGGTAAAGCCGGTCACTACATTATCTATTGCAACGGTGGGATCAACAAAATCGCCGAACATCAACATGATAGGAACAATAATAAGCGCACAGAACATTAAAACACCCTGAACCAAATCGGTCCATGAAACCGCCATAAATCCGCCCATGACCGTATAAGTGACAATTACAACGCCGCCAATTACCAGCGCAGTGATATAGGGAATTCCAAATATAGTGGAAAACAGCTTTGCACCCGCAACAAACATAGAAGCTGTATAAATTAAAAAGAAAAATAGAATAAATAAAGCGCAAATTACTTTGAGAATACCTTTGGGATCATGAAAACGTTTCTCAAAATATTCTGGAATAGTTAAAGCGTCTTCCGCTACTTCAGAATAAGCGCGCAGTCGCTTTGCAACAAAAAGCCAGTTAAGGTATGTACCAATAGCTAGACCGATCGCTGTCCAAACCGCTTCTTTTGTCCCTGCGGATGATAAAAATGCCAGACCCGGTAATCCAGTTAGCAGCCATCCGCTCATATCGGAAGCCTGTGCACTCATAGCTGCCACCCAAGGGTTTAACCCTCTGCCACCCAGAATATAGTCACCAATGGAGTTGTTCTTTTTCATGAAGAAAAGGCCAACACCTACCATTGCTAAAACGTAAAGAAAAAAAATTAATAGAATCACTGTTGTTTCAGTCATAAAATACCCCTTCCTGACTTATGGCAATGCGGCTCGTCCGCAATTTTTTATTTATGCACACCTGTGCCAAAAAACAATATATATTTTGTATTATACGCCAAAAATGCATTTTGTTCAATAAAAATATGCAATTCATTTTTGGTTTTTTAAATAATATCGTTAAAAATTGTTGGTTTTGCTGTTATTATGAATCTCCAAGCATTATACATATTAAAATATTTGCAATGATTTAGAATGGGCTTGCGTTTTTGTGTAAATAGCAACATGCAAAACTTTTCTAATTGCATAATGCTTGGGGATAAAGTAAAGGCGCCGCAGCTGCGGCGCCTTTTAAGTGAAAACCGTATAACCTTACTTCGCTTTTTCTGCGAGAGCTTCGTACTTGGCCTGAGCGTTCTCAGCGGCCTTTCTGAACAACTCCTTCGCTCTATCCGGGAAGACGCGCTCAAGCGAGGAATAACGAACCTCATTTCTGAGGAATGCTTCGTAATCCGCAGTAGGCGCCTTGGAATCAAGCATAAAGGGATTCTTACCCTCAAGTGCACGTCTGGGATCATACCGGAAATTATTCCAGTAGCCAGCCGCAACCGCATTTTTAATTTCAGTCTGGGCACCGCTCATGCCACCCTTGATACCATGGTTGATGCAGGGCGAATAGCAGATGACCAGCGACGGGCCGTCATAGGACTCTGCTTCGGCAATAGCCTTTGCAGTCTGCGTATAGTCGGCACCCATTGCACACTGTGCAACATAGATATAACCGTAGCTCATAGCAATCGCTGCGAGGTCCTTCTTCTTGACTTCCTTACCGGCAGCGGCAAACTGTGCAACTGCGCCGGTGGGGGTTGCCTTAGAGGACTGTCCGCCGGTGTTGGAGTAAACTTCGGTATCGAAGACGACGATGTTGACATCTTCGCCCTGTGCCAGAACGTGGTCCAAGCCACCGTAACCAATGTCATAGGCCCAGCCATCACCGCCGAAGATAAAGATCGACTTTTTGGAGAGATAAGCCTTCTCCTTGAGGATATCTTCACCAACCTTGTTTTTCTCAAGCGCTGCGACCAGCTTGTCGGTAGCGGCACCGTTTGCGGAGGCATCGCTCTTGGTAGCGAGATATTCATCGGCAGCTGCCTTAACCTCACCAGTAGCAGTCTCGGCCAGTGCTTCTACCTTGGCGACAAGCTTGTCACGGATTGCTTTCTGGCCTAAGAACATACCATAGCCATATTCGGCGTTATCCTCAAACAGTGAGTTACCCCAAGCCGGGCCCTTGCCCTTTTTATTGGTGGTGTAGGGGGTGGAAGGTGCTGAGCCGCCCCAAATGGAGGAGCATCCGGTCGCATTGGCAATATACATTCTGTCGCCAAACATCTGGGTGACTAGCTTGGCGTAAGGGGTCTCGCCACAGCCAGCACAGGCACCCGAGAATTCGAGCAGCGGCTGACGGAACTGGCTGCCCTTGACCGATTCGGCCTTGAACTTCTCGAGAACAGCCGCGTCGAAATCGATTGAAGTGCCGTAAGCAAATCCCTTCTGAGCATCAAGCTGGCTTTCGATGGGCTGCATGACAAGTGCCTTTTCGCCCTTCTTGCCGGGGCAGATGGATGCGCAGGAGCCACAACCCATGCAGTCAAGCGCAGATACGGTGATACCAAACTTATAGCCAGGCATACCGGTCATATCGACGAGCTTCTGCTCTGCCGGTGCCTTGGCAGCCTGCTCAGCGTTAAGTGCGATGGGACGAATGACCGCATGCGGACATACATAGGAGCAGAAACCGCACTGGATGCAGTTTTCGGGCATCCACTGGGGAACATCAACCGCAACGCCACGCTTCTCAAATGCAGAGGTACCCTGAGGCAGGGTGCCATCCACGCTGGAGAGCAATGCCGAAACAGGCAGGCTGTCGCCCTTCTGTGCGTTAGCGGGAATCATAACGGTGTTGACAAAGTCTACGAGCGCTTTGTTATCGCCCTCGGCCTTGGGATAATCAAATCCGCCCTTAGCAGACTTCCAGGATTCAGGAACGTTGACCTTGACCGCGCCGTTGACGCCTGCGTCAATCGCGTCGTGGTTCATCTTTACAACTTCCTCGCCACGCTTTCCGTAGGACTTGGTGGCGGCATCCTTCATATACTTGACGGCTTCCTCAATTGGAATAATCTTGGCAAGGTTAAAGAAGGCGGCCTGCAAAATAGTGTTCAGGCGATTGCCCAGGCCAATTTCCTTGGCGATCTTAACCGCGTCAATGGTGTAGAAGTTGATGTTGTTGTCAGCGATATATTTCTTAACGTCGCCGGGCAGATGCTGCTCGAGCTCCTCGTCATTCCAGCTGCAAGCTAGCAGGAAAGCACCGCCGGGCTTTAAGTCGGAAACCATATCGTACTTAGACATATAAGCAGAGTTATGGCAAGCGACAAAATCGGCCTTATTGATCAGGTAGGTGGAACGGATGGGCGACTTGCCGAAGCGCAGGTGCGAAACAGTGACGCCACCCGACTTTTTGGAGTCGTAAGCGAAGTACGCCTGGGCATACATCTTGGTGTGGTCGCCGATGATCTTGATGGAGTTCTTGTTCGCACCGACGGTGCCGTCCGAACCCAGACCCCAGAACTTACAAGAGGTCGTACCAGCGGGCGAGGTATCAGGGTTCTCAGCGATGGGCAGCGACAGATGCGTGACGTCATCCTCAATACCCACTGTGAAGCGCTTCTTGGCACTGGCTTCGGCGTTCTTGAAGACTGCGATAATCTGCGCAGGGGTGGTGTCCTTGGAGCCAAGGCCATAACGACCGGAGAAAACGGGTAGCTGGCCAAACTTCGACTCGCGGATGCCGAGCACAACGTCGAGATAAAGCGGCTCGCCAATGGAGCCGGGCTCCTTGGTGCGATCGAGAACGGTCAGGGTCTTAGCCGTGTCGGGAATGGTGGCAATCAGCTTCTCAGCGACAAAGGGACGATAGAGGCGTACGGTGACAAGGCCGTACTTGCCGCCCTTAGCGTTGAGGTAGTCTATGGTCTCACAGATGGTGTCGCAAACCGAGCCCATCGCGATGATGACATGCTCAGCATCGGGCGCACCATAGTAGTTGAACAACTGATAGTTGGTACCGATTTTCTTGTTGACCTGATCCATGTAATCCTCTACAATGGCAGGCAGGGCGTCATAGTAGCTGTTGCAAGCTTCTCTTGCCTGGAAGAAGATGTCGGGGTTCTGAGCAGAACCGCGCAGCACGGGGTGCTCAGGGTTGAGTGCACGCTCACGGAAAGCCTTGACGGCATCCCAGTCGAGCATCTCAGAAAGATCTTTATAGTCCCATGCCTCAATCTTCTGAATTTCGTGCGAGGTTCTAAAGCCGTCGAAGAAATGGCAGAAAGGCACGCGGCCCTTAATGGCCGAAAGGTGCGCGACCGCGCCGAGGTCCATCGTCTCCTGAACGTTACCTGAACAGAGGAATGCAAAGCCGGTTTGACGGCAAGCATAAATATCGGAGTGGTCTCCAAAAATAGAAAGGGCGTGCGAAGCCAAAGCTCTCGCCGAAACATTGATGACACAGGGCAGCAACTCGCCCGCAATCTTATACATGTTCGGAATCATCAGCAGCAAGCCCTGCGAAGCCGTATAGGTGGTGGTCAGAGCGCCGGCGGACAAAGAGCCGTGTACAGCGCCAGCGGCACCGCCCTCGGACTGCATCTCCGCAACCTTTACTTTCTCTCCAAACACGTTGGTACGACCGTTTGCGCTCCACACATCGGTAACCTCAGCCATAACCGATGAAGGGGTGATCGGGAAGATCGCCGCGACTTCGGTAAAGGCATAGGAAACATGTGCAGCAGCATTATTGCCGTCCATGGTTTTCATTTGTCTTGCCATAGTATTTTATTCCTCCTTTGAATTGAAAAGCGGAAATAACGAAAAATTCATTTCCGCATACTCTTTCCTGTTTCATCGTAACATGAATTTTTGGCATTGTAAAGAGCATTTGCAGGAATGGGCAGCTTTTTTCTAAAGTGACGGAAGTTGTTTAAAAGCGTTGAAATGAATACTCTGTCACCGCCTATTTTTTGACCATTTTGTATAATTAATTCCACGTTGACGAGACACATATTTCTATTTTGTCTTTGACTCGTATTTTCCATTTTCTTGAACATTTGACAGCTCGGCCTATAAATTGTATAGTGTTGGTATAGTTTGTCTTGCTTTATTTCGCTATACCAACAAATTGTTTTTTAAAGGTTCTCCTGTTATAAAGGTAAGACGTTTTTACTAGGTTTTTACCATAAGGATGAATGAGGTCACCAGATGGGGTATACCGTAAAAATGTCTGTTTTAGTGGGAGAAAAAGTATTGACATCATGCAGCAAGGAGAAATAACATGATCCCCAAAACTAGCTGGGCAGCCGTCACCTTTTGTGTCGTGCTGCCGCTATTGTTAAGCTTTCTCTTGAATTTGGCTGAAGCTGGTGCCGTTTATCTCAACGATACCAAGCTCAAGCAGCTTGTTAGCAGTGCTGATAAGAAAGCTCTTCGCTTGGATTCACTTCTCCATAAGCACCGGTCGTTTCGCCTTTCGGTTCAGTTTATTGCTCTTTTATGTCTTGTTTTGGCAGTTGTGCATGTCTGCCTGTGGACAGTCGGCTATTTTTCAGAGGTTTACGCGTTGGGGTTTAATGCCGCCATCCTCTTTTTTTGGGTGTGTGCTGTTTTTTTTGCCCTTATATTTTTTGCTGTAGCAGTAATTGCACCACGGCGAATTGCTGGTTTTCTACCATCTTCAGCGTTGGCTCTTTCGTGGCTCCTTTCGCTAACACTTTTATTATTTGCGCCTCTTACCTTTTTGATCGAACTAATTTCGAACATCTTAGTACGTTTATCAGGCTATGACCCTAATAGCGATCCCGATTCGGTCACCGAAGAAGAAATTCGCATGCTGGTGGATGAGGGTAACGAGCGCGGTGCAATTGAAGAGTCAGAAAAAAATATGATTAACAACATCTTCGAGTTTGACAGCCGCGATGTATCTCAGGTAATGACCCATCGGACCGAACTTTCGGCCGTAGAGCTACACGCCACACTTGAAGAAGTTGCGCGAATCGCCATCGAAAGTGGTTATTCCCGTCTTCCGGTCTATGATGAAGATATTGACTCAATCTGTGGTATTATATACGCCAAGGATTTGATTAAGTACATTCATCGGCCCGAGGCATTTCATCTTTCTGAAGAAATGCGTAGACCCATCTACGTGCCCGAGTCGAGCAGCTGCTCCGATGTTTTTGCGCTGTTTAACCGCGAGAAGGTACAGATTGCCATTGTTGTGGATGAGTATGGCGGAACCTATGGCATCGTTACAATGGAAGATTTGCTCGAAAGTATTGTCGGCAATATTCAAGACGAGTATGACAACGAAGAGGTCCTGGTGACGCAGGAAGAGGACGGTACCTATGTTCTTGATGGCTCAATTGGTATTTCAGACGCCGAACAGCTTTTTAATTTTCATGTACCGGATGATTCTGAAGCAGACACGCTCGGTGGCTTTATGATTGAACTGCTAGGTGGTGTTCCCCATCAGGGCGAAGACCCCAGGGCTGTCATTTTTGGCGGCGTGACTTTTTCTGTATTGCGTTCGGACGAACGACGTATAGAAAAAATTAAGGCGGTTATTCACTCTGACGCTGAATAAAATATTAAAGGACCGCAGTAATCTGCGGCCCTTTTTTATATTTACCAATATTACCTATAGTTTATTTTATTCTTAAATATACTAATATTTATTTTTGTTGTCTTTATATTAAATACAATTAGTATTTAATTCATCTTATATACTAATTTTAACTTATTTTCATTGCATTCTTATAAGAAACAGTATTGTGCATTGCATAGTACTGTGCTATAATCAGAATGCATCTATTAGGAGGTGAGCCATGAATACTCAGTTGCGCAAAGGCGTTATCGAGATGTGTATTCTTGCACTTATAGACCATCAGGATATGTACGGATATGAAATTGTACAATCGATTGCATGCCATATTAACATTAACGAAGGAACGGTCTACCCGATTCTTCGCCGCCTGACTATGGAATCTTACTTCTCCACATATCTGGTAGAAAGTCGAGGCGGCCCCGCGCGAAAATACTATCGTATTACACCGGTCGGCAAGGAATATCTCATGCGTTCCATGGGCGAATGGCGTAAAATGACCGATATTGTAGAGAAAATTTTAGGGGGGACAAAATCCGATGAGCCGATATGAATACTTAAAAACGTTGGAGAGCCACCTTAAGCTCTCGCTTTCGAGAAGCGAAATTAATGATATCCTGCGCGACTACGGCGAATATTTTACCGAGGGTGAAAATCAGGGAAAAAGTGAGTGGGAAATTATCGCAAAGCTTGGTGATCCCAAGGAAGTTGCACAACAGATTATCTCTGAATCTCACAAGGGTGAAAACAAAAAAACGATAGCACATATTTTTTCGCGTATAGCTGATACAGCAAAAAACGTGACAGGGACTGTTAGTAACTTTGTTAAAACCACTGGCGGTAAAATTACACTCGTTTTGCTTGTGTTGCTTTTCGCACCGCTATGGGTTGGTGCTTGTGGCGTCTTTTTAGGCGCGCTACTGGCCTTTTTTGTTGGGTTGGCAAGCCTAGCAATACTTTGCGCCACTGCTGTACTGTTTGGCATTACCGCTGCTGTCACTACCAGTCTTCTTATCACTACGTTTCCCTTTAGCGTGATTTTGTTGCTTCTAATCTTTTCGGTGGGTTTGATAGCCGGCGGAGTACTGGGCCTTTCTCTGTTGATAATTGCTTTTAACTGGGGATTAAAGCTTGTCTTGCAGTTGTGCCGTTGCTTAAAAACGTATTTAACCACAAAAACTAGCACACCTCCCATAGATGTGAAGCTGAACTTAAATAATCAGGAGGGAGAAACCGAACATGCTTAAAAAAGCTGCTGCTATTTCCGCAATTGTTCTGGCCTTTTGCCTTATCGCCTTTTTTGCGCTTTCTCCACTTGCTATCTCTGACTCGGTAGCGTTAGCACAGCAGATGGCGCCTTCTTATGCGGTAATGTCTGAACTGTCACAATATTCAGCTGAAGATATTGAGGCTGTGACGCTGACGGGCTACTGGGGTAATTCACTAGAGGTTCGTCCTTCTGCCGACAACAAAATTCGTATATTAACCGATAATTACAGTGTTTCTCCCCCTGTTTTTAGGCCCCGATCTTCCGACGATGGTACGCTGGAGGTATATTGCATTTTTACAACCCCCTCCCCTATTACACTCTTGACCCGCGAAAATATTCAGCGCCTTATTGTTGCTTCCCTTAACAACAAATCTCTAAATAGAATCGTTCTGGAATTGCCTGCCTCGGTTGCTTTTAAAGTTGGAGAATATGATAACCATTACTATTACAATATTTTTATTGACGAGCGTGTTACGGTTTTTCAGCCAGATGAAAAACTCGCCCAAGAGGATAAGGCTAATAATGTAGATGGTGATGAAATAGTTGAGTCTAATAAAACGATCTTCTCCGATGTCACGCCCGAGCTTTAAGGCCATGCTGTAATCCTATTAAAAAATTATATTTTCCCCTTGACAAATCTTTAGGGGTTTATTATGATAGTGTCAATATTTAAAATGCGATGAAGAGGAACAGTAAGATCTTTTGCTGACTACAGAAAACCGTCGGTTGATGTGAGACGGTGCAGCATACTATCTGAACTCGCCTCCAAGCAGCTGCCCGAAATGAAGCACACGATGCTCAAAGTAGATGCAGACGGTATCCGCCCGTTACAATGGTAGGGTATAAGATCGTAAAACCGATCCGTACCCGATGAGGAGCATATCCTTTGTGATATGAATGAGAGTGGTACCGCGCAGGAGTAATTAATCCTACGTCTTTCAAATGAAAGATGTAGGATTTTTTTCGTCTGATCGCAAAATTACAACCCGTTGGAGAAGGAGAACAGCAGCATGAAAAACCATCAGAAGTATCAAAGAGGCTATTTTATGCCCCCTGTCAACACCATGAAGTGGGCCCAGAAGGAATACATCGACCGCGCACCGATCTGGTGCAGCGTAGATTTGCGCGACGGCAATCAGGCGCTTATCATCCCGATGAATCTGGAAGAAAAGCTAGAGTTTTTCGAACTTCTGGTGAAAATCGGCTTTAAGGAAATAGAGGTGGGCTTCCCAGCTGCCTCTGAGACCGAGTATGAGTTTTTGCGATACCTCATTGATAACAACATGATTCCTGACGACGTAACAATCCAGGTGTTAACTCAGTCTCGTCAGCATATTATAGAAAAAACCTTTGACGCGCTCGCTGGCTGCAAAAATGCCATCGTTCACCTCTACAACTCCACCTCGCAAGCCCAGCGCGATCAGGTTTTCAGAAAAAGCATGGAAGAAATCAAGGGTATTGCCGTTGAAGGTGCTAAAATAGTTAAGGATTTGGCCGAGAAAACCCCCGGTAATTTCCGTTTTGAATATTCACCCGAGAGCTTTACCGGCACCGAAGTAGAATTTGCATTGGATGTCTGCAATGCCGTCATTGACGTTTGGGAACCTACTGCAGAGCGTCCTGTCATTATAAACCTGCCCGCTACGGTTGAGATGAGCCTGCCCCATGTTTACGCCTCGCAGATTGAATACATGAGCGAGCGGTTCAAAAATCGCAAAAACGTGATTCTTTCGCTGCACCCACACAATGACCGCGGTACCGGTGTCGCCGACGCCGAATTAGGCCTATTGGCAGGCGCCGATCGAATTGAAGGTACCCTATTTGGTAACGGCGAGCGCACTGGCAACGTCGATATCATCACGCTCGGCATGAACATGTTTGTCCATGGTGTCGATCCGAATATTGATTTTTCCGATATGCCCCATCTTCAGGAGGTTTATGAGCGTGTGACCCGCATGCGTGTTTATGAGCGCCAGCCCTATGCAGGCGCACTGGTGTTTGCCGCTTTTTCAGGCTCACACCAAGACGCCATTGCCAAGGGCATGCGCTTTCGCGAAGAAAACGACCCCGAGCGCTGGAACGTTCCCTATTTGCCGGTCGATCCCGCGGACGTGGGCAGAATGTACGAGGCAGATGTCATCCGAATCAACAGCCAGTCAGGCAAGGGCGGTATCGGGTATCTGCTTGAGCAGCAGTTTGGCATCGATATGCCGCCAAAAATGCGCGAGGCCTTCGGCTATTTTATTAAGGGTATCTCAGATCACCGCCATTGTGAACTGATGTCAAAAGAGATTCACGACCTTTTCAAGGCCGAATATGTCAACATATCCTCACCATTAGAGGTTATCGATGTTGAATTTACCGGTAAAAAAGGCGCTTGCGCTACCGTGAGCATGGTTTTTAACGGAAGGACCATTACAGAAACTGATACTGGAACCGGCCGTCTTGATGCTGTTTCTAACGCAATTAAGAAGGCCACCGATATTCACTATACGCTGGTTTCTTATAGTGAGCACGCCATGACAAAGGGTTCTAGTTCCGACGCAATGGCCTATGTGGGTATCATTAATGGTGCGGGCAAAATTGTGTGGGGCGCGGGTACCCACAACGATATCATTACCGCTTCGATCAATGCTTTGGTCTCTGCAGTAAATCGTCGTAACAGAACTTAAGAATTGTAGAATTTTCACTTATTTCTATTAATTTAATATCTTCGCCTTTGGCTTGGGCTCCCTTTTCGCACTCAGGCCAGAGATAAAACCCGGGAATGCATTTGGCTTTGCATTCCCGGGTTCTTATATTTCTTAAAATATAATATGAGGGGTTAAATTAATCATTAAATATCAGTTTCTCTTGGCCAGCGCAATAAAAAATTGCTGTCGCTGTCGCACAAAGAGTACGCGTATTTTCAGAGGTTGCTTCAGCTGTAAGCTGTACAAAGGTCTTGCCAACTCGTGTGGCACGCGCCGTTATTATAAGATGATCGTGGAGAGGTGCCGGACTTAAATAGCTCACAGAAAGATTTACTGTCGGCGTAAATGTCCCGCTGAGTGCCAACGACGTAATACCCATCGTGATGTCGAACATGGTACATATCATACCACCGTGAACCACACCACCTGGATTCATCATCCAGTCAGTTGTCTCAAAGCTCAACGTGAGTTCCTGCGTTTCATAGCTGCATTCGAGAATCTCGTAGGATAGGCGACGGTTGATGCAGTCCTCCTCGCCATTTTTGACAAAATCGAGATACCAGTTGGCCCTCCGCTCCATTAAAAGGGTCTCGGGTGATTTCATAGTGTTCTCCTTACTTAAAAAAATCCAATAAAATCTTAACAAACAGTCCTGCAACAACAAAGGTCATAACGGGGCGGATAAACCGGCTTCCCTTTTTGATGGCCATCCTTGACCCTATAAAATTCCCCAGTGCCGCACTTATAATGCATGGAATACCGATGGCATACAGTACTTTACCGCCTATCATATAGGTAATCAGCGCGCCGACATTTGAAGCGAGATTGACCACCTTTGCGTTTGCGGTTGCAGTTACCATTGAGTATCCTAAAAATGTTGTAAAACTCATCAGCAAAAATGTTCCCGTTCCTGGGCCAAAAAGCCCATCGTACATGCCTATCACAATCCCGATGACAGCACAGATTATATTTTCTTTTTTAGGTTCAAGAAAATGGTTTTCATCGCTGCCTAACTGCTTTCGGGTTAGCATAAAGACTGCAACAATCGGTAAACAGATCATCATCATGATCTGTACCGTCTCAGCAGACAACATCATTACCAAATGTGCGCCAAACCAACCACCTATGATGGCGCCAACCGCTGAGATCAACGCTGGCCTCAACCGAATACTCCCGTTTTTGGCAAATTGTCTCACTGCAATTGCAGTACCAAATGACGCTGCCATCTTGTTGGTTCCATAGGCAACATGAACCGGCAAACCCGCAAAAAGATAAGCAGGCAGGCTAATCAACCCGCCGCCACCTGCCACTGCATCAACAAATCCTGCAAAAAACACCAATGGAAGCAGGATGGAGTAGGTCTCAATCGTTAATGGCATACAAATTTCCTCTTTTATTATAACAATATAAAACAGTATTACTTTACCCCACGCAGGTTCTTTTGTCAACTCAATTTATGCCCCACTGCTTGACCGGTGTGCGTAAAGATGTTACAATCATTATACGTGAAAATCAATTTTACACTGGAGGGAAATGAATTATGGCCAGTGCGGACGCCAGCGTAAAGGTCATTGAACGCGCACTTAGAATGCTTAATTGTTTTACCAAGGAAAAGCTAAGCTTATCTCTTGTCGAAATAGCAAGGGAGATAGATCTTCCGCCAAGTACCACTTCTCGTATTCTTGCGACGCTTGAGAAATATAATTATCTTTATCGTGATGATGAAACCCAGCGTTATTATCTGGGCCCGAGCATTGCACGCTTGGGCACGCTATGTTACTCTCACATGGATTTTCGGCGCATTGCTGTTCCCTATATGATTCAGCTGCGCGAAATTTATAATGAAAGCGTGGGTCTTTATGTGCCGAATAACAGCCACCGCGTATGTATTGAACGCATTGAAAGCACCCATCCCTTAAAGCGTATTTTAAATATTGGTGATCGACTGCCATTGACCCGCGGTGCTTCTGGTAGGCTGCTATTGGCTTATCAGCCACAGGCAATAATCGACGAACTGTTGTTGGCTGACCCTTACACTACCAACGAGAGATTAGCCGAAATTCGCACGCTGGGCTATTCTACTAGTCGCAGCGAGCGCGAAGAAGGCGTGGTCTCAGTGGCTGCCCCCATTTTTGATTCGCACCATAAGGTTGTAGCAGCACTTAACATCTCAGGCCCTGCTGCGAGAATCGACATTGAACAGATGAGCGAGATGGCACTTAAAGCTAAAGAGTTTTCTTTACGTATTTCTTCGGAAATGGGATATTGATAAGCCCACAAAATATTTATTGAACTTCTAAAATTATTGAGTAACCGCGGGATATACATTTATATCCCGCGGTCTTTTTACTTTAATCACTTTACATGTTTTCTATTCTGCTTTAGTCTTTTCTGTTACTATATTTTTAATATAGTAAAATTCGTCCGGCTGCTGCCCAAGTTGTATTGTAACTGTGTGGCTGTATTGAAAGCAATCTGTTACATCATACCAATCGCAGGATAGCATCAACAAATTCCCTTCCTTTTTTGCTTCGGTTACAACCCCGTCGAAGCCTACGCCGCCATAACCACCCTCAAAGTGATAGATGCCTTTTTCAGAATCGTAATATTCCATGGAGTTACGAGATTTTGGCAGGCTGGCGCGATACTGCTCAATTGTCACCAGAAAATGACGTATTATCGTCTTTTCTACTATTTGAGCAGGAATATCCACCCCAAACTTATCGTTTTCATCCCGTCTCCCCTCCTGAGCCGCACTGGAATAGTAAAGTAGATAAGGCTGAAAATCCTGCGCGAACGTTTCCTCATCGTAATTTATTTCAAATGGACGGTAAAAACCCCATGCACTTAAATATTTGTCATAATATGACTGATTTTCAGGTGTCATTTGTGGCTTATAGGGTAAACTTATTTCTATTGCATCTGCACGTATCTCATATGTTGTCGTGAGCGTTACCTCCTCCTCCCCAGCGTAAAACTTATTGCTAACACGGTATTGGCCAGGTTCTTGTCCGCCCTCCAGATTTGTCAAATCAACAGTATAATTGCCTGTGCTGCGCGGTTCAATAGCCTGCATCTCGGCTGTTGCCATTGTTGGCTCTTTTTCTGAGAGCTGGTGCCATATGCCGTTTTCCTTTTTTTCTACTATAAACTCTCTGGAATACAAAATCTGTATCTTCCCGATGTTTTCAAATGTTAGGCGAAGTGCTGTAGATTCCGGTTTGAATAAGTTGGTAAAAACACCCATCTCGATTTGATAATCCAGCGGAAGCGCATCTAACGTAGCGCGGATATTTACTATTTCGTTTTTAAGTTTGCTATAAGCTTTTTTATCAGCTGCTTTATAGTGCCTGGCAGATGGCGGACTGCTACTATTTTGCGTCAGATAAATATCACCGGTCTCAAAAATAGTGATATCTGGATTTTTATAGTCACACAGTGTAAGACCAAAGCTAATATAATCGCTTTCCGGAAGCACAGTATTCTCAGTCATATCTTTGACGAAATCATCGACGATGGGAAAACGGCTCAATGACTCAGCAAATTGTCTAACTATCGCGTATTCCTGATTTAGATATCGCTTTTCTTTCCGGTAATTATTAGGACAAGAAAACTCAATAGCGCTATACCCACCTTTTGACCAAAGCCCGTGTTCCCCGCCAAAGTAATAAGCCGCATTGCCATTGTAGGAAAATCCTTGAACATCAGTTAGCTCTGCGAAAAGAATTGTATTTAGTAAGTTGCTTTCTGGCAATTGCGCTTCGCTTGAGGCAATATATACAGATGAATCACTACTTTCAGATCTGCTTCTGCCTGAGCAGGCAGGTAGAAGCATGCAGGACAGTATTAAAATAACTGTTAATACCTTGTTAAACATGTTCTTTCCTCTTGTCTATCTAAGTTTCTTTGCTAAGCATACTACATTTTCCAAAAAAAATCTATTTTATGTTCATATCGTATAACAATCACACTCGAAAGTATAATTAACACAGAATAAGGCACGGGATTCAATATATCTAAGCTGACAAGCTTAAAGCAGAATTCTATGCTAGGGGCCAATATATAATTTATTTTTGAGCCGAAAAATCGCTGGTAAGAGTATATTTTACCTTTTCAATTTATTTTTTTTTGTTTTTTTTCTACTCGAACATAATTTTTATTATTTTAATAGTCTTTTGTTTTATATATATTGATAAACTGAATACACTGTCGATAAGTTTCCATTGATGCTTTGTAGTGTTTTAAAACAAGTAATCTGTTATTCTTAGAGGGTTTTAAATTTAGTACAAATTAGTTAAAGAGCATTCGCCGTTTTATTTTAAATGATTGTTTCACGTGAAACAATTATTATAAGAAATTCTGGCAGTGTAGATAATCTTCTAAATCTTGCTTGATATATTCCTTTAAGCTACACTTTGAAATAAACTATTGATCTTTAGCCTACGATTACACGATTCAGTAAAATTTCTGCATTTGAATTTATAAGAGTCCGGCTCAGCGCTATAATACTTAAGAAGAAACTAGTATAGCCTTTACACCACCTCCTTCCCCTTCAAGCTTTTTATCGCTGTAATACTTTGAAAATTTGCTTTATAATACTCTGAGCCGCCGGAAATTGTCCGACGGCTCATTTTGTAGAAATTTATAGGCTGGCACAACTGCTTTATCAATCATCACGTCAAGTAATGTGATAAATCTTAAAAGTTGTCCATTGTTATTTAGTGTCTCTTGACATACTGATAGTGACTAATGTTATTGATTTATTCTTCAGAAGATATTTCTTCGGTTACGGATTCTAATACTTCTTCAGTGTTTTCTTCCATTTCCTCTGCCTGATCATCGTTATCTTCCTCATCATTTTCTTCCTCAGAGGGAGCTCGAGCCAGCGTAACTAATTTACTACCCTCAGCCAAGCGCATAACACGTACTCCGCCGCCATAGCGTGACTGCATGGTAATTTCAGCAGCACCAATACGTATAATAATGCCATCGTCGGAAATGAGGAAAATATCATCAGTTTCATCTATGGATCGGATTCCAGCAACAGGGCCGTTTTTACTTGTATAGTAGTTTATGACGCCCTTACCACCACGGGAGCGAAGCGGATATTCAGAAATGAGCGTTCTTCTACCCGAACCATTTTCAGAGACTGTTAGAAGCGTACTATTATCGCGCACTCGCGCCATACCTACGACACTATCCCCATCACCTAGTGAAATAGCGCGAACACCACGAGCACTTCGGCCCATACCGCGTGCCTCTGTCTCGGTAAAGCGAATAGCACGACCATTGCGGGTTGCTATAATTAGGTCATCTTCTCCATCCGTCATACGCACCCATGCCAGTTCGTCATTTTCATCTAAATTAATGGCAATCAGGCCAACTTTTCGAATATTCTTAAAAGCTGAAAGTGCTGTGCGCTTGATAACACCATTTTTAGTAACCATACAAAGATACTTATCAGTCTCAACCGAACTTACTTTGATGGTAGACGTCACTTTTTCGCCTTGCTCAAGAGGGAGAAGATTCACAATGTTTGTACCCTTGCCAGTTCTTGAGCTTTCATTTATTTCGTATCCCTTTAAGCGGTATACCCTTCCCCGACTTGTAAAGAACATAATATAATCATGCGTTGAACAAATAAACAGTTCAGTAGCAAAATCCTCTTCTCGCCGAGTCATACCAGTGACGCCACGACCACCACGTCGTTGCGTCTTATAGGTATCAGTAGGCTGACGCTTAATATAGCCGTAATAGGTGAGCGTAATGACACACTCTTCCTCCGGAATAAGATCTTCAATATCCACTTCACCCGAAACGGCTTGAATATCGGTACGGCGAATATCGCTATACTTAGCACCTATTGCCATAACTTCTTGCTTAACAATATCAAGAACTTTTTGTTCATCAGCCAAAACAGCTTGCCATTCTGCAATTTTGGTTTGAAGCTCTCCCAACTCATTAATTATTTTTTCAATTTCAAGCCCTGCTAACTGACCAAGTCTAAAAGCTACAATTGCTGCTGCCTGCGGTTCATCAAAGCCAAAATGCTCCATAACAGCGGCTTTAGCTTCAGCCTGAGAGCCCTTGGTAGCACGAATAACTGCAATAATTTCATCAACGATATCGATTGCGCGTTTTAGACCATCGAGAATGTGTGCGCGTTCTTCCGCCTTACGCAGGTCATAGCGCGTCCTACGCACAACAATTTCTTTTTGAAATTCGATATAATGCTGTAAAATTTCTTTTAATGCCATAACCTTGGGAACGCCGCCAACGAGCGCCAACATAATAACACCAAAAGTCTCTTGCATTTGGCTATAGGAATAGAGCTGGTTAAGTACAAGTGCGCTATTGGCGTCTCGCTTTAGCTCTATTACAATACGCATACCATCGCGATCAGACTCGTCGCGAAGATCAGAAATTTGCTCAACGCGCTTATCCTTAACCAAATCAGCAATAGCTTCGATTAGTCGTGCTTTATTGACACCATAAGGGATTTCAGTGACAACAATACGCTCACGCCCATTTTGCATCTCTTCAACATGGGTTTTTGCGCGCATTATTATCCTGCCCCGCCCAGTACCATAAGCTGCGCGGATGCCACTGCGCCCCATTATAGTGCCACCTGTCGGAAAATCAGGCCCCGGTATGAGCTGCATTAATTCTTCTAGTGTCGACTCTGGATTATCAATCAAAGCGCAAACAGCCTCAATAACCTCACCCATGTTATGTGGAGGAATATTGGTCGCCATACCAACAGCAATGCCAGTTGATCCGTTCACCAGAAGATTTGGAAAACGAGACGGCAGAACGCTTGGTTCCTTTAAACGATCATCAAAGTTTGGAGTAAAGTCCACTGTTTCTTTATCAATATCAGTGAGCATTGACATCGAAACTTTGCTCATACGTGACTCTGTATAACGGTAGGCCGCTGCAGGGTCACCGTCAATCGAACCAAAATTTCCATGACCGTCAATTAGCGGATAACGCATTGAAAAATCCTGAGCCAAACGTACCATTGCATCATAAACGCTACCGTCACCATGTGGATGATAACGACCCAGAACCGAACCAACAGTATCAGCACATTTGCGGTAGGGCTTGTCGGAATATATACCGTTTTCAAACAGTGTATAGAGAATACGGCGATGAACCGGTTTTAGGCCGTCGCGTACATCAGGCAGCGCTCGCCCGACGATGACCGACATTGAATAATCGAGATAACTCTTTTTCATCTCACTTTCAATATCGACCGGTATCAATCTGCCATGTATGATTTCGTCCATCAATATTCACCTTTCATTTCAGCAGGCGGACTATAAACGCCTAAAAGCTTAAACCAGAATTGTTTCACGTGAAACAATAAATTATATATCAAGATTTTTGACATACTGTGCGTTCTGTTCGATAAATTCACGTCGTGGCTGTACCTTGTCACCCATCAACACCGAAAAAATTGCATCTGCGGTGACAGCATCTTCCATCTCTACCTTGAGAATGGTTCTGCGCATTGGATCCATCGTCGTCTCCCAAAGCTGATCAGGATTCATCTCACCGAGACCTTTATAACGCTGAATATCAACTTTTTCACCATTTGGCGCCAGTTCCTTTATTTCCTTATCCAACTCATTGTCTGAATAAGCGTACCGTACCTGCTTGCCGCGGCTGACTTTATATAACGGAGGCTGTGCCAGATAAATATGCCCAGTTTCGATAAGCGGGCGCATATAGCGAAAGAAAAAGGTTAAAAGCAGTGTTCTGATATGAGAACCGTCAACATCAGCGTCGGCCATTATGATTACTTTGTCATAACGCAGTTTTGTAATATCAAACTCATCACGAATTCCGCAGCCAAGTGCTGTAATAATCGGCGTAAGCTTATCATTGCCGTAAACCTTTTCTTCACGAACCTTTTCTACGTTTAGCATCTTGCCCCACAGCGGTAGGATTGCCTGAAAACGACGGTCTCGACCGGATTTTGCAGAGCCACCCGCCGAGTCACCCTCGACGATGTATATTTCGGTGCGGTCCGTTCCCTTCTCGGAGCAATCCGCCAATTTGCCCGGCAGCGATGCTGTTTCAAGCGCCGATTTTCTTCGCGTAAGTTCTCTGGCCTTTCGCGCTGCTTCTCTGGCACGGGCAGCCCCGAGTGCTTTTTCTAAAATTGTTCGACAAATAGTCGGATTTTCTTCAAAATATTGGGTAAGTTTTTCGGAGATGATTGAATCCACCAATGAGCGTACAACCGTGTTGCCCAGCTTAGCTTTGGTCTGTCCTTCAAATTGTGCGTCAGTCAACTTGACTGAGATGATAGCGGTCAGGCCTTCACGAACATCCTCACCAGTTAAGTTTTTATCCGTCTCCTTGAGAAGATTATAACGACGCGCAAAATCGTTCATAACACGGGTTAGACCCGATTTAAAACCGATTTCATGGGTGCCTCCTTCTCCAGTATGGATATTATTAGCAAAAGATAAAATCAGCTCATTATAACTGTCATTATACTGCATAGCAACTTCAGCAATCGAGTCACCATCCCGTCCGGTGACGTAAATCACTTCGGAGTGCAGCGGCTCAAGCGCACGTTTAACATGAATATATTCTACAAAACTGCATATTCCACCCTCGTAACAAAGATCGGCTACATAGGGTTCTTCACCACGCTTATCCCGTAACACTATGCGAATGCCGGCATTTAAAAATGCCTGTTCACGCAACCTGGTCAAAAGAACTTCTTTATCATAGGCAAGCTCTTCAAAGATTTTTGGATCCGCCTTAAATGTAACAATAGTTCCTGTTTTTTCAGTTTCACTAATAATTTCTAAATCGGTTACAATACGCCCGCGCTCAAAACGTTGACGATAGTGGTGTTTACCATCACAAACTTCAACCTCCAGCCATTCGGACAATGCATTGACAACTGACGAACCGACACCATGCAAACCACCAGAAACCTTATAGCCACCACCACCAAATTTACCGCCAGCATGTAAAACCGTAAAGACAACGGTAACAGCTGGAATTCCCATTTTTGGCTGAATACCAACCGGAATACCGCGCCCATTATCGGTAACGCGGATAACATCATCAGGCAGAATATCCACCTCGATATCGGTGCAAAATCCTGCGAGCGCTTCGTCGATTGAGTTATCGACTATTTCGTACACCAAGTGATGAAGTCCACGCGGTCCAGTGGATCCGATATACATACCGGGTCGTTTTCGTACCGCTTCAAGCCCTTCAAGCACCTGAATCTGATTTTCGTCATAATTGTTCTGCTGTTGAGTATTGCTCACAAATATTCGCTCCTTATTCTAGCCTAAGCTGCTGACTTATCCCTTATTTAAAGGCTTTCTACAAATCCGGTTCGTCTTTTTAAAGTCGCCGTCGATATCTGAGAAATATAAACACGGGTGGCACCATTGTCATTGCATATAACAAAGCTCTTTGGCAAATCGTTTGAAACATTCGTCACCATCATGTTTTTCTCAGCACGGGATAAAAACCATCGTGTCTCTTTGCCAACAGAGGAGGTTTCTATATCAAAAATACCAATAATATCTTCAAGCCTGACCACCGTTTCTTGCCCTAAATGCAAATACATAAGCGCTCCTTTACTGTGCTACAAGTCTACCAGCCTCAATTTTAAAAGCGGCAGCTACGTCTATAACCTGCTTGGGATCACAACAAGTAATAAATATTTGTCGCTCAAGCAAGCGATGTAGCAAAAAATCCCGGCGCAGATCGTCAAGTTCACTCATGACATCGTCTAAAAGCACAACCGGCTTTTGGCCAGTTACCTGCTCTATGAGTGCACATTCGCCCAGCTTTAACGCTAAAACAGCGCTGCGCTGCTGTCCCTGTGATCCAAAACTTTTAGCCGACATAGCATTTATATCGATCAATAGGTCATCACGATGTGGGCCGACTGAAGTTGATCCGATTCGGATATCCTCTGCACGGTTCTTTTTTAAAAGCAACAGCATCGTCTCTTCCGAGATGGCACCGTCAATGTCAATTGTCGAAGAATAAGACAAAGAAAGTGACTCTCGTCCGGAAGAAATGCCATTATAAAAATCGTCTGAAAAAGGCTTAAGCCTTTCTAAAAAACTTTTGCGTGTTTTTGTTATCAGAGCACCTGTTTTAGCCAGACTTTGATCCCAAATATCTAACGTATCCAAAAGAGACGATGCAAAAGGAATATCCTTCAAAAGCGTATTGCGCTGAAATAACTGCTTTTGATAATCTTGGCAGACCGCGATATAACGCGGCTTTATCTGCCCTATTACAGAATCAAGCGTTTTTCTCCGCTCAGAAGGGCCTCCTTTTATCAAATTGAGATGCGCCGGAGAAAAAACAACCGAACAAAAACTACCAGAAAGAGCTGATAAGGAATCTAATCCAACGCCATTTTGTAACACCTCTTTTTTATCACCCAGTGTTATGTTTGTCAGATTTTCCCTATTCAAATCGCTATAAGCCATTGAAAACACACTTCTGGAGCTCCCAAATGGAATAAAATCGGAGGGAGATGCACCTCTGAAGCTTCTAGCTCCAGTAAAAAGCCAGATTGCTTCAAGAAGATTTGTTTTTCCCTGTCCATTTTCTCCATAAATTACATTAACACCGGCCGAAGGCTCTAAAGAAATATCGGATAAATTTCTAAAGCGGTTAATAGAGAGGCGGGTTACCTTCACCCAACACGACCTCCAGTTCGTTGCCATTCACAGAAACGATATCACCTTGGCGTATTTTTTTACCCCGCATGGTGCAAATTTCGCCGTTAACCGATACAAGCCCCGCCTGAATTATTTCTTTTGCTTCGCCGCCAGTCATCGCTTCACCTGCAAACTTTAACAGTGCATCAAGCTTGATAAATTCTGTGTTAATAGTAATTTTTTTCATATTTTATAGCCCTTTACATTTCAGATTTTAAGCGAACCGGAAGCACAAGAAAAACAAATGCGGTTGAATTAATTGGAACTACTTTCATTGGTGAGAGTGGCCCAGATATTTCTAAGCAAACCTCGTCACATTGCGCCGCACGTAATGCATCGAGTAAATAGCGGTTATTAAAACCCATTTCGAGTGTACCACCCTCAATTGAAGCTGCAACTGTATCGACTGCGCGCCCTAGCGCAGTCGAACAATTTAAAATAATTTCATCCTCTACAAATTTAATACGCAGTGGACTTTTGATCCGGTCAGAAATTAAAAGACTAACACGTTCAACGGCCTCAATAAATTCTCTCGTATTAATTTTAACCGTTGTGCTGCTCGTTTTTGGTATAGCAGCATTATAATCAAGGAAATCGCCTTCTAACAGACGCGAAAACACCTGAAAGTCACCGATATGAAAAACAATATGCTTTTTGGAAATTTGCATACCCACAAGCTCGTCTGAACTTTCGCTCAATATTCTAGAAACTTCGTTTAATGCCCGCCCAGGTATGACAAAACTAATATCACTATCAAAAGAAACTTTTTCATTTCTCAGTGCCAGCCGGTAACCGTCTATTGATACGACTGAAAATGAACCGCTCTTAATTTCAAATAAAGAACCGGTATGAATCGGCTTTGCATCGGACTGACTAATAGCAAATATAGTCTGATCAATCATAGATTTTAAAACATCTTCGGTCACACTAAAATCGGTGACCTCGCCAATCGACGGAAATTCTGGGAATTCATCAGCTGGCATACCCAAAATTGTAAATTCTGAAAACCCGCTTTTAATCTCGGTCAGACATTTTTCTCCAACTGTTATGGTTACAAATTCACCGGGTAACTTTTTGACAATGTCAAGCAGAACTTTGGCTGGAAGTACAATCTCCCCCGCGGCCTCAATTTGGGCGTCAATTTTAGTGGAGATGCCAATATCAAGATCGTAGCCAAATAGCTCAATGGCATTATCCGCAGTTCTAATTAGAATTCCTTCAAGAGTTGGCAGTGGCGAGCGAGACGATACCGCTCTGCTGACAACCGATGCGGCATCGCAAAGAATCGTTTTTTCACATTTAATTCTCATAATGATCTCCTTTTCTAAAAAAGACAGAAAGAAAATAATATCTAGTAGTAGCAGTAGGGGCCGTTAATTATGTTAAAACATTCAAAAACAACGATCAGACAGGAGAAAATCGATGAAAAAAACTCTTGAAAGATCTTTTGAAAAAAAATAAAAATAACACTGCCTTAAAATGGCATGTTTAAAACCGTTAGAAGCATGTGGTTAAATGTTAAGAAGAACTTTAAAAATTAGTCGAATTTATAAACATTTAAACACTTAAAAAAAGTTGAATCAGCTATCGCGAACATTTTTAATGATGTCCTCAATGGTGTTTTTAAAGTGCGGATTATTCTTCATAAGTTTCTTAGTTTGATTAATGGTATAAACAACCGTTGAATGGTCACGTCCTGAAAATTCTTCGCCAATGGCGGACATTGAAAGATGTGCAACCTCTCGGATAATATACATTGCAGCTTGTCTCGCTGCAGAAACCGGAGCAGTTCTGTCCATGGAGCGAATATTCTGAACCGACACTTCAAATGAACGAGAGACCTCATTGATAATGCGGTCAACCGTTACTGAAATGGGCTGACTATCATTTAAAATATCGCGTATTGCGTTTTGAGCGATTGAAATGGAGGGCGGGCTGTTGGCTAAAAGCTTAAAAGCTTTAATTTTTTTGACAGTGCCTTCAAGCTGACGAATATTGGTTTTTAACCGGTTGGCGATATATTCTGTGACGTCATCCGGCAAGCTGATATCTAAAAGCTCGGCTTTTCTGCGCAAAATGGCAACTCTGGTCTCATAGTCTGGAGGTTGAACGTCAGCAATAAGGCCCGATTCAAAACGGGTACGAAGCCTGTCCTCTAACGTTTTTATTTCTTTGGGTGGCCGGTCGGAGGTTAAGACAATTTGTTTGTTGGCTTCATAAAGCGTGTTAAAGGTGTGGAAGAATTCTTCCTGCGTCATTTCTTTACCACTTATAAATTGAATATCGTCCACCAACAGAACATCCGCCTGCCGGTATTTATCATGAAAATATTTTGTTCGCTCTGTTTTGATTGCGGTAATTAGCTCGTTGGTAAAATCTTCGCCTTTGACATATATTATTTTGAAATCAGGTTGGCTTTGTGAAATTTCGGCACAGATTGCATTGAGCAAATGCGTTTTACCAAGTCCTGAACCGCCGTAGATAAACAACGGGTTATACGATGAGGCCGGATTGGTGGCCACTGCCAAACTGGCCGCATGAGCAAATTTATTTGAAGCGCCGACAATAAAGGTTGAAAAAGTGTAATCATATTCGCCGACAGAAGAAAAATTCATATCCAGCGATTCTTTTTTGGCGGGTGTCGGTTCAAGTTTAGGCGCTTCGGTTTTAGTATCTTCTTCGCTGACAATTGTTAAATCTACTGAAAAGCCCAATACTTCTTTAAAAGCAGTAGATAAAAACTCAAAGTACTTTGCCTCTATAATTTGCTTGCGAAAATCGGTAGGAACAGCTAAAACAGCACCGGTATGATCAAATTTTTCACAAACAATGTCTTTAATCCAGAGCGAATAAGGCCCTGCCGGCATTTGCTGACGGCAATAATCCTTAATCAGCTCAAACATTTCCATGGTAGAATCCATGAACTAACCTCCAAAAAACGGCCATTCGGCCGCATACAAATATTCTAGTTTATAATAGCATAAAAAAGTCAATCTTTCAACCGTGATACAGGATAATATATATAATAGGAATAGGAAAAGAAATTAGCTTCAAAAAGAACAAAATTGCGTAAAAAAGGAATTAAATTTTTCAAAAGAAAGATGTCAATATATTTAAGCGGACATATTCCTGAAAAATGCTGATAAATACAATGTTTTTAATAAAAAGGTTCTTGACTTTACAGGGCTTTTTAGTCTATACTAGTTAACTGCAAGGTTTCCCTGAAAGGAGGGGTTTTCTGTGGTAAGAACCTATCAGCCGAAGAAGCTTCAGCGTAAGAAAGAACATGGTTTTCGTAAGAGAATGAAAACGAGAAACGGTCGCAAGGTACTCGCCCGCCGTCGTGCAAAGGGCAGAGCAAGGCTCACGTACTAATGTGTTAAGGTCACACCGTTTGTCTGTGTGACCTTTATTTCTGTTTTTCGTTCGAGAGACGAAGGCATGCGAAAGGGTATTCTGGAGTTGCAAAAGACAGTCTCGTTAAACCAGAACCATGATTTCAGAAGGCTTTACCGAAAAAAGGGTGCAGTTGGCGCCTCTTTAGTAACCTATGTGGCCAAAAACCGTTTAGGTTTTAACCGCATTGGTATCACTACGAGTAAAAAGATCGGTAAAGCGCATGACCGCAACCGGGCACGTAGAATAATTAGGGAGGCGTACCGCCTCCTTCTGCCTCGTTTTTCTCAAGACAATGGCTATGATATTGTATTTGTTGCCCGGGCCAGAACCACCAACTGCACCATGCAGGAGGTCTATAAAGTCATGAAAAAACATCTATCTCCTTATTTAATTTCAAATGATGAAGCGCATAATTAAAGCATTGATTTATCTTTATAGAGAAGGTATATCGCGCTATACGCAGCCGCGCTGTATTTATATTCCAACCTGCTCCAGCTATGCCTTAGAGGCGATCGATCGCTTTGGCGCGATAAGGGGCGGGTTAATTTCGGTTTGGCGCATTTTGCGCTGTAATCCCTTTGCAAAGGGTGGATATGATCCCGTACCGGAGCATTTTACCTTCCGCAGAGAATATCTTGTTTATTGCAAAAAGAATAAAAAGGACAAGCGCCGCTAAACCCCCTCTTATCGCCTTATTCGGTGCGTCTTTTTAAAGATGATATTGGAGGAAACTAAATGAGCATTGTAAATTTGTTTGCGCCGGTGGGCTGGGTTCTCGGGTTTATCATGTACTACATCAACCAACTCACACACAATTATGGCATCACACTTATCCTGTTTTCGGTACTCGTCAAGATTATAATGATTCCGCTTGGAATCAAGCAGCAAAAGGGTATGATCTCTAACGCCAGAATGCAGCCAAAGATGAAGGCGCTTCAAAAGGCCTACGGCAACAACAAGCAAAAGTATTCTGAAGAGCTCCAAAAGCTGTACAACGAAGAGGGCTTCTCCCCCATGTCTTCCTGTTTACCGATGTTCATTCAGTTTCCGATTCTTTTCGGTATGCTGGATGTCATCTACAGCCCCATTAAACATATGCTCAGACTTCCCAGCGAGACGATCAGCAAGGCAATTGAAATTGCCACTAGTGTATTGGGTGCCGGCGGGGTGAGTAATTATTCTAAGGAAATAAGCGTATTAAATGCGGTTAAGATTAATCCCACGCCTTTTGTAGAAGGCCTTGGTGCAGATGTTACCGATAAGCTTTCTAATTTTGATTTTTCGCTTTTTGGTCTGTTTTTGGGTGAGCAGCCTTCTCTTACACCCGGAGATAAACCGATCGGCCTTTATATTGTCCTTTTATTGATTCCGATTCTTTCTGGTGTGACTTCGCTGATGATGAGCATGGTGACCAAGCAGTCCACCGCTTCTAGCACCGACGGTCAGATGGCCGGCATGACCAACAGCATGTTGTTTATGATGCCGATGATGAGCGTCTGGATTTCATTTGTCGTTCCGGCCGGTGTGGGTATCTACTGGCTTATATCGAATATGCTGTCGACGGTTCAGAGCATCATTTTGAACAAAATTATGAATCCGGCGGAAGAAATTGAAAAAGCAAAGGCTGCTGAAGCCGAGTTGCGTGAGCGTGAGCGTCAGGAGCGTATTGATCAGAAGAAAAAAGCTAAAGAAGAAAACATCAAAAATCCAAACGAAGGAAGTCTATCCCAAAAAGAGATTACGCGCCGCAAGTTAGCTGCCGCAAGAAAGCGTGACGCTGAACGCTACGGTGAAGAGTTTGTAGAGGTAACCGACGAAGACGTGAAGTAAAGGAGTGAAGTAACGTGATCAAAGAAATTATTGCTACTGGCAGAACCGTGGATGCCGCGATTGACGCTGGCTGTGAGCAATTGGGCTTGGGCCGGGATGAAATCGATTTTGAAATTATTGATATGCCACATAAGGGTTTTTTGGGTTTTAGCCAAACGCCTGCCAAGGTGAGGGTTTTTAAAGAGGAACCGGATGTAGAAACACCCGAGATCGTGCTAGAAACGCCTAATCTTGATGGCAAAATCGAGGTTGCCCAACAGTATGTTCTCGACATTGTCAAAGCAATGGGCCTAGACCAAATTACTGTTACCACTTCGCAGGAAGAAAATAATGTTACTCTTAAAATTAATGGCGATGTTTCCGGTGTGGCGATTGGCCGTCGCGGAGAAACGCTTGATGCTATTCAGTATTTGACCGGGTTAGCAGCTAACCGCGTTGAAGGTGATTATCTGCGTGTGGTCATTGATTCGGGCAACTATCGCGAAAGACGTCGCAACACACTTGAGCAGTTGGCAAAAAAGCTGGCAGCTGCGGTGATCAAAACAGGGCGAAATACCACATTAGAGCCGATGAACCCTTATGAGCGCCGGATTATTCATGCTACTATTTCGGAGATTGAAGGCGTTACATCCAGTTCTATTGGTGAAGAGCCTAATCGCTGTGTTATTATTTCCAGCACAAATCCGCGCCCTCAACAACAATCGGGTGACCGGTATGAAAACCGGTCCAGAGGTAAATCAAACCGCGGATCTCATACCGGAGGTGCGTCTGATGGACGCCGGGATGGCAGTTTTCGTGGTAACCGCGGCGGGAATCGTGATAACCGGGACGGCAATCGTAGCCGAGGACCGCGCCGTGAAAAGCCAGCGCCCTATAAAGAGAGCAGCAAGCGCGAGGTTGCTCCGGCAGAAGCAGCCAATAAACCTCTTTACGGCAAGATTGACCTGTAAAATAGAAAAAGGGGATGTTGCAGCGCAACATCCCCTTTTAAAGAATCTTTGGAGAAAAAGTCATGAATCGAACCATTGTTGCTCTGAGTACTCCCCCCGCACACAGTGCTATTGCGGTTGTGCGTCTTTCTGGCGTTGATGCCATAACAATTGCCGATAAAATTTTTCGTCCTTTTTATGCCGAAAGCCTAAATAACCTGCCGGGATATCATGCCGCTTATGGCGAGGTGTTTTCCGACAGTGGACTGGTTGACGAAGTGGTGGCTCTTGTGTACCGCGCACCAAAAAGTTATACCGGAGAAAATATGGTTGAGCTTTCCTGCCATGGTAACCCGCTGATTGCCGCTAGACTAGTATCAGCTTGTATTGCCGCAGGGGCTGCACCTGCGGGTGCTGGAGAATTTACTAAAAGAGCTTTTGAAAACGGGAAATTAGATTTATCCCAAGCTGAGGCAGTAGCCGAATTAATTGAAGCTGAAAGCGAACTTGCCACTAATGCAGCGCAACAGCGTAGAACCGGCGAACTGGGTAAACGTGTGCAATCTTTATGTGATAAACTTAGCTTTGCAGCAGCACAGCTTGCAGTTTGGAGTGATTACCCCGAGGAAGAGGACGCGCCTGCCATCACCCGCGAAGAACTACGCGAAACCTTTGAAGCGGTACTAGCACAGTTGAAAGAGCTTGCATGTCAGTATAATACCGGGAGACTTATACAAAAAGGAATAAAAGTAGCAATTGCCGGTAGTCCTAATGTTGGAAAATCAACTTTGATTAATTATTTAAGTGGGAGCGATCGCGCTATTGTCACCGACATCGCTGGTACTACGCGGGATATTATCGAAGCACCCGCTGAATTGGACGGTATCACTATTCACCTTTTGGACACAGCGGGAATTCGTGAAACCGGCGACGAAATCGAGCGTATTGGCATAAAGCGCGCTATGGATGCCATCGAAACAAGTGACTTGGTTTTATATCTTTTAGATCAATCAAAAACGGTCACAAATCAAGATAGAACGCTGTTAGAACAGGTAAAATTACGACCAAATCTCGTCGTTTTAAATAAAACAGACCTAGAAAACGACAGTTTTCAACATTTGGCGGATGCGGATGTTAAGATTTCTGCTCTGACTGGCGAAGGTATAGAAAATTTAAAAAAATCTATTAAGAAAGCATTGGGCATAACCCTTACGCAGGACAGCTGTCTTATCGCTTCTCAGCGTCAATTTGACTGCGTTCTGCGTTCTGAAAAAGCGCTTTCTGAAGCCATTTTTCATCTTGATTCGGGTGTGACACTTGATGTGGTGGGAATTATGATTGAGGAAGCGATTGCGCCTCTTGCTGAGCTGACGGGGCGCACTGCGTCACAATCTGTTATAGAACAAGTCTTCACAAAGTTCTGTGTTGGGAAATAGTGAAACATGTTGAAAACTATTTATTTTTGTTTAAACTTCTACTTGGGGGAATTTTCGGATGACCGAATTTATTGCGCAAAGCTATGATATTGCCGTTATTGGGGCGGGACATGCTGGTTGTGAAGCGGCCTTGGCGGCTGCTCGTCTCGGTAAAAAGACGGCGTTATTTACAATATCTCTTGATGCCGTCGCCAACATGCCCTGCAATCCATCAATTGGCGGAACCGCCAAGGGTCATATTGTACGCGAAATTGATGCACTTGGTGGTGAGATGGGCCGTATAGCGGATAAGACGATGTTACAAAGCCGTATGCTCAACCGCGGAAAAGGGCCAGCCGTGCATTCGCTGCGTGTGCAAAGTGACCGATTGCGTTACCATCAGGTGATGAAACAGGTTGTGGAAAGTACGCCAAATCTTGACCTGATTCAGGCAGAGGTTGTAAAAATTGAAACAGAAAATGGTGCTGTTTCAGCGGTGGTGACCATGCTTGGCGCAATTTATCCGGTGCGGGCGGTGATTATTGCCACCGGAACTTATCTAAAAGGAAAAATTTTCATCGGCGAATTTTCTCAGGAGTCTGGCCCAGACGGATGCCACCCCGCCAATGCGCTCGGGACTTGTTTGTGTGAGTTAGGGTTGCCTATGCGACGGTTTAAAACCGGTACGCCCGCACGTGTCAACCGCAACTCCATCGATTTCTCGAAGCTGGAGGTTCAGCCCGGTGACGAAGAGATTATACCGTTTTCGGTCGATACCGACGAGGGTACGCTTACCAATAAAATGGTGTGTCATATCGGTTACACCAATTCCAATACCCACGAGATTATCCGCGCCAATTTGCACCGTTCTCCCATGTTTGCGGGAGTAATTGAAGGTGTTGGCCCACGATATTGTCCCTCAATAGAGGACAAAGTGGTACGATTTTCTGATAAACTACGGCATCAACTTTTTGTCGAGCCAATGGGAGAAGATACCGAGGAGATGTATCTGCAAGGCGTGAGTAGTTCACTTCCCTTTGAGGTGCAGCTCGCATTTTACCACTCGATTACGGGGCTGGAGCAGGTTAAGGTTATGCGTCCCGCCTATGCGATAGAATACGATTGTATTGATCCGCTGGCGCTCTCCCCTTCTCTGATGTGTAAAAAGGTTGAAAACCTTTTCGGGGCGGGACAGTTTAACGGTACCTCCGGCTATGAAGAAGCCGCGGCCCAGGGGCTTGTCGCAGGTATAAACGCCGTACGGTCACTGGACGGATTGAACCCCTTTGTTATGGCACGTGATGAAAGTTACATTGGTACCTTAATAGATGATTTGACAACCAAAGGTGTTACTGAGCCTTACCGCATGATGACCTCTCGCTCGGAGTATCGCCTTTTGTTGCGGCAGGATAATGCCGAAGCTCGTTTGACGCCCAAGGGTCGGGAGATTGGGCTAATCAGCGACGCACGCTGGCAGCAGTTTTTGCTGCGTGAGCAGCAGCGGCGAGATGAAATTGCCCGTTTGCAGAATACAACACTCTCCCCCACTGAGGAGCTAAACCGATTGCTGGAATTACAAGGTACGGCACGGCTCGTCAGTGGTGTTAAGATGGGGGATTTGCTGCGTCGACCGCAGATTACCTACGCCATGCTCGAGCCGTTTGATCAAAAGCGGCCGCAGCTTCCCCGTGCTGTGACAGATCAGGTTGAAATTGAGATCAAATATGCAGGCTATATTCAAAAGCAGCGGGCCCAGGCCGCCGAAATGCAGCGTCTGCGGGGCATAGATCTTAGCGGTATTGACTTTTACGAAATAAAGGGTTTGCGTATCGAGGCGCGCGAAAAGCTTAAAAAGGTTGCACCAGAAAGCTTGGGTGCGGCCATGAATATCTCAGGGGTCTCCCCTGCGGACATTTCAGTGCTGATGCTGGAGCTTTCTCGGCGTCGGAGAAAGGGAGAGGAAAAAAATGATTCCGACAGATAAACTTTCTGCCTGTGCGGCTTCCTTCGGGTTGGCGTTGGATACGCAACAATGCAATTTTTTCAATACTTATGGTAAATTTTTATTGGAATATAACGAAAAAGTGAATCTTACCGCTATCACCGATCCGGCTGAAATCGCAATTAAGCATTTTGCTGACAGCATTTTTCCCCTAGCGCTTACTGAGTTTACACAAGGGGCCTCGCTGATTGATGTAGGGACAGGGGCGGGATTTCCAGGTGTGCCGATAAAGATTATGCGTCCGGATATTAGGCTGACATTGCTTGACAGTCTAAATAAAAGGTTGATGTTTTTAAAACAACTATCGACTTTGCTCGGGCAAGAGAATACATTTATTCATGCCCGTGCCGAGATAGCCGGGGCCGACGAAAAGCTGCGAGGGCAATTTGATTATGCTACCTCACGCGCGGTGGCACAACTGGCGGTACTCTGTGAATATTGCCTGCCGCTTTTAAAAGTTGGAGGGAAAATGCTGGCGTTAAAAGGACCGGATTGTGGAGCGGAGATTGAAGCAGCAAAAAAGGCTATCGGATTGCTGGGGGGAAATATTGTCTCCGTTCAGGAATATGCGCTGGAAAATCAAGGAGAAAGAACGCTGATTGTAATAAAAAAAGAGAAGCCAACCCCGAAAAAATATCCGCGTCAGCGTATAAAACTCAACGAAAAACCATTATAAGCAAAGGGGAAATTTATATGGCAAATGAGGTTGGGGCATTTCTTCCTATAGCGCTGATTGTGTGTTCAAACTTGTTTTATAATATTGCGGCAAAAGCGACACCGTCGGGTGCTAACGCTTTTGCATCACTGGTAATAACATATGTAGTGGCGGCCATATGTGCGCTGCTGATGATGCGTTTTCAGACCGGGAGTTTTTCGATTCAAAACTTTAAAGGCGTCAACTGGACAGCCATTTTGCTCGCAGCCAGTATCACAGCCCTTGAAATTGGGTACATTTTGGCCTACCGGGCGGGCTGGAATATTAGCGTATGCTCACTGATTGCCAATATTACGCTTGCTGTGTTACTGGTAATTGTCGGCGTTTTGATTTACCATGAAAGCATCAGCCCCAAGCAAGTTGGCGGAATGGTGCTCTGTCTGGGCGGGTTACTACTGATAAACTTAAAGTAAGATGTTATTATAACAGGGTTTAGCTTTTAAAAAGGTGATGGCTTTTTAATATCCAGTTTTTTTATTAACTTTCTTATTATTAAATGAAATTTACTGACGCATATTAGTATTTTTATTTTTGTATAGCTGTTCTAATTTTGACGTTTATAACGGCAAGAGCAACAATTTTGTTGAAAGTCCGGTTGCAATTGGGCTTTCTGTCAGGAAACGCGACCGAAAATCCTTGCTATAAATACCAATAAATGGTATATTCCACTTAATGGAGGAATATACTGTTTTATTTTTGGGGGTGTGCGAAATGGGGTTTCTGCCGTTATTAGGTAACAGCTTTACACGGGTCAGGCTAGTGCCGCTTGACAGCATAGATACTAATCCGGCACAGCCCCGGCAAATTTTTGAACAAAAAGCGCTGGAGGAGTTGGCGCTGTCTATAAAAGAAAATGGCTTAATTTCACCGATTTTGATTAGAAAAAAAGGCGATCGCTTCCAGCTTATAGCCGGTGAGCGTCGGCTAAAAGCTTTTAAAATGTTAGGAGAAACAAGCATTCCTGCGCTGTTGGAGGAAGCGGACGATCGACGTAGCGCGGCTCTTGCCATTATCGAAAATATGCAGCGAAAGGATTTGACTTTTTTTGAAGAAGCGCAGGCCATAGAGCTGCTGATAAAAACCCAGGAGCTAACGCAACAACAGGCTGCAGAGAGGTTGGGGCTTTCTCAATCTGCGATAGCTAATAAACTTCGTTTGCTTCGTTTGCCTAAACGCCAAGTGGATAGGCTTATTTTGGCTGGATTGACTGAACGACACGCCAGAGCGTTGTTACCACTATGTGGTGATGCACGGCTTGAAGAAGTGGTGACACGACTTACTAAAGAACGTCCTACTGTTACACAGACCGAAAAGTTGATTGAAGGATTGCAAAAACAGCAAAAATTGAAGCAAGGCGGTCGCATTTTAATTTTAAAAGATTTACGCCTTTTCACTTCAACTATTAGACATGCTGTCGAGGTGATGAAGCAGGCTGGCATAGAAGCTAAAACAGAAAAAATTGAAGATGAAAAAAATATTATTTACACTATTATTATTCCCAAGGCAAGCCAAGGTAAAAATATTTCTCAACGAAGTCAGACACCACCATTAAGGTCGGTGCTTTGATGATAGATCTCCCCGGCTGATTGACACGAAAAAGAGCTGCCACATTTAGTTGGCGGCTCTTTTTCGTTGCAGATGAAAGTGAAAGCTTAAAGCAAATAGCGGAATGCCTTGTTAAGAAGATAGGTTTTTGTTAAGAAAATACAAAGATTGCGGCATAACGACCTAAAAACCTAAAACCTATGTTATAATAGCTGCATAGTAGCTTATAAAATAAGCTTTGATATCCGCCACATTAATGGTTTATTGTAACATCGGGTTTTAAAACTGTCTTATATACAGGAGGATGGTGACGATGCGTTTAAGCAAAAAGGGAATGGCATTGATATTAGCGTCCATGTTGATGATGGGGTGTTCGCGGGAGGCGTTTAAAGATTCGCTCAATCGCGATTTATCCTCTCAAGGAAATAGTGGTGCTGAAAATATTTCTAGCAGCCAGAGTAGTGAAGCGCTGGTGTTCGATATGGATGTCGGTGAAATGAGTGAAGACGGCGTCTATCTCTATTATGCACTTCCGCGGGCTCTTGATCCGGCGGCCGAGGAAGCAGCCGATCATATTTCAGAAAAAATACATACGGCGTTATTCTCGCTGCGTGATGAAATTGCTGGTGACAAAGGCGTGCATCAGCTAACAGTATATGATGCACTTACAAGAAACGACGGTGTTTATTATAGCACCATTTATGACATCGAATATTTACAGGCAAAAGACGCTGCAAAGGAGATCTATAAATTCGGTCTGACTTTTGATTCAGCGACAGGTGACCTGGTGGATATAGGTTCTATTATCGATGTCAATGCGCTTGTTGTGCTGCTACTTGATGAGCAATCATCAAAAATTCTTGAAAAAGAAGAGTCACTGTTAGCTAAACAACGGGCATACCTGAATGAACAGGGCCTTGAAACGCTCAAGGATCGTCTGACTTATCCCGACGGTGTTGTGTCGCTTGAACGACTTTTGGACGCGTCGTTCTATCTCGACGGTTCAAAGCTGATTGCCGCCTTTGCTGCCCCTCAGGATATTGGTGGTGTAGTACGGATTTCCGTTTCACTCTAAAGCTGGACCTAAATTGTAAAAAGTGGATATTATTGGTGTTTTTGTTTTGACATCATTGTGGTAGCGTACTATAATAATCAGTAACTTAATTTAAGTTTAGCGATGAAAGGGGATTTGTTAAGATGGAGAAAAAAAATATAGACTGGGGCTCACTGGGATTTAGCTATATTCCCACCGATAGCCGATATGTATCGATTTATTCAGACGGAAAATGGGATGCAGGACAGTTGGTCTCTGACTCGAACGTTACTATGAATGAATCTGCCGGTGTGCTTCAGTATGCGCAGACCTGTTTTGAGGGGCTCAAAGCTTACACAACCAAGGACGGCAGCATTGTCACTTTCCGCCCTGAATTAAATGCAGCTAGAATGAAAGATACTTGTAACCGTTTGATGATGCCGGTCTTCCCCGAAGAGCGTTTTATTGAGGCGCTTGATATGCTGGTCAAGGATAACGCCGCCTATGTTCCGCCGTTCGGTTCAGGTGCAACGCTTTATATCCGTCCGTTTATGTACGGTTCCGGTCCGGTTATCGGCGTGGCCCCTGCTCCGGAATATACCTTCCGGATGTTCTGTACCCCCGTCGGCCCTTACTTTAAGGGTGGTGCTAAGCCGATTAAGCTGACCGTCAGTCCCTATGACCGTGCAGCCCCCCACGGCACCGGCCATATTAAGGCAGGACTAAACTATGCTATGAGTTTGTATGCTGGTTATGAAGCCAAGCATGCCGGTTTTGCCGAGAATATGTTCCTTGATGCGGCCACCCGCACAAAGGTTGAAGAAACCGGCGGTGCAAACTTCTTGTTTGTCACCAAGGACGGAAAGGTTGTTACGCCGAAGTCTCCTTCTATTTTACCGTCCATTACCCGCCGCTCACTGATGATTGTTGCCAAGGATTATCTTGGACTTGAGTGCGAAGAGCGCGAAGTCATGTTTGACGAAGTACGTGATTTTGCCGAGTGTGGCCTGTGTGGTACCGCCGCGGTCATCTCTCCTGTCGGAAGCATCAACAACTTTGGTGAAGAAATCTGCTTCCCTTCCGGCATGGAAGAAATGGGTCCCATTACCAAGAAGTTGTATGAGACACTCACTGGTATCCAGATGGGTACTATCGAAGCACCTGAAGGCTGGATTCACAAGGTACTGTGAGTTTTGATTAAAGCAATGTTTCAACAAACAACTAAGTATATTGTTTAAACTGCAGCGGTCGCAAACTATGCGGCCGCTGTTGCTATTTTATTTTAAAATAAAAACGCTATTGATAAATGGTTGAAGTGCTGATATAATAGGCACCAGAAAATAGAGATTTGAGGTGAAAAGATGCGCAAATTTTCTTGCTAATTATATAAAGCATTATAAAACAGGAATAGCGGTACTAAGAGCCGCCTGTTTTGTTGTGCCAATGCAAGAAAGTTTAGCATCTTTAACGCCTAAAATATTATGATCTAAGCCGCAATGCGCGGTTTGGGTTTCTCGTGTTATTTTAAGCTGCAGGAAATGAACTTTCTTGCAGCTTAAAATTTTTACACGGGAGGATTTGTACTATGTCTTTAATCAATGTTAAAAACCTCACCTTTGCGTATGATGGAAGTCACGATAATATTTTTGAGAATGTCAGTTTTATGTTGGATACCGACTGGCGACTAGGGCTTACCGGCCGGAATGGTCGGGGGAAAACTACTTTTTTAAAGCTGCTGATGGGTAAGTATCCGTTTTCAGGCAGCATCTCAGCTGATGTTGAATTTGAATATTTCCCCTATGAAGTAGCGGAAAAACAACGATTAACGCTGGAAATTATCACTGCCATGTTGCCCGATATTCAGGAATGGGAAATCGTTCGCGAACTCAATTTGCTTAAAACTGCCGATGATTTACTTTATCGCTCTTTTGAGACCCTTTCAAATGGCGAACAGACCAAAGTTTTGCTGGCAGCACTATTTTTGAAACACAACCGCTTTTTATTGATAGACGAACCCACCAACCATCTGGATATGGAGGCAAGAGCGGTAGTTGGCAACTATTTGCGGCAAAAAAGCGGGTTTATTCTTGTCTCGCACGACCGGGCACTCTTAGATGGTTGTATCAACCATATCATGTCAGTTAATAAAAGTGATATTGATATTCAGAAGGGGAATTTCTCGTCATGGTGGCAGAATAAGGAACGACAGGATAGCTTTGAGCAAGTGACAAATGACAAGTTAAAAAAGCATATCAAGAGGCTTGAGCAGACGGCCAAACAAAAAGCGTCGTGGTCAGATAAGGTTGAAAAAACCAAATATGCCACTAAAAATTCTGGACTGCACCCCGACAGAGGTTATGTCGGGCATAAGGCTCAAAAAATGATGAAACGCGCAAAATCATTAGAAAATCGCCAGCAGTCAGCTATTGAAGAAAAGTCAAAGCTTTTAAAAAATATTGAATTCACCCAAATACTCAAAATTCAACCGCTTGAATATCGAGCGGCAACGTTGATTGGGCTTGAAAAGGTAACCATCCATTATAGTGGGCGCATAGTATGTCCAAATATCAGCTTTTCAGTTAAGTGTGGAGATAGAATTGCGCTGTGTGGGGCAAATGGATCTGGAAAATCCAGCCTGTTGAAACTGATTCTAAATGAGGATATTCCCTATTCAGGCAATATTTTGCGAGGCAGCGGGCTAAAAATCTCTTACGTCAGGCAGGACGCTTCGTGGCTCTCCGGAAATCTGTCGGAGTATGCCCGGGAGCAGAAGATTGATGAAAGTCTGTTTAAAGCAATTTTGCGCAAACTGGATTTTTCCCGTATTCAGTTCGAAAAAGATATGTGCGATTTCAGCGCTGGGCAGAAAAAGAAAGTGCTGATCGCCCGCAGCCTCTGCGAGCAAGCGCACCTATATATCTGGGATGAGCCGCTAAACTTTATTGACGTCTATTCCCGTATTCAGATAGAGACGTTGCTAAAAACTTATCAGCCGACCGTTTTATTCGTCGAGCACGACCGTGCTTTTGGCCAGGAGATCGCAACTAAGACGGTGCAGCTTTAGAGGAATCTTGGTAAAACTTTTTCAACAGCGATAATAAGCAAATGTTGAAAATGGTCGCGGAAGTTTTTAGACACAAATAAGCCCCCGACCCGAAAGGCATTATCTGGTCAGGGGCTTTCGCTTTCAATAGTTATTTTAAAACATTTGACGTCTTAAAACCGGTCAATTTCTCTTATGGCTAAACGGTGCTGAGCGCACTTTAGAGCATTGCATCCAACTCAAGTAGTGCCGCGACATATATTTTGGTTGCGTTGAGCATCTCTTTGATTGAGAAGGATTCATCGGGTTGGTGGATACCGCCACGCCCCACCGGGAAGGCTGGTGCGCAGCTGTCCATTTCTGGCCCAAAGGGGATGGCATTTGGAATTACGCGGCAATAGGTAGCACCCTTCATCAAAAATGGGGTACGCGATTCGCCAGTCAATTCGTTTGCAATAGCGGTCATGGCGGTGACAACGGGGTGATCGCTTGGCATACAAAAGCCGTCAACCCCCTCCTCTACCGTCAAATCAAGCCCGTGCGCGGTGCAGGCGGCACGCATGAGTGGTTCGATACGCTTACAGCTGTCTTTAGCGGGGTAACGGCAATTGAAACCGAACACAAAACGCCCGTCTTCAGTACGGCGGGCAAGTCCCCCAATAATAGTCAGTAGACCGTATTCCCCCATATCCTGCGCAATGCCCAGTGTTTTGCCAGTTACATCTAAAAGGACATCACGCCAGAAAGCTATGAGAGATTTCTCTTCGCCGTGCAAAATACCAGCGCGTAGCAGTGCATCAAGGCCAAGGCCGATAGCGTTTAGAGATTGCTCGGGCATTGAGGCATGGGCCGAAAGTCCAATGGCATGAAGCTTAGTGTATTCCCCCTCGCAGGTAATTGTAACTTGGTCATTTGCCTGAGCTTTAAGTACTTCAAAATGTTTTTTTGCCACCAGAATTTCACACTCGGAAGCAACGGTATTAGTGGCGGTACCCGCCTGAAGCAAAAGAATTTCATCAGCGATTGGTTCTGAGATGACGCTGCCCGCAAAGATGCCCTTTTCAGCAAAGGCGGCAGGGAACATGCTGTCCGGTACCAAAGAAAATTTAGGCCAGCCGACCGTCTTGCCATAATACTCAACATCGGTCATCATATCTTCTTCGTTGCAGCCGTAAAACAGACGCACGGCGTGCTTCATAGGTAGCTTTAAACTGCGGATACAGTCGAGTGCGTACAGGCCCACAATAGCGGAGCCTTTGTTATCAATGGAGCCGCGTCCACGGACAAAGCCGTTTTCGACCACTGGTATGAAGGCGTCGGTAGTCCAACCGTTACCCGCGGGTACTACATCAAGGTGGGTAAAAATGCCCAGCTCCTCACTCCCCTCGCCCCAACGCAGACTGGCGCACTGGTTTTCGTGGTTTTGCAGCGTCAAACCTTTTTTAGCGCAGATGTTGCCCATGGCCTGAAGTGATTCAAGGCACCCCCTGCCATAGGGAGTTTCCTTGGAGCTGTTAGGTTGGGTGATGCTTTTAATTTCTATTAAACGGCAGAGATCTGAAACCATTTCTTTTTCATGTGCGGCAAGATAACGGTCGACCCCCTGCAATAGTGCAGCGGAAATAGCCACAAAGATTCCCCCTTTTTTGTTATGCGTATTATTATAGCGAACAGGGGGAAAAAAGACAAGTAAATTTGTAAATTTAGTCATAAAATATACAAAGAGAATCCCGCTAGAAATAAAAGTAATTGTATAAATTAAATAAATATATACAAAATGTATTGAAAAACATTCATGAATTGAATTTTGCAATGTAAATTATGAAAGATGTCTTCCGATGTTAATCAAAATTTACGCATATATACAATCTTAGAATTAAGATTTCTTAGTTTTATTTAACAAAAACGAAGCAGCGGATTTTTATCCGCCGCTCACAATTATTATTCCGCTTTTTTTCTAAAGCCAAGCCCCAGCATTTTGGGGCCAGCATTGATGGCTACGCAGGGACCAATGGGACCCATAAGATACGGTGCCTTACCGCCCAGTTTTTTGATGGCAGCAGCCAGCTCTTTGGCTTGTTCGGGATTATTGCCGTAAGCGATAATATAGTCCCCTTTAATGTCTTCAGCCATGTTTACGTACAGCTGGGCCATTTTAGGTACCAGTGTTTTGTCACCACGGGTTTTCTCAAGCACTTTGTTTTCGCCGGAGATTGACATGATGGGCTTTACCCCCAGTATATCACCCACAAAAGCAGCGCAGGCGTTTAAACGACCGGAGCGCTTGGCATATTGTAGGTTGTATAGACCAACAAGCGTGATCGAATTATTATACCAGTCCTGCATGTCGTTGGCGACGGCATCGGGATCGTCACCCTTTTTAAGACGCTCTAACCCGAGCAGGATTGGCATCGCAATGACATAAGAATAGGTTGTGGAGTCGATAACGCGGATGTGTAGCTTGCCCTCAAGCGCAGGATATTCACTCGGCAAAAGCTCAACAGCGTGCTTTGCCGCTGAATAGGTACCTGAGCCCTTGGCATTCATAGTGACGCAGATTACGTCAGTGTAGCCTTCTTTAGCGGCACGCAAAAACTCCTCCATGAACTGAATAACCGTCACCTGTGAGGTATGCGGTAAGGTATTGGTTCTTTCAACCTCGGCATAAATAGTCTCGCAATTTATTTCTACGCGGTCCTCATAAGGAATGCCGTTCATTTCGACACCGCAGTTAACAATGCGTACGCCGTATTTTCTTTCCTGCTCCAGAGATAGATCACAGCAGGAATCGCAAAGCATCAGAGTTTTTCTCATCTTATTCCTCCCAGCGGTAGTTGCGCAGTCTTCCCTCGCCTGAAAGGCCGGGATAGCCCCATTGCCGCAGCGTTTCAAACACGGCGACCGCAACAGTATTTGAAAGATTCAGGCTGCGGGCTTCCTCAAGCATAGGAATTCGCACACAGCTTTCGGGGTTTTCATAAAGTAACGTCTCGGGCAGCCCGGCGTCCTCGCGTCCGAACACGAGATAAGCCCCATCGGGATAGCACGCGTCACTATGGGATTGGCGCGCCTTGGTGGTAAAAAAATAAAAAGGCCCGCAATTTCTGGCAAAAAAATCTGCGCTGTCGGCGTACTCGGTAATGTCCAGCAGGTGCCAGTAATCCAGCCCGGCGCGTTTTAGCTTTTTATCATCCAGAACAAAACCCATGGGGCCAACCAGATGTAGTCGTGCGCCGGTTGCCGCACAGGTGCGAGCGATATTGCCAGTATTTTGCGGAATTTGAGGTTCAATTAAAACAATATTAAGCGTTCGCAAAATCAAAACTCTCCAAAAGAAAAAGGATATATTAAACTATACCATTCTTAAAGCAAAATAACAAGTATCGCCTGTTACATTTTTATGGGGGAATTTTAAGGTTCACAACTAAAGCTGGCCATTTTCTTTGACTTCACTATAGCTGGTGCTATAATGTTTATAGTTAAACTGGTGAATCCCTTTCTATTTAAAAGCAAAGGAGCATGCACATGAGACAGTTGATGACCGGCAATGAAGCTGTCGCCCGCGGCGCGTGGGAAGCGGGTGTACATTTTGCCGCAGCTTATCCCGGAACCCCCAGCACCGAGATCATGGAGAATATCTCGACCTATGATGAAATCACCTGTGAATGGTCGCCAAACGAAAAAGTTGCCTATGAGGCTGCCTATGGCGCATCGCTCGCTGGTGGGCGAGCCATGGCTTCAATGAAGCATGTCGGTATAAATGTGGCGGCTGACCCGCTGTTCGCCAGCGCATATATGGGCGTCAACGGTGGGTTCGTGGTGATTTCGGCCGATGAACCGGGGCAGCACTCCTCGCAGAGCGAACAGGATAACCGCAACTATGCCAAGGCGGCACGGCTGCCGATGCTTGAGCCCTCGGACAGCCAGGAATGCCTCGATATGGTCAAGACGGCATTTGAACTGTCAGAAGCGCTGGATCTACCGGTGCTGATTCGTCTGACCACGCGCATATGCCACTCTAAAAGCATTGTATCACTAAATCAGCGCGAGGAAGTGGACATCCGCAGCTATAAAAAGGATATCACCAAGACCATCACGGTGCCGGCGATAGCGCGCGGGTTGCGGCTAACACTTGAAAAACGTGTAGCCAAAGCGTTGGAGATTTCGGAGCACAGCGCGTTAAACCGCATAGAAAAAGGTAACGGCAAAATTGGCGTAATTTCCTCTGGCGTTTGCTACTATTATGCCAAAGAAGTGTTTGGAGAAACCGCCTCTTACTTAAAGCTGGGCATGAGCTGGCCGCTGCCGAGTGGTTTAATGGCGGACTTTTGCCGCTCAGTCGAGACGATTTATATCATAGAAGAAAACGACCCTTATATTGAGGACGAGGTTCGCCGGCTCGGGTTTTTACCACATGGACGAGATATCTTCCCGTTTTGTGGTGAGCTGATGCCCGACGTTCTGCGGCGGTCATTGCACGGGCGAACACAACCCACACTGGACTATGACCGCTCAATGGTGCTCCCCCGCCCGCCTATGCTTTGCGCTGGATGTCCCCACCGTGGGCTGTTTTATGAGTTGGGCAAAAAGAAGGATGTTCTCGTGTCGGGCGACATTGGGTGTTATACCCTCGCTTTTTCAAAGCCCTATGATGCAATGGATTGGGACATTTGTATGGGTGCGGCCTTTTCCTCCGGCCATGGCGCGCAGAAGATGTTTGACAAAAAGGGCGTTTCTACCCGTGTGGTATCAGTCATGGGTGATTCGACATTTTTCCATACCGGAATCAATTCACTCATCGACGTGGCTTATAACGGCTCTAATACCGTCAACATTATTCTTGATAACCGTATCACCGGTATGACCGGCCATCAGGAGAATCCGGGTAGTGGATTGACGATCAAGGGTGAGCCTTCTGATGCGATTTCTATTGAGCAGCTCGTGTGCACCATTGGTATTAAGCATGTTCGCGTAATTAATCCAAATATACTCAAAGAGGTGCGCGAGGCGCTGGAATGGGGGCTGTCGCTCGACGCGCCTTCGGTCATCATCACCCGTTGGCCCTGTGTGTTAAAGCGCTTCTCAGCTGAGGATAAGCGGGAATTTTCCGATGCCTTTAAAGAAAAGATGGTTGTCACCGAAAAGTGCATCGGCTGCAAAGCCTGTTTAAAATGCGGTTGCCCTGCTCTTTCGTTTAGATCTCACGAGAAAAAAGCGATTATTGATCGGGATATGTGTGTGGGCTGCACCGTCTGTGCACAAGTTTGTCCGATGAACGCCATCGTCAAGGAGGGGGAATAAATCATGCGAGAAGTAAAAAGTGTCCTGTTGGTCGGTGTCGGCGGGCAGGGAACCATTCTTGCGGCCAAGCTTTTGACCCTTGGCCTGATGGCGGCTGGGTACGATGTTAAAATGAGCGAGATTCACGGCATGAGTCAACGCGGGGGCAGCGTGTCTTCGCAGGTACGTTATGGTGAGCGTGTGCTCTCCCCTGTCATAGAGCACGGCGGCGCGGATATACTGGTGTCGTTTGAAAAGATGGAAGCACTGCGCTGGCTGGAGTATCTCAAGGTAAGCGGTGAGGTCATCGTCAACGATTATGAAATACCCTCTATGCCGGTGCTCTCGGGTGCAACAGAATATCCCGAGCGTATTCTGGAAGAGCTTTGCACAAAGGCCAATACCATCGTGATCAATGCTGCCGAAGAGGCCGAAAAGCTAGGCAGCGCAAAAGCGATGAATGTGGTGTTGCTGGGTGCCGCCGTCCGGCTGTTGGGGTTGGAGGATATCGACTGGGCTGCCATCATCAAAGATAATGTGAAGCCGCAGTTCGTAGACCTAAACCTGAAGGCATTTGAAACGGGAAAAGTGCTGGCAGAAAAAAGGTAGAAAAAGGGGCCGCCATTTCGGCCCCTTTTTGCGACAAAATTTGTTTGAGCAGTTGCCCTTTGTTCTAAAAGCATGTAAACTAATAAGGCAAAACATCGAAAGCAAAGGACGATAGCTTTATGCCCAGAAAAATTACTTATAATGCCCCTGTAGTACTTACTTTCTCACTATTGTCATTGGTTGTGCTGTTATTGGGGGATGCAACAGCGGGCGCGATCACCGAGAATTTATTTATGCTTAAATTTACCGCTTTCAGCGATCCACTGCTTTATTTGCGGTTGTTTTCTTATGTGCTGGGGCATGCCAACTGGGAGCATTATAGCGGCAATATGATGCTGCTTTTACTCACTGGGCCAATGCTAGAGGAAAAGTACGGGAGTCGACAATTGTTGACGGTGGTTATTTTTACAGCTCTTACCACTGGAATTATTCATTTATTGTTGCTCCCCGATGTGGCAGTTTTGGGCGCCAGTGGCATTGTTTTTGCTTTCATTCTACTAGCTTCGATCACCGGCAGTGGAGAGCGCCAGGTACCACTCACCCTAATTGTGGTGGCGGTGATCTACCTCGGTGGTGAGGTGCTCAGCGGATTTTTTGAAAGTGACTCTATTTCGCAACTTTCTCATATTATCGGCGGCGTCATCGGCTGCGGATTTGGCTATATCTTTAAGCCGCGCAGACCTGCAAGGGCATTAGAGGTACGATAGATAAATAATGTTAATGAAAACAGGGCGGACAGTTTTTCTGTCCGCCCTGTTTTAATTTGATTGTTACTTAGTACAATAAATTCTAATACAAATCTGCGATGCTGCAACAGAAAGGGTTTAATCCTCTAAGTTGCTATAGCGTGTGTGCAACAGCTTGTGGATGTGATGGTGGTCGGAGAGCAGTCCGTCGTAGAGTGCTGCAATCATCGGGTTTTCTTCCGAGCTTTTGATTTGAGCCTGTTTGTCGACGGTGTAAAGGCCGTCGGCACGGGTGCGCTTGGTGCGATCTCTGCCAAACGGTTGCCCCGCACCACCAATACAGCCGCCGCGGCAGGCCATGACCTCAACAAAGTGGTAAAACACCTCGCCGGATTCTATTTTCTCCAGCAACAGCTGTGCATTTTTAAGCCCATGTACCACCGCGATTTTCAGCTCGGTATCTCCAAGCTTGACGGTGGCCTCTTTGACCATGTCTTCCATTCCACGCACGCCGGAATATTTAATTTCGCGCAGGGTATTAACGTTCTTTTTACCCGAGACGCGACGGATAACCGCCTCGGTAACGCCGCCGGTTGTGCCAAAGATGACACCCGCACCGCTGCCCATGCCAAACGGCATGTCGGTGGCCTCGTCATCTATTTCATCAAAGCGAATACCAACCTCTTTAATCATGGTCGAAACGCCGCGCGTAGTTAGCACGTAATCGACGTCGGGAATACCGTTGACGTAAAATTCCTCGCGTGCAGCCTCTGCCTTTTTTGCTGCACAGGGCATGATCGAAATAACGACCGTATCGCGGGGGTCGTCATCGTTTAAGCGGGCTTGTGCCTTGATGACCGAACCGAACATCTGCTGTGGCGACTTGCATGACGACAGATGTGGAATATATTTGGTGTTGGAATTTTCAACATAGCTGACCCACGCTGGGCAGCAAGAAGTGAACATTGGGAATGGGCCGCCCTTCTCAAGTCGGCGCAAAAATTCCGCTGATTCTTCCATGACCGTCAAATCTGCGCCCAAGGTCGTATCATAGACTTCGTCAAAGCCCATGCGCTTCATCGCGGCGACCAACTTGCCCATTTTGTTAGATCCTGGCGCAATGCCAAACGCCTCGCCGATGGCGACGCGCACCGCCGGCGCAATCTGGGCCACCACCCGCTTATGCGGGTTTTGTAGCGACGACCAGATGTTGCCGATCTGGTTCTTAACCGTGATAGCGCCGGTGGGACACACCGCAGCGCATTGTCCGCAGTTGACGCATTTTGTCTCAGCCATTTTTCGGTTAAAAGCGGGCATAACGCGCAGCTGAGAACCACGGTGAACAAAATCCAATATGCCCATGCCCTGAATTTCGTCGCAGACGCGAACACAGTCACCGCAAAGGATGCACTTGTTTGGGTCGCGGACAATCGAGCGACTGCTGGTGTCGGTTTCCATCTGTTCGCGAGTATCCTCAAAGCGCACCCGGCGGATTCCGAACTGTTTGGCCATATCTTGCAATTTGCAATCTCCGCTCTTTTCACAGATGGTGCAGTCGCGACAATGGGCGGCCAGCAGCAGTTCCAAAATCATTTTACGGTGTTTGAGTGTTCTGGAGGTGTTGGTGCGAATCCGCAGCCCATCCTTTGGCTCCATCGAGCAGGAAGCTTCAATACTGCCATTTTCCAGCTCGACGACGCACATGCGGCAGGCGCCGTAGGTCGAAAGCTCGGTGTGATAACAAAAGGTTGGCATCGAAATGCCTGCCTTGCGCATAACGGCCAGCACGTTTTTCTCATCGTCAAAACCGATGCGGTGATCGTCTATATACATGTAACCCTTGCTCATGAGTTATCCCTCCTTGACGGCGCTAAAGGCGCAAGCTGAAATACAGGCGCCGCACTTGATGCACTTAAGATTATCGATAACAAACGGCTCTTTGATTTTGCCGCTAATCGCCCCCACCGGACAGTTGCGGGCGCACTTGCTGCAGCCCTTGCAAAGCGTGGGGTCGATAAAGATGGTTTTAAGCGCCATGCAGCTTTTGGCGGGGCATTTTTTATCAACCACGTGTGCCAGATATTCGTCGCGGAAGAATTTTAGCGTACTGTGTACCGGCGCGGGCGCGGTTTTGCCCAAACCACACAAAGCAGTTTCTGAAATTGTTTCGGTTAGCTCCTCAAGAAGATCAAGATCCGAAAGTTTGCCCTGTCCGGCGACGATACGTTCCAAAATTTCGAGCATGCGCTTAGTACCCTCACGACAGGGCACACATTTGCCACAGGATTCATTCTGGGTAAAGTTCATGAAGAAACGTGCCACTTCAACCATGCAGGCATCTTCATCCATGACAACCAACCCACCAGAGCCGATCATCGCCCCACGTTTTTTGAGCGAGTCAAAATCGAGCGCAATATCGAGGTCGGCAGTGATAAGACAGCCACCAGAGGGGCCACCAATCTGCACGGCTTTAAATTTTTTACCATTTTTGACACCACCACCGATATCCATAATAATCTCGCGCAGGGTGGTACCCATCGGCACCTCAATCAAGCCCGTGTTATTAACGTTACCGGTCAGTGCAAAAGCCTTGGTGCCGGGGCTGCTTTCCGGGCCGATAGAGCGGTACCAGTCCGCGCCGTTCGTGATAATAAGCGGCACATTGGCGAAGGTTTCAACATTGTTTAATACGGTGGGCTTGCCGAACAGGCCTTGCTCGACAGTACGCGGCGGCTTGACACGCGGCATACCGCGATGTCCTTCGATTGAGGCGGTCAGCGCACTGCCTTCACCACAGACAAAAGCACCCGCGCCCCGGTTAATATGGATATCGAATGAAAAACTGCTGCCCAGAATATTTTTGCCCAAAAGGCCCCAAGCGCGCGCCTTGTCTATGGCAATTTGAAGGCGATCCACCGCCATCGGATATTCAGCACGGACGTAAATATAGCCCTCGTTTGAACCGCTAGCATAGCCCGCGATAATCATACCTTCGAGCATTTTGTGGGGGTCACCTTCCATAACGCTGCGATCCATGAAGGCACCAGGGTCGCCCTCGTCGCCGTTACACACCACATAATGCACCGGTTCTTTTTGCCTGCGCACCTGATCCCACTTACGCCCGGCGGGAAAGCCGCCGCCCCCACGGCCCCGAAGGTTCGAGGCGGAGATGATCTTACATACCGCTTCGGGGGTCATGTCAAACAGCGCCTTTGAAACGGCATCATAGCCGCCCTTAGCGATGTATTCTAAAATATCTTCGGCGTCGGTCTGACCGCAGTTGGAGAGCACATTTCGAGTCTGCTTTTTATAAAATGGGATTTCTGACTGACCCTGATAGGTTTTGCCATCCATTTTATAGAGCAGACGGTCAATGACCTCGTCGTGAAGGATGGATTTCTCGATAATTTCGTCACAGTCCTCCAACGTAACTTTTATGTACAGAACATCAAGCGGTTCAATTTTAAGTAATGGCCCCATCTCGCAAAAGCCATGGCAGCCCGAACGTTTTAAGCCAATGTTTTGTTCATGAGGCTCGTGTCGCAGCTCGACGCAGACGTCAATGCCCCGCTTTTCGCAGGCCGACTTGATACGGTCATAAATGAGCAACGAACCGCCCGCTACGCAGCCTGTGCCACAGCAGACCAAAACCTGTTTCTTTTGCATCTCCAGCGAATGACTTGCCTGACGCCGCAGTGCGGTCAACTCGGCCAGTGTGTTAAGCTTAGGCATTCGTGACACCTTCCTTCTTCAATTCAGCCAGCAGAGCCAGTGCCTTTTCGGGCGTCATAGAGGGATAAACTACATCGTTTATCGTAATGACCGGAGAGAGCCCGCAGGCACCAAGACATGAGACCGTCTCGACAGTGAACATCAGGTCGTCGGTTGTCTGTTTTTTACCGGAAAGTCCTAGGTCACCGCGGATAGCCTCTAAAATGGGGATAGACTTGCGCACATGACAGGCTGTGCCATCACAAATTCTAATAATGTTCTTGCCCTTTGGTAGCAAAGAAAAATTTTCGTAAAAGGTTGCGACGCTGTAAGCTTTTGCAATGCTGATTTTTAAACCCTTTGCAATTTGCTCCAGTGCTTTAGCGGGCAGATAATTGTATAGCGCCTGAACGTCCTGCATGATGGCGATAAGCGCCGATGCGCGGTATTCGTGGGCTTCCAGAATCTTTTCCACCTCGGTACGAAGTGATGCATGCTCCATTACGGATCCTCCCGATCTTTTGTTTTGCATTATAAACTGCAGATTTATTGGACTGCGTCTTAAATGTTGATCAAAATGAATCAAATATTGCAAATATTATTCTATATAAAAATGATTACCGCGTCAAGCGGTTTTAGGGAGAAGATATGAAATTTGTTAAAAAATACTCAAACTAATTTACACACCATACACCAAATTGAAGAATTGGTCAAGTCTTTTGAAAAGGCAGTGTGCATAGGCCTGTGTTTTTAGCATATTTAACCACCAAATATAAATGAGCTTAAAACACTTTTGCTAATTGTTTTTAGTCAGCGGCGATTACGTAATTGCGGAATTTTAAAAAGGTACATACCTTTAGTTAATTAAAATCGTTGCAATCTGAGTAATTATAAGTATCAACAACATGAAAGTGACAAAAGCATAAATAAAAAACAAAATTAAGCACAAATAGTTGTATATAATGCCGGGTTAAGAAAATCTGGAAATGTGCGATTAGTTTAGTGAACGGGTAAAACCGCTCAAAGCAGGTTTAGGATGCAGGGCCCGCATCCTTGACCAGCAGAACATAAAAGGCGAGCAATGGATTGCTTGCTCAAAAATTAATCATGGAGGAAAAAACTATGATCGTACAACATAACATTATGGCGTTAAACGCCTACAACAGACTGTCTGCTAACAACAGCTCGGTTTCTAAGAACCTGGAGAAGCTTTCTTCTGGCTATAAGATCAACCGCGCAGGCGACGATGCTGCTGGCCTCGCAATCTCCGAGAAGATGAGAGCCCAGATCACTGGCCTTGAGCGCGCAAGCGACAACGCACAGGACGGCATCTCGCTTGTTCAGACCGCTGAAGGCGCGCTGACCGAGGTGCACTCCATGCTCAACCGTATGGTCGAGCTGGCCACCCAGTCCTCTAACGGCACCTTCGATAACACCACCGACCGCGCGAACCTGCAGTCTGAGATCGACTCGCTCAAGGATGAAATCAATCGTATCGCCGACGAGACGAACTTCAACGGCATTAACCTGCTCGACGGTTCTCTGGGTGACTCTGTAAATGTAAGTGATGCTGTTATTGCCGGCAGCGCTGCTGATGGTACCGACATCAAGGCAGCTGCTTCCACGTTCACCAGCGACACTATCGGTGCTGGCGACGCTGGAGCAGATGCTACATTTACCATCACCTATACGGACAACGATGGTACATCTAAGAATATTAATGTAGCATATACAACTTCTGATACCTCTGCCGCCGCTAACCTGGATGCCATAAAGGAAGCGCTAGCCAAGGATGACTCCGTTTCGAATCTGTTTGATGTTTCGGCCTCTGGTGGCAATCTGGTTCTCACCAGTAAGGCGACCGGTGCTGATGCGCCGGTTGTCACTGGCATTTCAACCACCGATACTACGGCAGATGTATTGGGCGACAACCCTGTAACTGATGCAGTGAGCGTAGAAGGTGCCGGCAATGGCAAGACCTTTGCTGGAACTATTGCGGCAGGCGATAGCATTTCCATTAATGGCAAAACCTTTACATTTATCGCTAATGGTTCTACCGTACCTGCACCCAAAGGCACTGTAGGTGTAGAGCTCGGCGCCACCGCTGATGCTACCGGCTATGCCGCTACCACTAAGAACCTTCAGGCTGCGCTTGATGCAGCCGGAGTCGATAATGTCTCAGTTGCATATGACGGCACTAACCTCAATGTTACCTCCAACGGCGGCGGTCTCGGTCTGCAGATCGGCGATACTGCTTCCCAGCGTCTCACCGTCAAGGTCGACAACATGAACACCACTTCGCTGGGTCTCGAAAATGTCGACATCAGCACCGAAAGCAATGCCACCAACTCCATTGATAAGATTAAGGCGGCTATCAACACCGTATCCAGCACCCGTGCTGACCTCGGTGCCATCCAGAACCGCCTTGAGTACACCGTTAACAACCTGGCTACCACCACTGAGAACCTGACCTCTGCCGAGGCGCGTATCCGCGATACCGACATGGCGAAGGAAATGATGGCCTACACGAAGAACAACGTTCTTTCTCAGGCCGCTCAGGCGATGCTTGCTCAGGCCAACCAGCAGCCCCAGCAGGTTCTGCAGCTGCTCCAGTAATTTACCTTCTCGTTTGGTTGCTGCTTAACAGTAGCCCTTTGGTGCAATCGCCGCCTAAGGCCCTTGTGGCTTTCGGTTTTGCGGCGGGAGCAAACCCCGAGAGAAAACGCCCGGACTTTATGTCCGGGCGTTTTTGCATCTATAAGCGCTTTTAAAGCACTGACGATGGTAGGGTGGTTTACTTATCGAAGAGCTAACCCGAGCCCATTAAAAAGCCCCACAGTTTTTAACTGTGGGGCAACCGTCTTAAAGGCTATCAATCTGCTCTGAATTATTAGATTGTGTGTAATATTATAGATTACAGCCCTTAATCTTCAAAAGCAAATTACAAGGTTATTGGTTTTAATGGATCAGAGTTACTTTTTCTTATAGAATTTATTTTCGGTACCGCTTAGCAACCGTTTGATATTCTCGCGATGATTATAGATAACCAACAGTGCAATACCGCAGGCTAGTAATAATTCCATAGGTGCAACAGTGCCGTCTTTTAAAAGCATGCTGCCCGCCAGCAACAACGGAAACAGCACCGCACCCGAAAGTGACGCCAACGAAACAAAGCCCGAGACCCCCGCAATGATAATGCCTGCAGTGAATACCACTCCAAATACCGGTGGGTTGATGGCGCACACTGCACCTAATCCGGTCGCAACGCCCTTACCACCTTTAAAGCGGAAATACAGCGGATACATATGCCCCAAAATAGCGACATAGCCAGATAGATAGGCGCCATAGGTCTGCTGAGCCGTTGCCCCAAAAAGAGAGAAGAGCAAACGCCCCAACATGACGGCAAAAACACCCTTCAAAATATCCCCTGCAAAAGTCAAAGCTGCCGCCTTTGCGCCATAGGTGCGTAGCATATTGGTTGTTCCGGCGTTGCCACTGCCATGACGGCGCACATCGTCGCCGTAAAACAAAGTGGAAAACAGCACGGCACAGTTGATACTGCCCATCAGATAGGCAGTAACGGTCGCTATTAGGGAAGCTAAGATCCATTCCATAAAAGTTTTCGCCCCTTTAGTTTTTCAGGCTGTGCATCGGCGCGGGGATGTAGCCGCCGCGATGGATCATTTTCTCGGGTGAGAAGCCATTGACCGGCATGACCGGCCCGCCGCCTAAGAGACCGCCAAAGTTGAGTTCGTCTCCAACTTTATAACCCGCTGCGGGAATGACGCGAACGGCGGTGGTTTTCTGGTTGACCATGCCAATGGCCGCTTCATCTGCGATGATTCCTGAGATAGTCTCGGCAGTGGTGTCGCCCGGCAGCATAATCATGTCAAGGCCCACCGAACAGACCGAAGTCATAGCTTCGAGCTTTTCGAGTGAAAGCGCGCCCACTCTGGCGGCATCCATCATGCCTGCATCCTCCGAAACTGGAATGAACGCGCCTGAAAGGCCACCAACACGTCCGGAGGCCATGACGCCACCCTTTTTGACCGCGTCGTTTAAAAGCGCCAGACAGGCTGTGGTACCGGGGGCGCCACAACGTTCCAAGCCCATTTCCTCCAAAATATGTGCCACCGAATCGCCAACCGCGGGGGTGGGCGCAAGCGAGAGATCGATGATGCCAAATGGAACGCCTAATCGTTCAGAAGCTTCAGCTCCGACAAGCTGACCCATGCGGGTGATCTTAAAAGCGGTTTTCTTAACGATGTCGGCAATTTGGTTAATAGGTAGGTCGGCACTCGCGCGGGCAAGCGCCGCGCGAACAACGCCGGGGCCCGAAACGCCGACGTTTATAATGCAGTCCGGTTCACTGATGCCGTGGAAAGCGCCTGCCATGAAGGGGTTATCCTCCGGTGCGTTGCACAGAACCACGAGCTTTGCGCAGCCGATGGACTGGCGCTCTGCGGTGAGCGCGGCAGTTTCCTTGACGATGCGGCCCATCAGCTCGACCGCGTCCATGTTGATGCCCGCCTTGGTGGAGCCGACGTTGATCGACGAACACAACAGGTCGGTTTCGGCCATGGCGCGTGGAATCGAGCGGATCAGCTCTAAATCGCCCGCCGAAAATCCTTTCTGCACCAGTGCAGAATAGCCACCGATAAAGTTGACGCCGATGGTATTCGCCGCTTTTTGCAGCGCGTGGGCATATTTGACCGGGTCTCCACCCGAAACACCCGCCAGCACCGCGATGGGGGTTACCGCAACGCGTTTGTTGATAATCGGAATACCGTACATACGCTCGATATCCTGACCAGTTTTGACAAGGTCTTTGGCCAGACGGGTGATCTTGTCATAAACCTTTTGGCAGGAGCGGTCGATGTCGTTGTCTGCACAGTCTAGCAGCGAGATACCCATTGTTATTGTGCGGATATCCAGGCATTCGTCCTGAATCATCTGCACTGTTTCAAGAATGTCGTTGATGTTCAGCATAGGTTCCCCTTCTCCTTATATGCGATGCATGGCGTTGAAAATATCCTCGTGCATGACATGCGCAATAAGGCCCATTTCCTTGACCGATGCCTGCATCTCTTCAGAAAGCAGCGCAAAATCGCAGGAAAGTTTAGAAATATCGGCGAGCATAACCATTGAGAAAAAGTCACCCATAACAGTTTGGGTAACGTCGATGATATTCGCATTATGTGTGGCGCAGATACCGGCCGCTTTTGCAAGAACGCCTACGGTGTCATGCCCGACTACGGTTATAACAGCATTCATGAGCAGATTCCTCCTTAAAATAGGGCGTGGGTACGAATTGCCCCTTATATTAAACGCTTTATATCATAACATAAAACAGCGCGGCAAAACAATTCCCCGCGCCGCTTTTTCGCTCTAAAAACCTAAAATCTCACCGACAATTATTACCTCGGTGCATTCAAAATTGTTTATAGGCCGCATGTGGATCACCATGCCCCGGCAGATTCGCTCCGGGCTGTTGCAGTCATGACATTTTCCGGTTACAGCACAGGGCGTTTTATATCCGAGCCGCTTGGCATTTGCCGGCGCCGCTACATTTCGCGCGCGGTCGATCGCTGTGGTGAGATCGGGTGTAATCTTGTTGATGCCGCAGACAAAATAAAGCTTTTTGGGGCCATAAAGGGTGGATGCAACGCGGTTGCCCGTACCGTCGATATTGACCAACTCACCGGTTTCCGCCACGGCATTGGCGGAGGTGATATACGTTGTAAATTCGGCATAGCGCTCTCTGTCGCCAGGCGTTTTCCAATGCCAGCAGACGGTGTTTTCGTTAGCGAGTAGATCGTAAAGGCCCATATCTTTCAGAGTGACCGATCCGCCAAAACCGATAGTCTCCCCTTTAAGGGCGCCTGCCAAATAGGAACTTGCCTCGGCGGCGGTTTCAAAGTATTTAACCGAAAAACCATGGTTCTTAAAATTGTCAAGCAGCTTGGAGCAATCCATTGGACATCTCCCTTTCTTTTTGTTTTATTCTATTTTCGCATAGTAAAGTTATAAAATCAATATGGAAGATTTGATTGTAATTATTGGGTTATTTCACTTGCTTATAGCGTTAAAATAGCAAGGTTTATAATCTTAGATGCTGTTATTAGCTTTTAGGCGGGTTGTACTACTGTATGAGCTGATTATGTGGTATAATTGCTTTAAGACAATTATACCGGTATGCCAGCGGTTTGATCACGAAAAGCTGCCACTTTAGGCGGACAAGCCGTCATGAAAGGGCATATCGCTTACCCATAAAAACGGCAATTTAGCAAGGAGGCACATAAATGGCGGCAATAATTTATGACGGGCATACGCATTCCCATCATTCTTTCGATGGCAGCGAAACGATTCAAACCATGTGTGAGGCTGCTATTAAAGCGGGGCTACGTGGTATTGCGGTAACCGATCACTGCGACCTTGGTGCGTATGTAGTATCCGACTGGCGCGAGAGGTTATCAGCGGCAGCGGCGGAGATTAAGCAGGTGCGGGCGCTTTTTAAAGGCCGATTGAAGCTGTTTCATGGGGTAGAACTGGGACAGGCGACTCACGATATGACAATGGCGCAGCAGGTTTTGGCGCTTTTCGACTATGACGTGGTGCTCGGTTCGCTCCACAACCTGTATCAAACAGAGGATTTTTATTTTTTACAGAAAAAAACTAATGATCAAAAGGTCTTGCTTGGCCGATATTTTGCGGAGATGCTGCAACTCGCCAAGACGGATACCTTCGATGTGTTGGCTCATATCACTTACGCCTACCGATATATGGGATATGGCAAGGAGGTTCCTCCAGTGCAAAATTTTGAGCCGCAGTTGCGCGAGTTGTTTACCACGCTGGCTAAAAATGGTAAAGCTCTGGAATTAAACACCTCGGGTCTTTACCGCAATCCAAAGGCACGCGCCATGCCCGACCTGTGGGAATTAAAGCTGTTTAAGGAATGTGGGGGCGAAATGGTCGTGCTGGGCTCAGATGCGCACATCGCAACCAACATTGGACGCGGTATCGTAGAAGGACAGGCGCTTTTGCGTGCTGCAGGCTTTTCTTATCAGACTGTTTATCAGGCACGCAAGCCGATGTTGTATAAATTAGATTAAGAAGCGAAAAGTTAAGCAAAGGCTACGTTGTAGTAGGTGGGGCTTCATAAGCGCAACAATATTGAGGAACACTTAACAACTAAATTTAAAAATAAAATCGGAGGTACTAATATATGGACGCGAGTTCTATCGGGATTATTGGCGGTGCGGATGGTCCTACGGCCATTTTTGTGGCGGGCAAGATATGGCCCATTATTGTTATGGCTGGTTTTGGCGCGGTAGCGCTAATTGCGCTGGGGGTATGGCTGTTTTTAAAGCATAGATAAAATGTCTGACGGGACTTTTCCGATGTGCCGTGTGGTAAAACTTAATAAAAGCAGCGGCCGGAGATTAACAAACGGCCGCTGCTTTTTAAGTGTCTATAATCTTCTGTAGCGCTCAGGGCGTATTTTACCGTTTTCAAGCGCGTGCTGGAGTTGATTTATCATCTTCTGGCGGTCACGGTTCAAGACACCGGCCAGTGCCACATAATTGGAAATGTGGTTCGAGCGTAACACTGTGCCCTCGCTATCCACCGATTCCAAAAACAGTTTTTGCTCCTGCAGATACTCCAGTGGGGAGAGAATGTCAAACCGCCCCTCGAGATAATCCTGCGCCAGTGGCGTGCCTGCCTCGAGGTGCAGCGTCAATAGGCCGAGATAATCTGGCTTTGTAGCCGTAACTAGCTTCGCCGACATGATGGCATGCTCGCGCGTTTTGGGCCGTCCGCCGAGACCGGTGATCAGCGTCATCGAAACCTTCAGACCCGCCGCCTTTAGCCGCAGACAGGCCTCGGTAATCTCGGCAGCAGTGACCCCTTTTTTGACATCCTGCAAAATTTCGTCACTGCCCGATTCGGCGCCGATATAGACCATCTCTAGCCCATGCTCTCTGAGGGACACCAGCTCCTCGTGAGATTTAAGAAGCACATCCTGTGCGGCACCGTACATTGTGATGCGCTCAAGGCGTGGAAACAACGCGTAAGCCTTATCGAGAATTGTGATAATATCCTCTGTTTTGACAACGAGCGCATCGCCGTCTGCAAGAAAAATTCGGTCGACGTCCAGGCGGTGGCTTTGGCTGACCTCCTCTAGGTCGGCTATAACATCAGCCAGTGGTCTCACACGGAAGGTCTTGCGCTTATACATGGTGCAAAAGGTACAGGTGTTACGAGCGCAGCCGATGGTAAGCTGAATAATCAGGCTGTGTGCTTCACTTGGCGGACGGTAAACATCACCTTCGTATCTCATATCAAAAAGTCTCCTTTTATACTTAATCTATGGGTTTTTTCTGCGCAGCGAGGACGATGGAATGCCAAGCTCTTCGCGGTATTTTGCTACCGTTCGGCGTGCAATGACCGTCCTATCCTTTTCAAGCAGTGATACCAACGCGCTGTCGGATAAGGGGCGGCGTGGATCTTCGGCTTCTATTAGGCTTTTAATCTGATCCTTGACCGAACGGCTGCCCGTACCCTGACCACCCGCGTCATCGGGCAGCGCACGCGAAAAGAAATGCTTAAAGGGGAAAACGCCATATTTACATTCGATATACTTGCCGTTAACTGATCGACTGACGGTGGATTCATGCACACCCAATTCACCCGCGATGTCCTGTAAGCGCAACGGAAGAATATCGCCGTCGCGCAAAAAGAAATCCTTTTGTCGGCGTACAATGGCGTTTGCAATCTGTTCGATCGTGTCACGCCGAGTTTTGATCGCTTTTGCCACCCACATCGCCTGAGAAAGCTTGCGCTCGACATAGTCCTTAACCTCGTCACCCTTGTCACAAAGCGAAAGATAGCTGCGGTTGATATTGATGTTGGCGCTGAAGCGATCATTATATTGGCAGGAAAGTACGCCGTCCGTTTCCGTGACGGTGACATCAGGCAGAATATAGACCGCCGGACGGTCACCAAAACAGTAGGCCGGGCGGGGCTGGAGTGTTTTGATCAGCTCGTAGAGTTCGCGCACCTTTTGCGCCGAACAGCCAAGCGCGCCGGCAATTTTCTGAAAATGCCCACGCGGCAGCTCCTGTAAATAGTCCTCGACCAAACGATAAGCCAGCGGGTCGTCAACGCCGAGCCGGTCAAGCTGAATCGTCAGCGTTTCAGCCAGATTATTTGCGCCGATACCAGGCGGATCAAGCGTTTTGAGATAAGCGATCGCCTCTTGCGCTAACACCAGATCGACATTGAAGGATTGCGCAGCCTGCTCGGCAGTTATGGCAAGATAGCCGTTTTCGTCGAGAGAATAAATCAGCTTTTCCAGAATAGACAGCTCTACCCGCGTCAGGCTAAAATCAAACTGATTTCTCAGATAAGCCTGCAGATCATATGGGTCATCACTTTGAAGCGCCGGCTCTTGCCGATGATCGGCGTTATAGTCGGCGGGGTCTTCATCCGGACGCAATACAGGCTTTGATACAAGCCATTGCGCTGTCGCCAACAGATTTGTTTCTTCCTGCGTAGAGCTACGATCGGGGGTCAACACATCAATGAGCGGATTTTCAACCTGAAGCTCATTTAGCCGCTCGTTTAGCTCCTGAATATTCATCTGAAGAAGGGTGACATACTGTATCTGCTGCATCGATATATTTTGCCGCAGCTCCTGCTTCTGATACTGCCCTAAAAACCCTGTAACAGACATGCTCCCTCTCCTTTCTGAATTAATAGGCTCGTTTTTAGTCTTATTATGACGTATTTTTTTCTGTTTTGCAAGCAATATGATTTGACAACTCTTCCAGTTCAACGCCATTGGCGCACCATTGCAACAGATAAAATAATAAAAATAAACAAAAAGCAAGTGATTTGCTATGAATTATAGGCCTTACAGGCAGATTTGTTGGGTGATTATAAAGAATTCTATTCGGGTCTTGACAAGCTATTATAAAATCGGTATCATGCTGTTATATTAAAAATCGCATTGACGGGGAATTTGCAGACCCCAACACAAGCTTCAGAGAGCCGCCGGTTGGTGAAAGGCGGTGCCTGTGCTTCTGCAATCTCACCCCTGAGCGGCCGACTGAGCGGAATTCCACCGCAAGGAAGGACGGGATTCCCGCCCGTTACCAATGGGACCGGATTCGCTGCATAAGCTCTGATAGAGTGTAGCCGATGCTGGGCAGAGCGGGTGCGTAACGCATCAACAAGGGTGGTACCGCGAAAGGTTTGCTGCTTTCGTCCTTTGAAAGTCAAAGGATGATTGCGGCTTTTTTGTTTATCTAAAAATAGACGAGCAGGAAAATCCGATGCACGCATAGCAAAAGAAAGAGTCCGGGGCGGCTGATTTTATGAATCCCCTCTTCCCTGCCGCTGCTTAAATGCTCCCATAAACGTCCGTCTCTTCAGTTAAACATCATGAAACACGTATTTAGGAGGAAACACACAATGGGCATGACAATGACGCAAAAGATTCTCGCCGCCCACGCAGGGCTGGACTCGGTAAAGGCCGGACAACTAATACGCGCCAAGCTGGATATGGTGCTCGGCAACGACATTACAACTCCGGTTGCAGTCAACGAATTTAATAAAGCAGGATTTAATTCGGTTTTTGATGTAAATAAAATCTCTATAGTACTCGATCACTTTATTCCCAACAAGGATATTAAAGCGGCAGAACAGGCAAAAACCTGTCGGAGTTTTGCCCGCCAGCATAAAGTCAAAAATTTCTTCGACGTTGGCGATATGGGCGTTGAACATGCGCTACTGCCCGAAAAGGGTCTAATCGCCCCGGGTGAGACCTGCATCGGCGCCGACTCGCATACCTGCACCTATGGTGCGCTCGGCGCATTTTCCACCGGCGTAGGATCCACCGATATGGCTGCGGGTATGGCAACTGGAGAAGCGTGGTTTAAGGTGCCCTCGGCGCTACGCTTTAACCTGATCGGAAAGCTTTCGGAAAACGTCAGCGGCAAGGACGTGATTCTGCATATCATCGGAATGATCGGTGTGGACGGCGCACTGTATAAGTCGATGGAGTTCGGCGGCGAAGGCCTTAAAAACCTCACCATCGACGACCGTTTGTGTATTGCAAACATGGCGATTGAAGCAGGTGGAAAAAACGGCATCTTCGAGGTGGATGGCGTGACGCTTGAGTATGTCAACGCAAGAGTAAACCGTCCCTTTAAAACTTATGCACCCGACCCCGACGCGCAGTACGACGCAGTTTATGACATCGACCTCTCTAGCATCAAATCGACGGTCGCCTTTCCGCACCTACCCGAGAATACTCGCACCATCGGCGAGGTCGGCGATGTCAAAATTGATCAGGTCGTCATCGGTTCCTGCACAAATGGTCGTATCTCAGATATGGCCGCGGCCGCCAAAATTCTCAAAGGCCGCCATGTTGCCAAGGACTGTCGAACCATTATCATTCCCGCTACCATGCAGATTTATCGTGAGTGCATGAAACTGGGCTATTCCGACATCTTCCTCGATGCAGGGTGTGTCATTTCCACCCCCACTTGCGGACCCTGCCTCGGGGGTTACATGGGTATTCTTGCTGAGGGTGAGCGCTGTGTTTCCACCACCAACCGCAATTTCGTCGGCCGCATGGGTCACCCGAAGAGCGAGGTTTATCTCGCCAGTCCCGAGGTCGCAGCCGCTTCGGCTGTTATGGGCAAAATTGCCGACCCCAACAAGCTTTAAAAGGAGAGATTGCCATGAATACAAAAGGTTTTGCACATAAATACGGCGACAACATCGATACCGACGTCATCATTCCGGCCCGTTACCTCAATACACCTAATCATCAGGAGCTGGCTGCCCATTGCATGGAAGACATTGACCTTGAGTTTATTAAAAAGGTCAAGCCCAACGATATTATAGTTGGTGGGTACAATTTTGGCTGCGGTTCTTCGCGTGAGCATGCACCCATCGCGATTAAGGCCTCTGGTATTTCCTGCGTTATCGCCAAGACCTTTGCCCGCATCTTTTACCGTAACGCTATCAACATCGGCCTCGCTATCCTCGAGTGTGAAGAGGCGTCCGACAAGATTCAGGCCGGAGACGAGGTTGCTATCGACTTCGACACCGGCGTCATCACCAATATCACCCGGAATGAACAGTATCAGGCTGAGCCCTTCCCCCAGTTTATCAAGGATATTATCAACCAAAACGGCCTGATGAGCGCGATTGCGGTACAGGAGGGCAACTGAATGGCTGTGAAAAAGATCACTGTTTTACAGGGCGACGGCATCGGCCCTGAGATTACGGCACAGGGCGTGCTGGCGCTGCAGGCCGTTGCAAAAAAATTCGGACATACGTTTGAATTCGCCTTTGCCGATTTTGGTGGCTGTGCCATAGACCGCCACGGTGAGCCATTTCCGGCTGCAACTCGTGAAAGCTGTGAAAGCGCTGATGCCATCCTGCTCGGATCTGTTGGCGGCCCAAAATGGGAGGGCGTCCCCAAGGAAATTCGCCCCGAGAGGGGACTGTTGCAGATGCGCGCGGCGTTAGGTCTTTTCGCCAATCTGCGACCGGCCAAGTTGCATGCGCAATTAGCGTATGCCTGCCCGCTTAAAACCGAGATTGTCGCGCAGGGTATCGACATCATGATTGTACGTGAGCTGACAGGCGGTATTTATTTCGGCGCACACGAGACAACAGTTGAAAATGGACAGCGCGTCGCGCGCGATGTGCTGGTTTATTCCGAACAGGAGATCGACCGCATTCTGCGCGTGGGATTTGAAGCGGCAAGAAAGCGTGGTAAAAAGCTGGCATCGGTCGAAAAATCCAACGTGCTTGATTCCTCGCGCCTTTGGAAAGAACGTGTGCACGCCATTGCTGCGGAATATGAGGATGTGGCGCTTTCCGATATTCTGGTGGATAACGCCGCCATGCAGCTGGTGCGCGATCCGGCACAGTTTGACGTCATCGTCACCGAAAATATGTTCGGAGATATTCTTTCGGATGAGGCCAGTCAGATTGTCGGTTCTATCGGCATGATGCCCTCGGCCAGCCTGCGTTCCGATTCGTTTGGCGTCTATGAGCCGATTCACGGTTCGGCCCCGGATATTGCGGGAAAGGATATTGCAAACCCCATCGGTACAATTCTCTCGGCAGCGATGTTGCTACGATATTCCTTTGACATGAATAAAGAGGCTGATGCCATTGAAGCTGCTGTTGAAAGCGTTCTCGATAAGGGCTTGCGCACGGCGGATATTATGTCTGAGGGCGGCAGAAAGATCGGCTGCAATGAGATGGGTAAATATATTGCCGCTGAAATTGCAATTTGATTTAGAGAAAATTTAGTGGTAAACTATGGGGAAGAAGGTTGTCTGCGCAACCATCTTCCCCGCTTTTAACATATATTTTGGAGGAATGAGCTCATGCGCAACGTTGCAAATATTTTAGTCCTGGTTTCTGTAAATACCAAACAGCGAGTACTGCTTGAACGCTGTGCCCCAAGCGCGAAATTCGTTTACTGTGAGCCTGGCGAGATCAGTGAGCAGCAGTTGGCCTCCGCCGAAGTTATTTTAGGCAACCCGCCCATTGATAGTCTAAAAAATGCTCAGTCTCTCCGGTTATTGCAGCTAGGCTCTGCCGGTTCGGATAGCTACGCCGCTGAAGGTGTGCTGTCTCAGGAGGTATTTTTGGCCAACGCCACTGGCTCCTATGGCTTGGCCATTTCGGAATATATGGTAAGTGTACTACTGTCGCTTAACAAAAAGCTACATCTTTACCGAGATCAACAACGCAAAAATCTTTGGGGAAATCTTGGCGAAGTGCGCTCTATTTGGAATTCTACCGTGCTGGTTATTGGCCTGGGCGATATCGGCAGCGAATTTGCCAAACGTGTCAAGGCGTTTAACGCAAAAGTGATCGGTGTACGCCGCTCTGGTCTTGATAAACCTGACTTTGTGGACGAGCTTTATCTCTCGGACAAAATAGACGAACTGTTGCCCTTAGCTGATACGGTGGCGCTCTGCTTGCCCCAGACAGCGCAAACACAAGGCTTAATGAATGCTGAGCGCATCGCAAAAATGAAGCCCGGAGCAGTACTCATCAACATTGGCCGTGGTAGTGCAGTGGATGCCGACGCACTTTGCGATGCACTGGATGCCGGCAAGCTGTCGGGCGCCGCGCTGGACGTGACGGTTCCTGAACCGCTGCCTGCCGAAAGTCGCCTTTGGCAGACAGAAAATCTTATCATAACGCCGCATGTCTCGGGAGGCTTTTCATTGCCGGAGACCCACAACAGGCTGATTGGACTATTTGCGGAAAATCTCACCGCTTTCATTCAGGAGAAACCTTTGAAAAACCTCGTTGATGCCAAGACCGGCTACAGAAAGCTTTAAAAACAGTTTGTTGCCGAGATCTACTGTTGGAGGCTGTTGAGGTGGCTTTCTTTGGTTGTAATTTAAAAAGCCGCTATTTATGGCTGTATGATAAAGAGGGCGGAGGCATATCCTCCGCCCTCTTTGTCGCGTCATTTAATATATGGCTTTCCATCAGATGTGCTGTTTTCAGCCAGAAACGGCTCATACATCATCATAGCATGGTTTTCAACAAGGAACTCTTCACTCAGAAAAATACCGTTTAAATCAAAGCTGCGGCGGTAAAGTGCATTGTGACGGCTGAATCCGCCCCACCACTCGCTTTTCATGAGGGGGTCTTTTTCAATAATTTCATAGCAACAAACCGGCCGCTCGTTCGAGTACCACGCTGCGTGTAAAAACTCCTCATCGACAGTAACCGACAGCTGGAATATATCACTGGTGTAATTGGTTATCATCAAATCACCGTGGGGATAAAAACAGGTTGCGCCACTGCCAAACGGTTGGGTGCGGTTGGCGTCTGGAAAAACGTCATACCCGTGACGGTGCCGTTCAACAATGGTAAGGGGTGTGTGCAGCGTAATCCAGTAAAGCAGGTTTGAGAGCTGGCATAGTCCGCCCCCCACCCCGGCCATGATCTTACCGCAGGATAGAACCATGCCGTCTACATATCCCTTGGCTCGCGTCGGCTTACCAATCAGTCGCCAGTAGCTAAAGGTTTCTCCGGGATACACAAGAACGCCGTCAAGCAGTTTTGTAGCCAGCCGCAAATTTATAATCTTATTGTGTTGGAGCTGCATGTCGACCCCTTGTAATTGGCGTAACAGTATTGTTTGGTGTTTAGTATGCGCATAAGGTAACCATAAATCTGTTTTCCGCTTTTTTGCAAAACGATATTTTGGTGAAAGCCATAGCAGGTAGCGCAAAAACGAATAATAACATTCTCCAAGCCGCTTTCGCAGTACCGAGCGCTTGATGGTTCTCAAATCATCTGTTTTTCTCATGCTGTCATACCCCCTACTACCTTGAGACTTACTGTTTATATGGTAGCATATTGGCAGGAAAATATTGCAGAATCTTCAAAAACAGCGCACTACCTAACGTAGCGCGCTGCTTTTAGCTATGTTCTATTCAGCAGAACCGAATTTGAAATGTAATATCACCAACAGGCCAAACAACATCAAAATTGAAACGCCCAGCGTGAGCAACAGATTGCCGTTACTAAAGCCAGCTACCAGATATCCGACAAAGCAACAAGCCGCCACTAAGAGACAATAGGGAATCTGGGTGGAGACATGCTCGATATGATCGCAGCCGGCCCCCGCAGACGCCATGATTGTAGTGTCCGAAATTGGCGAGCAATGGTCACCAAACACCGAACCTGCCAGTGAAGCAGCCAGAACGGGGATGATAAGCGACGGCGCAACCGCCTCGCAGATGGCAAATACAATCGGAATCAGGATGCCGAAGGTGCCCCACGAAGTGCCCATTGAGAAAGAGAGTGCCGCAGCAATAGCGAAGGTGATGGCAGGAAGAATAGCAATGGGAATATTGCTCTCTTGAACGACCAGCCCGACAAAGTCACCGGTCATCAGCAAGTCGCGGCAGACGCCAGAAATGGTCCATGCAAGCACAAGAATGATATCGGCTGGAACCATGGACTTAATGCCTTCGGTGATGCCACCCATAAACTCTCGAGCGGTCATCAGTTTACGTGGTACAAACTGAACAAACGCCCAGACAAGTGCCACAAAGGAGCCGAGTACCAGTGCGGGGCCGGAGGAGCAGTTGCCGAATGCTTCGGCAAGCGTCATGCCACCCTCAAAATAACCACCGTTTTCTAGCATGGCTAGGCCAGAAACCACGATTAACACGATAACGGGGAGAATCAAATCCCAGATATTTCCCCTTTCCGAAATTTTGGTACCCTCGCCCAGGGAGACGTCTATTGCGCCAAGATCGCCCTTCTTTGCCCTGGCCTCTGCCTTTGCCATCGGGCCAAAATCGAGATTGGTGATTGAAAGTGCAATCAACATCAAGATGGACAAAAGAGCATAGAGGTTAAACGGAATGGTCGAAACCATCGCGTGAATGCCACTGTCAAAGATATGGCTTTCTTCAGGGAGCGAAGATATAACGGCGGCACCCCAACTTGAAATCGGTGCGATAATGCAGACTGGTGCCGCGGTCGCGTCGATTATGTATGCGAGCTTTGCGCGTGACATTTGAAACCGGTCAGTAACCGGTCTCATGACGGTGCCCACTGTGAGGCAGTTGCAGTAGTCGTCGATGAAAATGAGCGCGCCAAGGCCGCCAGTGGCCAGCATAGCGCTCCCCTTACTCTTGAGTTTTTTGTTCATCAGCGCCCCGTAAGAGCGAGAGCCGCCCGCCATGGTAATCAGCGTGACCAATGCGCCGACCAGCGCAAGAAACAGAATAATATTCAGATCAAAGCGGTTGCCCATCAGGGTGAAGGTATTTTTAAGGGTGTCCACCACCAGATTGCCGCCTATTGAGGCCGTATAGATCAGTGTGCCCGAAAGAATACCAATCAGGAGCGAGGAGATAACCTCTTTTGTGATAAGCGCAAGCCCAATTGCGATAATGGGCGGGAGAATTGATAACCAACCAACCGAGACTGCTTCCATAATATGCACTTCCTTTTCTGTTTTTTGGCTAAAATGATTTGCATCAAAATAAAAACGCAGCACACCGGATGGCATGCTGCGTTGCAAAAAGGGGGAAAATTAAACCCCCGTTTAGCAAATGATAGCCCTCCACACCCGTGACAGTGCGCCCCATATTCTGTGGCGCCCCAGCGCAAAAGCCCGACAATGCTTTTTTTGCTTCGGCGGTGGTTCCTTTTTCCCGATGGCCTGTCGTCCAATTTCGCCGGGATACTCTTAAACACCGCACCTCTACCATTATTCAATATAAGATCATAAAAAATATACTGCTTTTAAAAATATCATATTTTTATATCCTATGTCAACTAACATTTTATACAATTGCTCGGCGTGTCTACTAACAGAGCACAAATGCTAAAAGCAGGCCAAAACTTTTGCGCTCTTGATTTTATGCAGTAAGTATGAGTTGACTATCAAACTACCGCGGTAGCCCGTTCGCAAAGCTGATTAAAACGTGCCTGATCCAGCGCACCGTCATAGAAAAGTTCCAGTTGGGCATGCACCTTTTGCGCACTCTTTAGCAGGCTGTGGGATTGTTGGAACATCTGCCGTGCTGCTTTGCGGTTAAATGCGATTCGGTTCTTATGAGTTGCCAGAATTTCTTTATTGGTAAACCGCCGCGCGTTGATGATGCGCTGTGGCTCGCAGGTTACCATCAACCGCTCATTAGCTGTCAAAAATGCCAGCGACAATTCAGGGAAAATCAGCTGCTCAAGCCGCTCAAACGGCGCCAAGGGACTATAGCCGCAGATGACATGACAATTGCAGTTTAAGGCACGCTTATGCAGTGCCTTTAGCAACAGGCCAGACGATGGCCCATATTCATCTTCAAGGAGTACAACATTCTTGATATTATCCATCGACGAAAGCTCCGGTAGCAGTTGGTAGCCATCTGAATAAATGCGAACCTCTTCAACCGACTTTTGGCCTTTAAAAGCTTTATCGGCAATACGGTCTGCCTGTCGCTCTATTTTTTCAAGATTGGTAGCCTCCAGTGCTATGCGATAGTTATCGTTACACAGGGCGTCAGCCGCACACAAATAGCGACGCGATTGCTCGCGTAGACGTTCTTCCTTGTCGGTTAGCGCAATAATGGTGGGTTTGTTTTGGCGCAATTTTTCGGTGTCAAAACAGTCACCCAGCCACAGAATTTCTTCCACTACACCCGGATAGCGCGGCTCAATGACATGAGGATGTGCGCTGTCTATAAGGGCGGTATCACCCCAATAGGCCGCTTCTGGCGCGCTTGCGGAATCGACCGAAGCTACAAGGTGGACGCAATGCCCCGCCGCATCGGCCGCTTTAGCCGCGAAGCTTATCAGTTCGGCCCGCCTTTTTCTTGTTCCGCCCTTGAGTAAAAGAATGCGGGAAAATCTGTCGGCGTCGCAAAGCATATTTAACCGTGAAACAAATCCCAGCGGCGTGTTTGCGCTCAAATAGAAGCGCGTCAGATGTGTTTTTATCACTAAAAGACCTCCTCACAGCTATCTTTTATATGGTATTCTACCGGCAAAACAATTGATACTAAATCGCCGAAAAATCCACATAAACGCTTTTGAGAAGGTCAGTTTATTTAAAAATATTCTTGAAAATCAAAGCTATAACAAAGTTTTAAGACGCGGATAAGCGTTCAATGCGTTTTGGTAAAACACTTTTTCCCATTCACTCTGTGGCACAAACGATTGAATGAGCGCAATGTAGGCATGCAGATTAACCAGCGGCCAGTCCGAGCCATAAAGCACGCGATCCCACCGGTCAAGATAGCGAAGCCAGGTTTCAAGTTGATCGACATAACCCTTGTAGCGCTCTCTAAACGCGGTTGCATCTGGAATGCCCGTTGCAAGGCCGGAAAGCTCGACATAAACATTCGAGTTTTTCTTAGCCACCTCAGCGGCGTCAAGCATCCACGGGTTACCAAAATGGCATAGTACCAGGCGGAGATCGGGATAGCGCACCGCCACCTCATCCACCGTCAGTGGATGAGAAAATTTTAGTCTGCCAGTGGGGTTGGCTGTGTCTCCGGTGTGAAAAGCTATGGACAGATCGTACTCTGCCGCCAACTCATACACCGGATGGTACAGGCTGTCGTCGGCATAAAAAGGACGGTACCCCAAATAAATCTTAAATCCAACACAGCTTGGGCAAGCAATTGCCTCACGGTAAGAAGTAAGCGTTTTTTCTAAGTTTCCTTTACGCAGCCCTTCGGGATCCACCCCAATACAAAAACCAACCGAGGGCGGGTATTGATAGGCTTTCACATCCGCGGGGCCCGTGAGGTCAAAAAGCCCTGGTCGGCAGGGGTTACCCTCCAACAGGCCGGTACCCATCACCACACAGCCGGAAATCTGTTCCTGTTTAAAACACGCCATCAAGTGTGAAAAATCGTTTTTATGACCGCATTCACGGCAAAGGGCATCAAAGCCCTCAGTCTTCTTCATATGCAGGTGCGCATCTATTATTTTCATGCCAAGAGCCTCCATAAAGCTGATAAGAGATGTCGAATATGCCCTGAGGTTGCGCTTTTAGGCCACGCGAGCAAGCAGGGCAAAAATAAAAGCGCGTGTGCGCATAACAATTATTATAGCATAGCATGAGGGTTTAAAAAAGAAAATAGCTAAACATGCTTTACAGAAAAATACATCTGGGGTAATATAGTAATATTATCTAGAAAAAGGACTGTTCGCGATGCCGATATATTACTCTTTAAGCGTTCGTCTGCGTGGGATGGTTATATTCCGCAAGCTTTTAGAGGACGCAGTGCTTATGAATCTGATGCAGCTGCTGGAAGCAGATGGAAATGATGGCATTTCCTATTATTCACTGTTTATAGCGGCTTTATATGAAAAAGGTGATAACCTGTCGGACTACCTGTTGAATTTGGTGTTGCGGGATGAAAACCTGTATATGTTACGCGCCGCAGAGCAACAACCGATTTCTCCACTGATAAAGGAATGTCTTGATCAGGAGCTTTCGCTTCTGGAAGAAATGAGCCGTCTTTCGTCGCAGACGCTGCGCGAAGCGCTGGGGTATGATGGTTTTTTGCCCGCCTATTATTGCACCAATCACGATTTTAAAGCAGCCTATGCCGAGCGTGTGTCACAGATAAGCCGCTATGGTTACGGCATATTTGCAGATAATAGAGCTTTTATTCTTGGAAATCATACGCTTGTTCCCGTTCGCCATCCCGACCCCATCACGCTTGATCGTCTTCCTGGCTATCAGCGAGAGCGTCAGCTGGTGGTGAACAACACGCTGGCTCTCATCGAGGGACGACCGGCCGCTAATGTACTGCTTTACGGCGACAGCGGTACCGGAAAGTCTTCAACCGTTAAAGCGATCGTCAACGAATATGCGCACCGTGGGCTCAGGCTTGTAGAGCTTAAAAAGAACCAGCTTACCGAGATACCTGCGCTGCTCGACCGTCTGTCCGCCAACCCACTGCGCTTTATTCTATTTATCGACGATCTGTCATTTACAAAGGATGACGACAATTTTGCGGCGTTAAAAGCTATTTTAGAGGGTTCAATTTCTTATAAAAACGATAATGTAGCAGTTTACGCCACCAGCAATCGCCGTCATTTGGTCAAGGAGAGCTTTTCCGATCGCGAGGGAGATGAAGTTCATCTTGGCGATACCATCGCTGAACTAACTTCACTTTCCGATAGATTTGGCCTTACGGTCACCTTTGAAAGACCGGGAAAGCGACAATACATTGATATTGTACTCTGCCTGGCGCAGATTAATGGTATTATATTACCGGAAGAAACACTCATTTCAAGTGCCGAGGCTTATGCTCTGCGCCGGGCTGGACGATCTCCACGCGTAGCCAAGCAGTTTATCGAGTCGCTTTTGGCCGACCGGGTATAAGTAAACACGGATGCATATTATTTGGGTTAAATAGCCTTTGAGGATATGGCAATTTTGAAATATAAATGAAGGACAGTGGTTTTACGGCCAGTGTCCGCTTTATGCGTTAAAAGCGCTCTGTACCTAAGCAAAACGCGCCGAAAATGGCGCGTTTTGCTGGGCTCAGCGTAAAAGAACAAGAGCAACAAAGTGTTGTGGTAAAGGGTATGGTTAAAGTTTGTCAAAATTTTACATATAGAAAAACATTCTGACACAAATTGCGCTCATTATAAATCCAGTAAGATCCGCTGTCACCGAAGCGGATACGGTATGGCGGATGCGGCGAATGGAAGTGGCTCCGTAGTAAACGGCAATAGTATAAAAGGTTGTTTCAGTAGAGCCTTGCATTACGCTGGCAATGCGGCCGACTAAACTATCAGGCCCAAATCGAGTCAGCAGATCATTGAAGATGACCATCGCGCCACTGCCAGAAATGGGGCGCAACAGCGCCAGCGGAACCACCTCGGCCGGAATGCCGAACAACTTGGTTAAGGGAGCAAGCGAGTGGGTCAAGAGATCTAACGCCCCGGAGGCCTTGAAAACCCCCACTGCAGTTATCAGTGCGACCAGCGCAGGGATAATTTTAAACGCAACGCCGATACCGGTGCGCGCACCATTTAAAAACGAGTCGAATACATTGATACCGCTGACCCAACCCCACATTACGATCAGCCCGATGACAGTCGGGATCGCCCAGCTGCTCACCGCAGTCATGAGCGATTTCTCCTGTTGGACAGCAGTTTGGCGGCTATAATGCCAGATAGAACCGAAACAGCGGACGCCACCCAGACGGCTGGCAAAATGTCCAGCGGCGCTCTGCTACCTGCAGCAGACCGCAACATGGCGGTGGTGGTAGGCAGCAGTTGAAGCGATGCCGTATTCATAGCCACAAAAAGCACCATGTTATCAGTGGCTGTACCATTGGCGCGTTCTTCTTCTTCCATGGCTTTCATGGCGGTGATGCCCAGTGGCGTAGCGGCGTTACCCAGTCCGAGCAGGTTTGCGACCATGTTCATCGAAATTGCACGCATGGCCTTACCTTGTGGGCGAAGCCCTTTGAATAGTCGGCAGGTTACCGGCGACGCCAAATGCGCCAGCGCGGTGGTTAGCTTGGATTCCTCTGCAATACGCATAATGCCACCCCAAAGGCAAAAATTCCCTGCCAGCGACAATATCAGCTCGATGGCGCGGCCGCTTTCTTTAAGTAGTGCATCAGATACCTGCGGCATTCTGCCGGTGAGCGCGCCAAAAACAATCCCACCAAGCAGCATTACGCAGAAAATAGCAGTCATCATATGCGTCACCCCTATGAATAAGCGTATGAAACATAAATGAATTTGAGCACCAAATTTAAACATAAGTAATAAGAATTATTTTGATTATTTTACAAAATTTAACATTTTTCATCTTTACATTAGTTTATCTATGCGGTATAATAACTGCGATATGACAAATAGGGAGTTTAAAACAAAAAACGTTCCACACGCCCTGTTTTTATTATCAAAGAGGAGGAGTGAATTTATGAAAGCGACAGGTATTGTACGGAAAATTGACGATTTGGGAAGGATCGTGCTGCCAATCGAATTAAGGCGGACATTGGGGATTTCTGAGAGAGATTCTTTAGAAATTTATGTGGACCACAGCAACATTCTACTTAAAAAGTATGAACCCGCCTGTATTTTTTGTGGGAGTGCCGATAACATTACGGTGTACAAAGATAAAAATGTCTGTGGACACTGTCTTGCTGAGCTTAGAGCTAACGGCTAATCACTACCCGACAGCAAAAAAACAGGGCGGGGATTTTATATATCCCCCCCTGTCGAAAAAGTCAAGCTAAGGCGACCGCGTTTTTAAACGCGGTCGCCTTAGCTTGTAGCATCTTAATTCTTGGCCATAGCAAGCAGAGTGTCCCCGGTTAGGCGGTATACTGTCCAATCGTCCATCGGGCGGGCATTAAGTGAAAGATAGAAATCGATACTCGGCTTATTCCAATCTAGGCATTGCCACTCAAGCCGGCCGCAGCCGCGTTCAACGGCCAGTCTGGCAAGCTCCTGTAAAATAGCCTTGCCGTAACCTTTACCGCGGTAGGACTCTTTAACGTAAAGATCTTCAAGATAAAGACCAGCACGGCCTAAAAAGGTAGAAAAATTATAAAAGAACAGTGCAAAGCCAACAACTTCCTGATTAATTTCGGCAAAAATAACTTCGGCTTTTTTCTTTTCAAACAGCCATTCCCTCAACAGTGCTTCGGTGGCTGTCACCTCATTGCTAAGCTTTTCGTATTCAGCTAACAGTTTGATAAAATGGAGTATCTGTGGAATATCGGCGTAGGTTGCGGGTCTAAAGCTTAAGGGTGTTTGCATGTTGATGGACTCCTTATTTGCGGTTTTTGTTATCCTCTTCATCACAGTGCGCAGTACAATGTGAACAGTCACCGTGGCAGCCCCCCTGCATCATCGGGTCTTTATTTTTGGATATCAGGGCAAAGATAAACAAACCGCAAAGTAACGCGACCATCAAGCCGATAATAACGATAAACTGCAGTGTCATAATAAGATCAAATCCTTTCTATTGAGCGACGACGGCGCCGTCGCAGCGCGGGTCAGTGCCACCGGCGTATACGCCGTTTTGCTGACGCCAGATGATCTGGCCCCGGCCGAAAGGCGCACGGTCGACCGAATAGCTAACGTGGTGCCCCATCTGTTCGAGTGCGCGCGCGATATACAGTGGAACACCATGCTCTAAACTGACACAACGCTCACCAGTCCAGTACCAGCGTGGGGCGTCTAGCGCCGATTGAGGATTCTGGCCATATTCGAGCATTCTGAGCACGACTTGAAGGTGCCCTTGTGGTTGCATAAAGGCGCCCATAACACCAAACGGTGCAACTGGTTGACCATCTTTCGAGATAAAACCAGGAATAATTGTGTGATAAGGTCGTTTGCCGGGCGCAAGACAATTGGGGCTGCTTTCGTCGAGATAAAAGCCGCTACCACGGTTGTGCAGGGCGATACCGGTGCCGGGAACAACAATACCTGAACCAAAACCGTTATAATTCGACTGAATGTAGGACACCATATTGCCATCGGCATCTGCAGTACAGAGATAGACGGTGCCGCCATCGGTCGGGTTGCCTACGGTGGGTAGCAGCGCTTCGTCGGTAATGAGCGCGCGACGTCGCTGGGCATAGGCGGTGCTAAGTAGCTGCTGCGCTGTGGCTGCCATACCGGTGCGTGGGTCGGCAATGTAGTGGTAAGCGTCGGTAGCGGCTAGTTTAAGCGCCTCAATTTGCAGGTGCCAACTTTTGGGGTCATCCAGTGCAGGCAACGTCATGTCATTAAGGATGTTTAGCGCCATGAGCGCAATCATGCCTTGTCCGTTGGGCGGCAGCTCCCAAATGTCATAGCCTCGATAGGCGGTAGTGAGCGGAGTCACCCACTCAGGCGAAAAGGCGTTTAGGTCATTTTTACGCAAAAAGCCGCCAGCTGTACGCATATAGCGGTCAATTTCTTCTGCCAGACCGCCGCTGTAAAAGGACTTGGCACCAGTGTTGGCAATTTCGGCGAGCGTTTTTGCATGATCCGGTAGCCGCCAGCATTCCCCGGCTTGCGGTGCTTTACCGTTCTTGGTGAACACACGGAACCACTCGGCGAATTCGGGGCGTTCTCTATAGGGCGCATAAGTTTGTTCAGCGGCAACTTGCCACCTTTCCGCGACGGTGGGACCAACCGTAAAGCCATCGGAGGCGTAACGGATGGCGGGAGTAAGCACTTCAATCAGCGGTAGTCGGCCAAATCGCTCTGAAAGCGCGGCCCAGGCAGCAGGAACGCCCGGCACGGTCTGTGAAAAAAAGCCAACTTTTGGCATGATTTTATGTCCTGCATCACGTACCTTTTGTGCAGTTAGAAGTTCTGGGCAAAAGCCAGTAGAATTTAGGCCAAACAAACCGTCCTTTGTCCAAACCTGCGCAAAGGCGTCGCCGCCGATGCCGTTGGAACAGGGTTCGACGACTGTGAGACAGGCTGCGGTGGCAATGGCAGCATCTATAGCGTTGCCGCCTTGTTTTAAAATATCCAACCCGACTTGTGCGCAAAGCTGCTGAGATGTGGCGACCATGCCTCGTGCGCCAAAGGTAACCCGGCGCTGCGAAGGATAGGGATAGGCATGAAAATTCATAATAAGGCCCCCTTGTTTCGTGTCGTATTTCAATGCTGCGTCAAAGATGGTATAATGTTATTTAAATGGATGGAATAACAAGGCGCGACAGTCAAAATTGTTGCGGATAAATAATACAACCTCAGGCTTTTTATTGATCATAAATGGAGCTGTGCGCCTAGCACAGGAATATCTTTAAGGGTACACCAAAAAACGCCGGCATGCAACCTGAAAACGCTGTCTGCAAATTACGAGTTTAAAACAGACAGTTCAGACGCATATCGGCGTTTTAGAAAGTGTTAACACTTATCTCCAGCGAGATACTCCTTGGCGTAGCGCTTGGGTGAGGTGCCAGTGAGAGTACCAAAGGTGCGAATAAAATGCTCGTTGTTGCGAAAACCTACCATCTCGCCTACCTCCTGCACGCGCATGCCCTTTCTCAGTAGTTCGCGCGCCTTGAGTACTCGGCAGTGTATGATGTATTCCATGACTGAAAAACCGGTGACGGCCTTAAAGGAATGGCACAGGTGATATTTGTTGATAAAGCAGTTTGCAGCAATGATATCCAATGTAAGCGGCTCAGCCAAATGTACTTGAATAAATTCAAGTATGGGAGAAATGCGGGCAAAGTCGGGGTTTAAGACCACTTTGCTGCGGTCGGTTGTTTCAAAGGATGAGAAAACCTTAAGCAAAAGGCTCAATAATATAATCATGTCCTGCATATCGCTGCCAAACACATCGGCACGCGGTTTTTCCAACTGCTCGAACAGCTTGATTAGCTCGAAAGTCTTTTCCTTTTCCAACAATACGCAGTGGCCCGACTCGCGGGTGCAGGCCAGAAAATCACTTTTGGGCATTGAAAGTTCCTGGAGTGTACTCGATGATATATGCAACACATAGCGCTTGTAAGAATCGCTTGCAGTGCTCTTGTGTAGTGTGGCCTCACCGATGAGAAAAAGTGCGCCCCAGTGCATGGGGTAAAGCTCGTTTTCGATAAAGAAATCGCCACCGTCCGAGAGACAGAGTAATATTTCGATATCCTCATGAAAATGGGGGCGATCCATGTGCCAGGAATCGTCCCAATTTAAGCGCATCTGGTATTTTGCGGGGGTCATGACACACCATCCTTTCGTCGTGAAAACGAATTTTACTAATTATATCATTAAAACGCAAGATATGCAAATATTTTGTAAAAGTTGATGTATATTTTGAAAATGCTGCGCTAATGAAAATTTTTGGAAATGACGTTAAACAGGGGATTTATGCGATAAAAACCGAAAAAATCAGACGTAAAAATGACGAATACGCACGAAACACAACATCCGCAAGGTTTTTACCAATTAGCGATAATTATTAATCTTGATTGTGTGATATACTTAGAGGACAAAATGGGTGTAGAATGTTTGTGCGTCATTGCTTTTGCAGCGCATACCGCTTGTAACGGCGGGCAGGCAGAAGGGGGGAAGGAACTTTTGAGTTTTATCGACAGTCTTGTCGGTGGAATGCTGGTACGTACCCCTTCATCGCGCCTTGAGCCTGCTTACATGAGCTGTTGCCTTTAATGCTGAAAAACATCCAGCTTTTAAGGGGCTGAAAAAGCTTACGTAAGGGGGTTTTATTTTGTCTGGCGCAAATTGCCGTTTGTGGTTTTAAATATTTTGCGCTTTGGCACTATAGGTTTAAATTTGGATTTTGAAGATCTGAAAAACTTGATGTAAGGAGAATGGTTATGAAGTATACTGCTACCCTCAACGGAAGAACCTACGATGTAGAGATTGAGAGAACGGACGTATTTCGCCCGCTGACCCGTGAAGAAATTGCCGCTGGTGCGATTGCCACTAGTGCGCCGATTGTGGCTCCTGCTCCCGCGCCTGCCGCTCCTGCTCCCGCGCCCGCTGCGCCCGCACCGGCTGCACCTACTGCACCCGCTGCGCCCGCACCGGCTGCACCTACTGCACCCGCTGCACCCGTACCCGCTGGTGCTGGATCCATCACCGCCCCCATGAGTGGCACAATCTTTAAGATGTTGGTCAATGTCGGCGATGTTGTCAAGAATGGTCAAGTTGTTGTTGTGCTTGAAGCTATGAAGATGGAGAACGAGATTTTTGCCCCCTGCGACGGCACTGTCAAAGAAGTACGAGTCGCTCAGGGTGCGGCCGTTTCCCCCGGCGATGTGCTGGTGGTTATTGGCTGATAAGAGTGTAGTAATCGGATCTGCCGTTCGCCCGATTGCGAAAGGATGCAGATAGCGTACTAATTATACACACAAACGTAAAAGTGGAGGTTTTACTATGGAAAAAGTATTAACTTTGTCCGAGGCAATTTCTAAGTACGTGCATAGTGGAGATAATATCTGTTTTGGCGGCTTTACCACCAACAGAAAGCCTTATGCCGCAGCTCGTGAGATTTTGCGTCAGGGTCTTACCGATTTTATCGTCTATGCTGGACCGGCCGGCGGCGACTGGGATATGATGATCGGCGAGGGTCGCGTCAAGGCTTATATCAACTGCTACACCGCCGACTCGGGCGTTACCAACGTCTCGCGCCGTTATCGTAAAGCCTATGAAGAAGGTAAGCTCATCATGGAGGACTACTCTCAGGACGCCGTTATGATGATGCTGCACGCTGCTTCGCTGGGCCTGCCCTTCCTGCCTGTGCGCCTGATGATGGGCTCTTCGCTCGTCGATATGTGGGGCATCAGCAAGGAGGTTCGCAAGACCATTCCGAAGCTGCCCGAAGACAAGTTTGTCTATATCGACAACCCCTTCAACCCCGGTGAGAAGGTCGTTGCGCTCCCGGTGCCGAAGCTTGACACCGCCATCATCCACGTTCAGAAGGCCGCTCCCGATGGCACCTGTTCGATTGAGGGCGACGAATTCCACGACGTTGACATTGCGGTTGCCGCAAAGAACGTGATCGTCACCTGTGAAGAACTGGTTTCCAATGAGCAGATCCGTCTTGATCCGACTAAGAACAGCATCCCGCCCTTCTGTGTATCCGCTGTTGTACATGCCCCATTCGGTGCGCATCCCTCGCAGTGCTACAACTACTACGACTATGACAACCCCATGCTCAAGGAATACGGCGAAGCCTCTAAGACCGAAGAGGACTTTAAGGCGTTTGTTGACAAGTATGTTTACGGCCCCAAGACCCATGAGGATTACCTGGATCTTGTCGGTGCTTCCCGCCTCGTCGGTTTGTACAATGTTCCCGGCTATGGCTACGCCACCAAAGAGTTAAAGAAGTAAGGAGGGTGCATACAATGGCTGATTACACAAATTATACAAATAAAGAAATGCAGGCCGTTACCATCGCTAAGGTGATCGAGAACGGTCAGATCGTTATCGTAGGCACCGGTCTTCCGCTGATCGGTGCATCCCTTGCAAAGCGCGTGTTCGCACCGGGCTGCCAGCTCATCGTCGAGAGTGGTCTCATGGACTGTTCCCCTATCGAGGTTCCTCGTTCGGTTGGCGACAACCGCTTCATGGCGCACTGCGCCGTACAGTGGCCCAACGTTCGTTTCATCGGCTTTGAGGCCAATGAGTGGCTGCATGACAACGATCGTCTCATTGCCTTTATCGGCGGTGCGCAGATTGACCCCTATGGCAACGTTAACTCCACCTCGATCGGTGACTACCATCACCCCAAGACCCGTTTCACCGGTTCGGGTGGTGCAAACGGTATCGCGACCTTTGCTAATACCGTTATCATGATGCAGCACGAGAAGCGCCGCTTTATGGACAAAATTGACTATATCACCAGCCCTGGCTACATTGACGGCCCCGACGGCCGCGCAAAGATGGGTCTGCCCACCAACCGTGGCCCGCAGATGGTTGTTACCGACCGCGGCATCATGAAGTTTGATGAAAAGACCAAGCGCATGTACCTTGCTGGTTACTACCCCACATCCTCCCCCGAGGACGTCATCGAGCATACTGGATTTGAAATTGATGTATCACGCGCGGTTGCACTCGATGCACCCGACCCTGAGGTTATCCGTATGATTCGTGAGGAAATTGACCCGGGTCAAGCGTTTATCCAGGTTCCCAAGGACTAAGTATAAGAAGGGAGATAAAGCCATGAGCAACTACTCAATGCCCGGCTATTTTCAGAATATGCCGGTGATAGGAAAGCCGCTGGTCAACCTCAACCCCGAAAACGAGGCGGAAATCAAGGCAAGAGAGCAAGCGATGACTGAGAAGGTTGAAGCTGTTCTCGACAATGGCCGTTCCACCGAGAGCTTGAACAAAGCCGGTCAGATGACCGCTATGCAGCGTGTTTATTCGCTGATTGATCAGGGCACCTGGTGCCCCCTTAACACCCTTTACAATCCGATGGACAATGATGGCGGCTCCACTGCTATCATCAAGGGCCTTGGCCGCATCGGCGGTAAATGGGCTGTTATCGTTGCCTCTGACAACAAGAAGCTGGCCGGTGCTTGGATTCCCGGACAGGCGGATAACCTGTTGCGTGCTTCTGACACTGCGAAGCGTCTGCGTATTCCGCTGATCTATGTGCTCAACTGCTCTGGTGTTAAGCTCGACGAGCAGGAGAAAGTTTATCCCAACCGCCGTGGCGGCGGCACCCCCTTCTATCGTAACGCCGAGCTGGCTCAGATGGGCATTCCAGTTCTTGTCGCGATCTATGGCACCAACCCTGCAGGCGGTGGTTATCACTCCATCAGCCCGACCATCCTGATCGCCCATGCAAATGCCAATATGGCGGTTGGTGGTGCAGGCATCCTCGGCGGCATGAACCCCAAGGGTTATGTTGATGAGGAGAGCGCAATGGCGCTGATTGATGCGACCGAAAATGGTCCTGAGATTGCACCTCCCGGTTCGGTTGGTGTACACCACAACCAGACTGGTTTCTTCCGTGAGGTTTATGCTGAGGAGCAGGGCGTGCTCGAAGCCATCAAGAAGTATATGGAATATGCGCCCGCTTACAACCTGGAGTACTTCCGTGTTGATGAGCCCCGTGAGCCCCAGTTTGATGCCAGTGAGCTTTATACCATCGTCCCCACCAACCAGAAGAAGACCTACAACACCTATGAGGTGCTGGCTCGTATCTTCGATAACTCTGAGTTTTTTGAGTACAAGAAGGGCTATGGCCCCGAAATGATCACCGGTCTTGCCAAGATGGACGGCCTGCTGGTCGGCGTTATTGCAAACGCACAGGGTCTGTTGACGAACTATCCCGAGTACAAGGGCGAAGGCGCGATGGGCATTGGTGGTAAGTTGTACCGTCAGGGCCTGATCAAGATGAACGAGTTCGTCACTCTTTGTGCGCGTGACTGCATCCCGCTGGTTTGGGTTCAGGATACCACCGGCATCGACGTTGGTGACGAGGCAGAGTGCGCTGAGCTGCTCGGCCTGGGCCAGGGTCTGATCTACTCGATTCAGAAATCCGATATGCCCTCGCTTGAGATTACGTTGCGTAAGGGTACCGCTGCTGCGCACTATGTGCTGGGCGGCCCGCAGGGCAACGACACCAACGTATTCTCGCTGGGCACTGCTGCGACCGAGATTTACGTCATGCATGGTGAGACTGCTGCTGCTGCTATGTATTCGCGCAGACTGGTCAAGGACCACAAGGCCGGCAAGGACATTGGCCCGATCATCGAGAAGATGAACGAGCTTATCAAGGAATATGCTGAGAAATCCAGCCCCTTCTATTGCGAGAAGGATGGTTTTGTTGACAAAATTGTCGATATGAATATGCTGCGTCCTTATATCAAGGCGTTTGCTAACGCATACTATCAGAATCCCAAGGCCGTCTGCCCCTTCCATCAGATGCTGACCCCCAGAACCATGCGGGATTTTGAAACCTTCACTAAGAAGTAAAATGAGTTAATTGATGCCGCATTGCGCATTCAGCGCAATGCGGCTCAGGAGAGATAGGATTATGAGCGATATCATTACAATGGGAATCGATGTGGGTTCTACCGCATCGAAATGTATTGTCCTCAAGAATGGCAAGGAAATCATGGGAAAAGCGTTGATTCCGGTTGGCGCTGGAACCAGTGGCCCCGAGCGGGTGGTCAAGGAAATTGTTGAGACCACCGGTATCAAGATTGAGGATATGAATTATATTCTGGCTACAGGTTATGGCCGTAACTCGATTACATTTGCGAACCAGCAGATGAGTGAGCTTTCGTGCCATGCCAAGGGCGCGCATTTTCTTTTCCCTGAGGTTCGTACCGTTATAGATATTGGCGGTCAGGACGTCAAGGTGATGCAGATTGAGAACGGTGCGATGGTCAATTTTCAGATGAACGATAAATGTGCTGCCGGCACAGGTCGTTTTCTGGATGTCATGGCTCGCGTACTCGAGGTCAAGGTCAGCGATCTTGCCATGCTGGGGTCTCACTCCACAAAGCGAGTGGCAATCAGCTCAACCTGTACCGTTTTTGCCGAATCTGAGGTTATTTCTCAGTTAGCGCAGAGCACGGATAAATGCGATATTATAAACGGTATACATCATTCAGTAGCCAGCCGCGTTGTTGGTTTGGCACACCGCGTGGGCGTTCGTGACATGGTGGTTATGACCGGTGGCGTCGCTCAGAATGCGGGTGTTGTCAAGGCTCTTCAAGAAGAGCTGGGGCACACCATCCATACCTCTCCTCTCACTCAGTATGTTGGCGCACTGGGTGCTGCAATATTTGCTTATCAAAAGTGCAGTAAATAACCAACTACACCGACCAAAGATCACTTTGTTTCGGTTTGGAAATATAGCAATTGGTTTATGAAAGAACTGGAGGTAATGAACGATTATGGCTGAAAATGTAAACACTGCTGCGGCTCCAGCTGCTGCTAAGCCTCCTAAGAAGGTCAGCGCAGCTTCTGCGGCGCTGCGTCAGGTTGTTACCGATGTTTACGAGGCGGCACGCGTGGCGAAGGCCAATGGAGAGCCCATCGGCTGGTCTTCTTCCAAGTTCCCGGCAGAAATTGCCGAGACACTCGGGCTGAAAATTGTATATCCTGAGAATCAGGCTGCTGGTATTGCTGCGCAGAAAGATGGCGAGCGCATGTGCAAGGCTGCGGAAGAAATGGGCTTTGATGCCGATATCTGCGGATATGCACGCATCAGCCTCGCTTATGCTAACGGCGTTGAGACGACCAACGAGTCTCGCCGTATGCCGTTGCCTGACTTTGTGTTGTGCTGCAACAACATTTGCAACTGCATGACCAAGTGGTATGAGAACATCTGCCGCATGAACGATATCCCGCTGATCATGATCGACGTCCCCTACAACAACCATGTGACGGTTGATGACAGCTATGTGGAATACATCAAGGGTCAGTTTATGGACGCCATCAAGCAGCTCGAGAAAATCTCGGGTCGTAAGTGGGATGAAAAGAAGTTTGAAGAGGTTTGCAACAATGCTAACCGCTGTGCACAGGCGTGGCTGAAGGTTTGTGACTACTGTCAATACAAGCCCTCGCCCTTAAGCGGCTTTGACCTGTTTAACCACATGGCCGACGTCGTGACTGCCCGTGTTAAGCCCGCGGCTGCCGAGGCCTTTGAAATGCTGGCCAAGGAGCTTGAGGAGAACGTCAAGAACGGCGAGTCTACCCTGCCCTTCCCCGAGCAGCACCGCATCATGTTCGAGGGTATTCCCTGTTGGCCCGACCTCAGGGCACTGTTTAAGCCCTTGAAGACCCATGGCCTCAACGTCACCGCCGTTGTTTATGCGCCGGCGTTTGGCTTCACCTATAGCAACTTTGATGAGATGATCCGTGCTTACTGCAAGGCACCCAACTCGGTATGTATCGAGCAGGGCGTTGACTGGCGCGAAGGCATTTGCCGTGACAACAAGGTTGATGGCGTGCTGGTTCACTACAACCGCAGCTGTAAGCCTTGGAGCGGTTATATGGCTGAGATGCAGCGCCGCTTCACCGCGGACCTGGGTATTCCCTGTGTCGGCTTTGATGGCGACCAGGCCGACCCCAGAAACTTCAATGCTGCCCAGTATGAGACGCGTGTTCAGGGTCTCGTAGAAGCAATTGAAGAGACCAAGAGAGCCAAGGAGGGCCGTGCATAATGAGCATCGAAACTTTGCTGAATGAATTTAAAGAGATTGCCTACCATCCTGGCAAGCAGCTTGACAGCTACAAGGCTGAGGGGAAAAAGGTTATCGGCGTGATGCCTTATTTCGTTCCGGAAGAGCTGGTCCATGCGGCTGGCATGGTTCCCTTTGGCATGTGGGGCAGCAACAATAAGACTATCTCCAAGGCTAAGGAATATTGCGCAACCTTCTATTGCACGATTGCTCAGCTTGACCTTGAGATGCTGCTCGACGGTACGATGGATAAGCTTGACGGTGTGATCACCCCTACCATTTGTGATACGCTGCGCCCGATGTCTCAGAACATCCGCGTTGCGATGGGCCATAAGATGCCGGTCATCTTCCTGGCGCATCCGCAGAACCGTATGCCCGACTATGGCAAGAAGTTCACCGTTAGCCAGTACACCAACATTAAGAACGAGCTTGAGAAGATTTCTGGCGCACCAATCACCGACGCTGCTCTCTCGGATGCTATTAAGGTTTACAACAAGAGCCGCGCCGCCCGCCGCAAGTTTGTCAAGCTGGCAAATGATCACTGTGACGTCATAACCCCCACCAAGCGCAGCAACGTGCTCAAAGCTTCGTGGTTTATGCTGAAAGATGTCTACACTGAAAAGCTGGAAAAACTCAACGCCGAGCTTGAGAAGTTGCCGGTATGTCAGTGGAAGGGTGTCAAAGTTGTTACTTCTGGTATCATCTGCGACAATCCCAAGCTGCTGGCTGCCTTTGAAGAAAATAACATTGCGATCGCAGCGGACGACGTTGCGCACGAGAGCCGTCCTATCCGCGTCGACGCGCCCGAGACCGGTGACCCCATGATGGCACTGGCCGAGCAGTTCGCCGCTCAGGATTATGATATTCTGCTCTACGATCCGCAGTCTAACCTCAACCGCCGCGGTGAGTTCGTCGCCAATATGGTTAAGGACAGCGGTGCACAGGGTCTGGTTCTGTTCATGCAGCAGTTCTGCGATCCCGAAGAGATGGAATATCCTTCGCTGAAGAAAGCACTTGACGACGCTGGTGTACCGCACATCAAACTGGGTGTTGACCAGCAGATGCGCGATTTCGGCCAGGCCAAGACCGCAATTCAGGCATTTGCCGATGTTCTTTCGATGAATAGCTAAATTTATAACCTATTAAAAAGGCTCCGCATAAAATGCGGAGCCTTAGTTTTGTCAAAAAGCCCGGCATATGCCGGGCTTTTATATTATATCAAGTTTTAAAATAAGGGTGATAGAAAGATAGCCAGATTAGCAAAGAAATGTAGAAGTTATAGATAGAAGAAGTTTTGCTTACTACCAAAAATAGCTCCAGCATGGACTGAAAAAGGTATACAAATTAGTAAAACACCTATACAGAAAGACAGAGGCCGCCCGAGTGTAACCAAAAACGGCTTTGACACTTGCGTGTTAAAGCCGTTTTTTGATAGATTGAAGTGTCTTAAACATAAAATTCAAGACACTTTCAGTTATAAAGCAAGTTATACGCTTCACTACAAGGTTCACTCAATCAAGGGAAGCTACTATTTAATCAAGATAAACTTTTTTGACATAACGCGAGGTAAAGGCGCGCATCGTTGAGAAATATCCCAGTTCTAGCGTAACCACGTCACCAACGCGATATTGCTGCTCGCTGTCGGTAACATCAAGCATCAAATGATCAGAACTTGCGCCCAAAACTCGAATATCGGCATCAATAGGCCGCGAAGTCTCCACATCAAAATCTTGTTTACCCAGGGCGCACACGGCTTTAGTGCGTATCCCTATATCAACAAAACTGGGTCTATTTCCATATGAATCTACGCCTATCTCACCCCAGGGCATTGAGGGTTTCTGCTTTAGCTCCACAATTTCGCACTCAAGTGTAAAAACATCGCGGTAGGTATCCGGCAAAAAGCGATACTTTGCGCGTTCCTTGCCAAACAGCAGGGATTCGCCCAACCGCAGGTTATTGACACCCTCGCAGATGCCACCGCGTAGCATCAGGTCAATGGTAGCAGAATTACCACCACTCACTATTGTCAGCGGGTGCCCCACGACTTCTTCCACACGTTTAGCAATAGAAACCAACTGCTGCATCTTATCAGCATCAGATTGAATAAATGAAAAGCAGGTCAGATTAACACCAATACCGAGAAGAGTAATATTTTGCAGCGCCTCAACTTGTCGGGCGACTTCTACCAATTCATCATAATTGACAAAGCCCTCCCGAATATCGCCCAAGTCTGCCATCAAAACAACCTTGTGCCGCCGCTTTAGATGCTGACACTCCGCGTCTAAAGCCAAAATAGTATTTAGCTCTGAGTTAAGTGAAACATCCGCATACTGAGCCACCTGGGCCGCTTCACTTAGCATTGGCGGACGAATTAACCACTTTTCAGCTTCAAGCGATTCAAGATTTTTCAAATTCTCTATGCGCGAATCTCCCAACATACTAATACCATTATCGGTGAAAACTCTCGCAATTTCGGGGTCACCCCCAAACACCTTTGTGACACCCGTAATCGCAATGTCATGCTTTTCGCACAATGCCCTGACAACCCGAACGTTTTCTTTCAGATGCGCTCGGTTGACAACAACCCGAGGATACATATATTTCTCCTGTCCGTTACTTTATGTTCTACTATTCGTTCCAGAAATCAGTTTTATCTTTAAGTCCAATCGACGATGCAATAAACACCGGATTTTTACCCTCTTGCTTCTGCTCGATATAATCATGCAAGCACTTAACCGCCGGCCCCGCCAAAATAACGATAATCGGCAGATTAATCAGCGCCATGCATCCCATAAGCACATCAGCCGTATCCCATGCAATCGAAAATTCCAACTGTGCGCCAAAGAACACAATCACAACTGCAACGGCACGGAAAATAGTCAACATGGTCTTACTGGGAGCGGTCTTATTCAGATATTTCAGGTTCGCTTCGGCATAATAGAAGTTGCCGAGGATAGATGTAAACGCAAAACAGAACAAGGCAAAGGTTATAAACATGACGCCAAAGTTTCCAAAGGTGTTCGAAATTGCCGCCTGAACATAGGGTACACCCTTGAGCGATGGATCGGGTGCCACACCAGAGCACAACAGCATAAAGGCGGTGGCAGAACAAATGAGTAGTGTGTCGATAAACACCGACAGCATCTGTACAAGGCCCTGCTTAACAGGATGAGAAACACTGGCCGCCGCAGCTGCGTTTGGTGCCGAACCAACGCCTGCCTCGTTAGAATAAAGGCCGCGCTTTATGCCGTACATTACACAGGAGCCCATAAATCCACCAAAAATAGCGGAGACATCAAACGCCTCTGTAAAGATGGTGATAAACATGCCGGGGACCAGATCAATGTGACGCACCACAACAATCAGCGCGATAAGAATGTAGGACAGCGCCATGACCGGTACGATAATACCAGTGATCTTGCTCAGCCGCTTGCCGCCACCAAAGATGCAAAGGCCGGTAACAATCGCCAGCAACGCTCCTACAATCACAGGAGTACTTGATGAATAAAAACTGTATCCTTCAAACGCAGAGGCAATGTTGAAAGCGGCGACCATATTAAAGCCGCCCATGTAGGTAAGGATCAGCATAACGGCGAACAGTACGCCGAGACCACGATTTTTAAGCACCGCTTGAATGTAATAAGCTGGCCCACCAAAGGAACTGCCATCTGTATCACGCACTTTATATATTTGAGCCAGTGTGCTTTCTATAAATGCCGAAGCACTTCCCACCAGCGCTATAAGCCACATCCAGAATACCGAGCCCGCACCGCCTAGGCAGATAGCAGTTGAAACACCCGCTATATTGCCAACACCAACGCGGGAAGCAGTGGAGACCATCAATGCCTCGAAGGAAGAAATAGATCTTTCATCCTCTTTTGGCTCCGTCACCACCTTTATTGACTCTTTAAACATACGAAACTGCACAAAATTTGTTTTAAAAGTAAAATAAAGGCCGACACCGATAAGAAGAACAATTAGAATATATGTATAAAGCCAATTGTTCAAGTTTCCGATTAAAGCTGCGAACAAGTCAAACACTCCCTCGTTTTTTTATTAACGTTTTCTAGTCTGCTGCATCGTTCTAGTCTGCTGTACTACATCGTCTCTGCTTGTTCTGCGCCCCTCCTTTGCGCTTTAGTTTCCGCTCCCCCAAGCTTCCTCCTCTCATGCAATTTTGAACCTTTTCTTCTTGGTTTTAGGAAAAATAATGCAAACCCAGTTGATGGGAAAGATACTCTAACACACGATAGCTTCCAATGCTGTTTCCTTTGGCGTCCAAGGCAGGTGAAAATACGCCAATGCCCATGCGGTTTTCCGCTGCTGAAACAATGCCGCCGCCCACCCCACTTTTAGAGGGGATTCCGACTTTAATAGCAAACTCACCAGAGCCATCGTACAGTCCACAGGTTATCATCAACGTTTTAACAATGCGTAGTATCCAGTTTTCAACCAGTTGTTCCCCTGTAAGAGGATCAATACCGCCGTTAGCCAATATCATTCCATAATTTGCAAGGTCTTGAGCGGTTACCTCTACTGAACACATTTTAAAATAAAAGTCCAGAAGGCTTTCGATATCACCGTCCAAAAGATTTTCGCTCTGCATAAAATAGGCCATTGAGCGATTACGCATGCCAGCCCCTTTTTCAGACCAATACACCGCCTCATTAAGGTGTACGTCATCCCGACCGCACAGCTTTTGAGTCAGCTGCAAAAACTGCTCAAACCGGTCTTCTCCAGTTAAACAGCTCGCCACTGCAATTGCCCCAGCGTTAATCATAGGGTTTAAAGGATGTGGTGTTTTAGTTTCAAGTTTTACGATAGAGTTAAAGGCGTCGCCAGTCGGCTCAAACCCTACTTTTGAAAACACTTTGTCATATCCCACGACCTGAAGCGCTAAAATCAATAAAATAGTTTTAGAAATACTTTGGATCGTAAAAGGATACTTACAGTCTCCGGCATAAAATTTTTGGCCGTCAACTGTCTTTATGCATACACCCAGCAGGGTAGGATTAACCTGAGCAAGCATCGGAATATAGGTTGCGACCTTACCTTGTGATATAAAGGTTCTAGCATATATCATCGATTGCTCTAATATTTCCTGCATTCTACAATCTCCCATAATTAGTTTTAGGTCTACTTATTAATCATAGCATGCAGGGCCAACATTGAGTAATACGAGTTTGCAATAACAAGTATTATCATTTATATATATCATACTTGCTATATATTCCACACCTTGTTGTGCAATATGCATAATCGCCTCTTTTAATATACACAAAACTATAAACTATATATGTCTTAATAATAAATACACTATTACAAATATATATGATAACATATTATCAATTCAAATTATAGTGAAAATTTAATTTTAATATTGTTGCCTGCTAAAGCTATTATTCCTTATATTTTGGCTTAATGCTTTTTTTAAAAATTTAATCAGAAATTATTGTCTTATATCGTAGGCATACACTAAGGCTCCGCATAAAATGCGGAGCCTTAAGTTATCAGGAAATTTGTGGTTTTATCTATTTCCGAGCGGACAAAGTACCATAATAACCATTTTAAACCTGGGTCAAAAGCCTTAAAGCCCTTGACAATCAATTGAGGTATTTAAGACATAATTGTCGAATAACATTTGATTTGTTGAAAAATTATGATATAATTTTACCAAATTGAAAGGTTGGGGTAATTTTGGAAAAATTATTACTAAGATATTTGCTGTTTGGCCTCGGACTGTTGATAATGCTGACGTTTGTAAATTTTTATATTACCTATAAGACAAAAAGGCCATCAAAGTGGCTTGTCAGAACAAACTATTTGCTGGGCATAGTAATGGTTCTACTTAACGCAGCTAGAATGTTCAATGACAGCTACACAATGGCCTCCGCAAATATTATCGTATTAGCCAGTATTATTATTGCGTGGGTTAGAACGGAAAAAGGTGACGGCAAGGCCGAGGAATAACCAGCAACGTACTTATTCAGGGGTAGTTTCGCTTTTTTCGGCCTCTGATTCTTCTATCTGACTGATTAAACGGGCAAACTCCACTTCACCAAGCTGCGCCTTCAGATTTTCTACCGTGCGAATAGCTTCCTTTTTAGAGCTTTTTTCCGCTGCTGCCGCCCATTCTAACTGCTTGCGCTGTGATACTTTATCAAGTGCAGATACATAGGTCCGAGTATTAGGTAAATTATCAGTACGCTTAGCGGCAATACCGATAAACAGCACAAAAAGCTTGGCCGCCTGTATAGCCATACCGTAATACTGGCCATATTGTGGAGAAAAACACTCGGCAAACTTAGAAGAAAATAATGAAAATGAGTACAAGCTCCATAAGGCGTATGCTGTAAAAACGCCATAAGCAGCGATAGAACCAAGTCTGCCGCCCCAGTCGGATGTGAAAGCGCTAAAAATGGCCCCTACTAGGGCTGCGACAAGAAAAATCATCTCTATTATAAAGGCAGTATTGCGTTCTGGAGAAAAGACAGCACCAAAATTTTCAAGCAACAAGATAAATTCCAATAACGCTGTTCCGCTAAGTAGAATCAGCGTGGTAGAAGGCTTAGCAGAATATTTCTTTCCCATTTTAGTAGCCTCTCTTTGTAAGTTATTATTTTGTTGTCATATTAGCATAATCTGTTTATACTGGCAAGAATAGTATTGGTTATTATTGGCCAACTTCGTTTATTTATTATATATTATAATAGGGGGATGGGTCTATGTTCGCGTCAATGAACATATATGCAAAGATTGCATTTGTGGTTATGGTGGCTGCCATGGTGCTCAGCTATTTATTTACAAGGAAGCGTCAGCGTGATCTCAGGCTGGCCTGCAACAGATTCGCCTTTGCTTTTATAAAAATCTCAAATTTTGTCGCGCCGCAGGGGAACGTGTGCAAAATTCGATATAAGCACAAAGCCAACGGAGAAATATCAGTACAACCGATTGAGCAGCAATGCAATCAGCTAAAGGAAATTCTTGGGGATATTAAAAAGGAGCAAGTTGATAGCTGGTATGACGAAGCACAACAGGCGTTGTTAGATATTATCCGACTCTGCGGTAATAACCAAGCGTTGTGTAGGGATTATCGAGACCCTGTTCAACGGCTTTTTAATATTTTGCGCACGTTTTTGGTTGGCTGCGAAAACCTGCAGAATATTGACACACAGCAGAAGGCGGATGATTTTGATAGCTTTCTATGTGAACAACTGAGCCATAGAAAAGAGCTGCATAAACGCATTTCGTGGGATGGCGCAGAAGAATTTTCCAAGCTTAATACCAGCGATAATATTCAAGACATAGACAAAAGTACGCCAGAAGATAAGAAAGTTATTGATACACCCAAAAAGGTAGAAGAGACAGCTTTAGTTGAGCCGGCTGCGGAAGCGCTCACTGCACCGGATGCACAAAACGGCGATGTGGTTTTACTTGGCCAGAAAGATCAGGAGGACGATGCGCCGCCGGAATCTTCGCTTAGAGAAAAATGGCGCGGATGGGGTTGTGGCTAACTAAAACTATTTGCGTATGACTTTTTGTTGCAAAGAGTAAAATGCGAGATAATAAGATGTGCTGATGGATTCAAATGCGTAGGCGGTTGGCCCCAAGGAATTATTTTTAGACAAGTAACTCCCTTGTATTGTAACTTAGGTTCAAAGTGGAACAAAACATGGGGGATGGCCATGATGTGCCCAGATGAAGCAAATAGTGGAGGTGTGATTTTTGGCAAAGCGAGATCCGGCGTACTTTTATTTCCCACAGGTAACCGAAGAGCCGCCCATGTTCCGGAATTTGAGAGAGGCCCGTGCTCGGTTTGAGACGATTATAGAATCCTCCTATGACGGTATTTATATTACCGACGGCCATGCGATAACTATGATGATCAACAAAAGCTACGAGGATATTAGCGGCCTTGACCGAAGAGAGTTGTTAGGTACGCGGATGGATGTTCTTGTTGGAAGCGGGGTTATCTCACGTTCAGGAACGTTGGAAGCGCTTAAAGCGCGGGAGCCAGTAACTATTGAACAGGTGTTCAAGACTGGGAAGCGCGCCATCATCACAAGCACACCAGTTTTTGACGACAAACAGGAAATTGTCATGGTTGTTACAAACGTTCGCGATGTTACCGAACTGCACGCGTTAAAAGAGGAACTAGCGCAAAACCGTGAAATGACAAGTAAATATTTTAAAGAAATTGAGGCAATGCGTCGCACCTTGCCTACACCGGCAGAAATGATAGCGGTGGATAAGGCCATGCGGGATGTTTTACAGCAGGCCAAGCGCATAGCTACGCTGAATATTCCGGTACTATTAAGCGGTGAGCAGGGTGTAGGAAAAGCGCAGCTTTCTCAATATATTCACGAGCGTTCCAACCGAAAAGGAGAAAAATTTGTTCGCGTATGCTGTAAATCAATACCGCCAAAAGCGTTGGAGGGCGAGTTGTTCGGCTATGATGACGGTGCTGGAAGTGGCAAAGGCAGAATGGGATTGATAGAAGCGGCGGACCGTGGTACGATTCATATTGATGAAATTGCCGACCTGCCGTTGGATGTTCAGGGTAAGCTACTATTGCTACTAAAAGAGCAGCGTATTGAACGTATCGGTGCAGAAAAACCTATTACGGTGGATGTCCGTGTCATTGCGGGTACGAACCATAAGATAGCCGAAATGGTGCGGGAAAAGGAGTTTTTAGAAGAGCTGTATTACCGGTTAAACGTGGTGACCATACATGTTCCACCACTGCGTGAGCGCAGGGAGGATATTATGCCCTTTGTACAAAGCTTTGTAATGGAAGTCAACAGAAAATATCGTATGAAGAAGCGGTTTAGTAGCGCTTCGATGAGTGCGCTTAAAGGCTATGCGTGGCTGGGTAATGTCAGAGAGCTTCGCAGTGTTGTAGAACGTGCTATGCTAATGTCTGAAGGCAGTGTCATAGAGACGGGAAGCCTTTCAATTCCGCTTGGCAGCGAGGCTCCTTCCGCACCGGAAAAATCTTTCGAATCTGCGAATTTAAAGGCGCTGGTTGCCCAGCTAGAGCTTTCGTATATTGAAAAAGCCTATGAGCGGTATGGCAATGTGCGAGATGCTGCAAAGAGTTTGGGGATAGATGCGGCCACACTGGTGCGCAAAAGGAGGCATCATAAAGAACGTTTTTCGATGCAAAAATGAAACATGTTGTAAAATCAAAACAGATTAATAGGTCTCAAAACAACTAAAAGAGGCATATTTGTTGCTATATTGCAACAAATATGCCTCTTTTTTTGACTCAAATATAAAATTTGAGTGTCGTAAATAGAGAATATACGAGCCTGTAAAAAAATTGTCGATAGCGTATACCTTTGGTCATATTGCCTTGGTTAGAAGGTAGATTTTTATACAATATTCACTTTTTAAGTTGATAATCTATAAATAATATGTTACATTTATACAAAGTTTGGGCGGAAGTAAAATTTATCATTAATTGGCGAAATGGATACGACGACCAGTTATATCGACCAAACAATGACGGGCGTTCCGGTGGTAAGAAATCAGAACAGTTTTAAAGAGGAGGATTTGTACATGAGTACGACCGAGAGCAAGGTCCAGAAAATTCCGGAAAATTTCATGACTGAAAGATTTCCCCTGAAAAAGCGCAAATACGGTGAAGAGCAACCTGGGATCAAGTTGGGGCCGTTTACTTTGCGACTACCGTTAATCCACCATGAGTGGCAATGGACCGAGTTTGCCGCTGCTATGTTCCTTGGTGTTGCCTGTTTGGGCGCGGGTGTCACTACCACCATGACCACCTTTGGTCTTGATGTGCCAGAGAATATTACTGCACTTGGGCTAAATGAAAACAGCGTTTTCCTCATGGCGCTGACCTTTGGCGTATTAAATGCAATTTGTTATTACCTTCCCTCTCTGTTAGGTGATCCGGTTGTGCCCGGGTGGATTACCCCGGCGCTACCGCTGACAATTGCTTACCTCAGCCAGTGGCAGGTGCCCAACTATGCCACCGGAGACGTTGACAGAATAAAAGCGATGATTGCATTACAGATGATGGTCGCACTAAGCTTTTTGCTTATGGGTGCTACAGGCATAGGTCGAAAACTTGTTGAGTCGATACCTATGTCTATCAAGGCGGGAATCGTTTTGGGTGCGGGTGTAACCGCGGGCATCAATGTAATTAACGCACGTATTCCTAAAGCGCCCTGGACAGTCATCATAGCATGCCTGCTTGCGTATTTATTCCTGTTTAATCCTTCTTTTGCGCGTATGGCTAAAAAGAGTGATTTCTGGCGCGTTGTCCGCAATCAGGGCGTTGTGCCTGCGCAGCTATTTGCTATTATTCTGGCACCGATTCTGCTTAAAGAAATCCCCATGCCTCAGATTCAGTGGGGATTTACGCCCCTTAACTTTGGTTTTGTACTGGAGCATTTTACTATATTCGGACTGGGGTTACCTGAAGCCAGCTTCTTTATTAGCGCTATTCCTATGGCGCTAACCGTTTACATTATCGCTTTCTCCGATTTCGTTTTGGCTAAAGAAATTGTCACCGAGGCGACCTCCTTCCGCTCTGATGAAACCGTTATCTTTGACGCAGGACGTTCTAACCTGGTCAGCTTTTTAAGAAATGGTATCATGGCGCTGTTTGCACCGTGGGTGCCAATGTGCGGTCCGCTGTGGGCATCTGGCTTGCTGACAATTACCGAGCGCTATAAGAGAGGATACAAGACCATGCGCACCTACTGGGGCGGCGTATGCACCTTCAGAGCAGCGACAGTCATTGCGGTTTTGATTCTGCCGCTCGTTACGCTGATTCGGCCGGCGTTCGCCATCTTTTTCGGTATCACTATGGCAGTGCAGTGCTTTGCCTGTGGCAACATTGGCATGAGAATGGCTACGACTACCAATGAGCGTGGTATCGCCTGTGTTATGGCGGCGGTTCTCGCCTGCAAGACCCCGGGATGGGCGCTGCTAACCGGCGTCATTCTCTGGCTGCTAATTGAAGCCAGCGAAGTGTATTACCTGAAAAATCACCCCAGCGAAGCCAATAGCTGATTATTAAATAATTATAAGGGGCGTGATAATTAAACTGATCACGCCCCTCCCAAAGAGCTGATTGATCACAAATCAGCCCTTTGTTGCGGAAAGTCTCTATACTATGGATTTAATCTTATAAAAAAGGAAGTGAGCCGGTTATGAAGCAATTAAACCTCGAAACGCAAATATTTAAGTTTGATAGCTGCGAAATATTTGCCAAGGAATTTAACTTAGGCGAGGGCGACTTGCTCTTTACCAGTGCGCGTACCTATGGTAGGCACTTTGAGGCATTAAATATGACGGCGGATGTCATGTTCAGAGAGCAATACGGCAAAGGTGAACCGACCGATGTCATGGTTGATGCCATAATTGAGGCGGCATCGCAAAAACAGTTTAAGCGACTAATAGCCGTTGGTGGAGGCTCTATTTTGGACATTGCCAAGGTGCTGGCAGTTTCAAACGGCAAGGGCGTCGATGAGTCGTATAACGATATGGCTAACTTGAAGAAATCTTGTGAGCTAGTTATTGTCCCTACCACTTGCGGCACCGGAACCGAAGTAACCAACATATCCATTCTTAACCGCACAAGGCTTAACACTAAAATGGGCATGGTTGGTCAGGCGCTGTATGCCAACTACGCGGTGCTGATTCCTGAGTTGGTTGCTAACCTGCCACTGGATATTTTTGCTACGAGTTCAATTGATGCGCTGGTGCATGCGGTTGAGTCATCGCTTTCTCCTAAGGCAACGCCTTTTAGCAAACTATTCGGATATAAGGCCATAGAAATGATTATTAATGGTTACAAGCAGATGCAGGAAAAGGGGCCCGAAGCCAGAGAAAGTCTACTGGAGGATTTTCTTGTTGCGTCAACCTATGCTGGACTAGCTTTTGGTACTGCCGGATGCGCTGCCGTACACGCAATGAGCTATCCACTTGGCGGAAAATACCATGTCGCGCACGGTGAAAGTAACTACGCCATGTTTATCGGTGTGTTAAACCGCTATATGGCTATTAAAACCGATGGCGAGATTGCTGTTTTAAATAGTGAACTTGCCAAGCTTTTAAACTGTGATACAAAGGATGTATATGTCGAACTTGAAAATCTGCTCAATCAAATTTTACCTAAAAAGGCGCTTAGAGAATATGGCGTAACTCAACAGGATATAGACGACTTTACTGAAGTCGTCATGACTAAGCAGCAAAGGTTGATGGGTAATAATTTTGTAACGTTGACGGCTGAGGACGTCAGACATATTTATCGGTTGCTTTATTAGCAAAAGGAGGAATTATTATGTCACTTATGACCGGAGATCAATATATTACGTCGATACGCAACCTAAAAACGCAAGTGTATATGTTTGGCAAGAAGGTTGAAAATCCTGTTGACGATCCAATTTTGCGTCCTTCGCTCAATTCGGTGCGGGCAACCTATGATTTGGCACAAAGGCCAGAATACCGCGATCTGATGACCGCCGTTTCGCCCGAAACAGGAGAACGTATTAATCGCTTTGCACACATCCATCGGTCAACCGAAGACCTAATAAAAAAGGTTAAAATGCAGCGCCTGCTCGGTCAGCAGACTGGCGCATGTTTCCAGCGCTGCGTAGGTATGGACGCGTTCAACGCCGTCTATTCCACCACCTATGAAGTTGATAAAAAGTATAAAACGACCTATCATGATAATTTTAAAAAATTTTTGGCTTATTGTCAGGAGAAAGATCTGACGGTGGACGGCGCCATGACCGACCCGAAAGGCGACCGTTCTAAAGCGCCTCACCAGCAAGAGGATCTCGATTTATTCCTACGGGTAGTCGAGCGAAGAGAAGATGGAATTGTGGTAAGGGGCGCTAAGGCACATCAGACCGGCGCACTTAATTCACACGAGATTATTATTATGCCCACCCAGTCCATGCGGCCGGAGGACAAAGATTTTGCCGTATCATTTGCGTTGCCGATGGATGCAAAAGGTATTTTTATGATTATCGGGCGGCAATCCTGCGATACCAGAAAGCTTGAAGGCAGCGAGATGGATGTGGGCAACTCGGAATTTGGCGGCGTTGAAGCGCTGGTTATCTTTGACGATGTATTCGTACCCAACGAGCGAATCTTCTTAAATGGTGAGACAGAGTATAGCGGGATGTTGGTTGAACGTTTTGCGGGTTACCATCGCCAGAGCTACGGCGGCTGCAAGGTTGGCGTGGGTGATGTGCTCATTGGCGCGGCCGCAGTTGCAGCTGACTACAACGGTGCGCAAAAAGCCTCCCACGTCAAGGATAAGCTGATAGAAATGACCCATCTTAACGAAACCCTTTATTGCTGCGGCATCGCCTGTTCGGCAGAAGGATATCAGACCGAAAGTGGAAACTACATCATTGATTTGCTGCTGGCCAATGTTTGCAAGCAGAACATAACACGATTCCCATACGAAATTGTACGCCTTGCCGAAGATATTGCAGGTGGGCTAATGGTAACTGCCCCTTCCGAAGCTGACTTCAGAGACGAAAAGCTTGGACCATACATTGAAAAATATTTTAAGGCGACACCAGGTGTTTCCACCGAAAGCCGGCTTAGAATTTTACGGCTTATTGAAAATCTGGCGCTGGGTACAGCAGCGGTTGGTTATCGTACCGAAAGTATGCACGGCGCGGGTTCGCCCCAGGCACAGCGCATTATGATTGCGCGCCAAGGCAACCTAGATCATAAGAAAAAGCTAGCCGAAAAACTAGCAAAAATTTCAGAGTAATAAGGTTGTAGGAGGAACCGGATGATGCTTAAAACCAACCCCATACTTGATAAGGTAATAAATGATACAGTGCGTCCGCAATTGTTGTCCCACAGCGGCGATATAGAGGTTTTGTCAGTTGCGAATGGCATTCTCCGGTTCCGTCTTTTAGGACAATGCGCGGGTTGCCCCTCTGCTGGGCTGACTACTGAAAAGCTTGTGGCGCAGGCTGTTAAAAATGCTCTACCCGAGATCACCGAAGTGGTTTTGGTGCAAGGAGTCAGTGATAGTCTTATCGCACAGGCGAGAAAAATATTAAACAAGAGCGATCTATAAGCTATGAAAAACGGAATCGTCTATTGCGGCGGGTGTAACCCTCGGTATGACCGCGTCGAATTTGTTAACAGCTTAAAGCGCGACTTTGCAAAGGTAGACTTCACATACGCGTCCATGGAAGAATGTTACGACCTATTAATTGTGGTTTGTGGGTGCAGTGCTGCCTGTGTGAATGTCGATGCATATTCTGCAGGTGAGATAATATTTGTTTCCAGCAGCCGCAGCATAGAGGCGTATCATTACCTAAAAGAAAAGGGGTAGCGTATTATGAGCTGGAAAGCACATTTTAACAAGAACACAATAACCGCACAGCAGGCGGTCAAAAAGATAAAACACAACGACAAGGTCGTTATTGCCCACGCGGTAGGTGAACCCTCGCACATCATCGATGCTATGGTGGCCGACGCGCAGGCATATCAAAACGTTGAACTTATTCATATGGTGGCGATGGGCAAATGTGAATACTGTCTGCCACAATATCGAGAAAACTTTCGACACAACGCAATTTTTGCGGGCGCGGGCAGTAAATCGGCTATAGCGCAGGGGAGAGCGGACTTTACTCCCTGCTTCTTTTATCAGGTGCCTCAGCTTTTCCACAGCACCTTAAAACCCGATGTGGCCATGGTTATGGTTACACCACCGGACGAAAATGGTTTTTGTTCTCTTGGGGTTTCGGTCGATTACACGCTTGAAGCCGTAAAAACTGCCAAGCTTGTGATTGCGCAGGTGAATGCATATATGCCGCGCACCGCGGGTGAAAGCTTCGTGTTTGCTGAGGATATTGACTGTTTTGTTTTGCATGACGCGCCGCTGATCGCTTTGCAGCCGCCCCAAATTGGCAGTATTGAAGAGACAATCGGCAGCTATTGTGCGTCTCTAATCAAAGATGGCGACACACTGCAGCTTGGGATTGGGGCTATTCCTGATGCAGTATTAAGTTTTCTGAAAGAAAAAAGGGATCTGGGTATTCACTCTGAGATGTTTTCGGACGGCGTAGTTGCATTGGCTGAGGCTGGGGTAATCACCAATAAAAAAAAGACGATACATACCGGTAAATACGTGGCAACCTTTCTTATGGGAACCCAAAAACTGTACAGCTTTGTGAATAATAACCCCGATGTGCTGATATTACCAGTTGATTATGTCAACCATCCGGGGATTGCCGCAAAAAATGATAATCTTGTCTCAATAAACTCCTGTGTACAGGTCGATCTCATGGGGCAGGTATGCTCTGAAGCGATTGGTAGCTTGCAAATATCCGGTGTGGGCGGGCAGGTGGACTTTGTCCGTGCCGCTGCTATGAGTCGCGGCGGACGCTCGATTATCGCCATGCCGTCCTCGACAAAAGGCATTTCAAAGATTGTTGCAAAGTTGGATGACGGTGCGCCGGTAACCACCTCGCGTTGTGATGTAGACTACATTATAACTGAGTATGGTATTGCGCATCTTAAAGGAAAAACCCTGCGCGAAAGAGCGCAGGCGCTAATTGGTATCGCGCACCCCGACTTTCGGGAAGAGCTAACTCAGGAGTTTAAAAGACGTTTTGGCATTGTATGATAAAAGACGGTGGGGTCAATTACCCTACCGCCTTTTATTAGGCTATTTGTATACCTAATGATACGAGCGGGTACCGGCCCACCCCATCAAATTTTCTTTAAAATCATCATTTCTCATTGCTTGCTGGTTCATGTTCGATGAGGCGCCAGACAGTTTTTGATTGCTAAAGAGTACTAATATAAGGTGTGATGGCATAGTTTTACGATATAATCTCTATTATTATATATTGACAACAGTAAAATTTTAACTTATGATAATATAAAGATATTATTTATTACTGTAATATATGGAAATTAACTAAAAGCTGTTTTGTTTTATGTTAATAACGCCATCAAGAGCCAAAATATTTAAAGCACTCTACCTGAGATATTAGCCCAAATCGTCGGTGCTATGCTTTAGGCTATTGGATGTAAAGACAGCATATTCTATGTCTTATCATGGCCTAACTGTAATTCAAGTTATCATTAGGCTTTATAAGGCAGAATATTTTATAACGATTATAGAAAGTTGGTTAGTAATACCATGCCCGAAAACACGATGGCAAAAGGAATATTTGCACATCAGCCGTCGCTGGTCACCCCTACCTACAAAGAACAGGCTTATCAGATGATAAAAGATGCTATTCTATTCCAAAGGTTTCAAGTTGGAGTAATGTATTCTCAGGAAAGCATCTGCAAAGAACTGGGAATAAGTCGTACACCGGTACGGGAAGCTCTTTTGGAATTGCAAAAAGAAGGTTTTGTTACTTATAGCCGTAATAAGGGAATTCAAGTTGTGCCAATTACACAAACCGAAGCACATGATATTCTTGAAATGAGAAGCTATATTGAAAAATTGTCAGCTGGACTAGCAGCCCAAAGAGCTAGTGCAGGTGAGCTGGTTGTTCTTCAACGTTGTGTAAGCGATACAAAATTAAACTTAGATTCTGGCGACCAGAGCCTTCTATACCACATCGATCATCAGTTTCATCGCACCATCGCAACTATGACGCATAACAGTTGGATTATACGCACTCTTGATATGCTTCTTAGCCATTATCTGCGTTTTGAGGATACTTCAATTTATCTTAACAAAGACAATGCAAAAAAGATACTTGACGAGCATATCGAAGTTTGTGATGCTATTCTTAAACATGATTCAAAGCAGGCAGAAGAAGCCATAGACAAGCATCTCAGCAATTCCTACCGACGTACTGTCAACAAATTTTGGTATGATTAATTTTTTTGTTGATTATCCGATATATCACCTGAGCTTTTTATCGGATATAACATGCTAAAAAGAAAACATTGCATCATGTGATATATTACATATTACATATGATAAAAATCAATCTGTAATATTTTACAATTAAACTGCGCGATTAACTTAATTGTAGCATCAAAATGGCCTAATAAAATGTTGATAGAACATGCGACTTAATTTTTAAAAAAGGAGGAAAGCAATATTTATCAAAGGAAGCATGTTTTAAGGTGTATACTTTGAAAATGTATAAGGAGATAAAAAACATGAAAAGACTACTTACATCACTACTAGTAATCGGCCTCATAGTTGTAGCAGTAACAGGTTGTTCCGGCTCCCAACAAACAAGCTCAACACAGTCTGGTGCATCTGACGTAACAAACAGCGCAAGCGATAAAAAAATTGTAATCACATTTGGTGGAACTTTACCGGATGAAAATCCTTTGACACAGGGTATGTATAAATTTAAAGAGGATCTGGAAGCTCGAACCAATGGACAAATTGAAGTTCAGGTGTTCCCAAACAATCAAATGGGCGGCGGTCGTGAAATGTTAGAATCCTTGCAACAAGGGAATCTGACAATGGTTGAGTGTTCCATTGGCCCCCTTTCTACCTTTGATACGACCTGCACCGTTTTCAACTTACCTTATCTCTTCTATACAAGAGAGCAGGTATACGATTTTATGGACAACTATCCTATTAGTGCAGAGCTTAGACAGCGTGTTGAAGATAAAACTGGCATTAAGATGTTGGCGTTCTGGGAAAATGGTTACCGCCAGATAACCAACAGTGTTCGTTCAATTCAAACTGCTGAAGACTTGGAAGGCGTAAAAATTCGTACAATGGAAAATAGAATCCATATTGAAACCTTCAAAAGCTGGGGAGCAAATCCAACACCTATGGCATTTGGTGAGCTTTTTACCGCTCTTCAACAAAAGACAGTAGACGGACAAGAAAATCCTCTCCCAAACATTGCTAGCCAAAAATTTGAAGAAGTTCAGAAGTATCTTACCATTAGCGATCACTTCTATGATCCGGACGGACTTTACATCAATGCAGATTTCTACAACGGTCTGCCTGAAGATTTGCAGAAAGCTATCGACGATTCAGCTAAGGTTGCAACCGACTATCAAAGACAAATGTCCAGAGAAGCTGATGAGCGACTTCACAAAGTATATCAAGAATCAGATAAAATAGAATATTCCGTATTGCCAGACTCCGTTAAGCAGCAACTTCTTGAAAAAGCGCAGCCTGTTTATGAAATGGTAAAAGCCGATCTAGGCCCTGATCTGTATGATAGGATTATGGAGACAATAGATGAAATAAAGGCAAAAAAATAAAAGAAAAGGCTGTCTTCACCTAAAAGCATCAGGGGGGAACTATGAATATTTTAAAAAAACTTGATCGTCATTTCGAGGAGTATTTTGTGATAGGCGCTTTTAGCATGATGATCATCTTCGTTTCACTTCAGGTTTTCTTTCGTTATGTGCTTAACTCTTCGCTCATTTGGAGCGAAGAGTTAACACGCTATCTCTTTATCTGGCAAATTTTTTTTGGTGCCAGCCTGTCGATTCGTGACGATAGCCATCTGAAGGTCGACATCATCTACATGGTATTCCCAAAGTACACAAAGGCAATTAAAATTATCTCTTATAGCTTGTTCCTAGTCTTTTCGCTCGTAGTTTTTTGGCAAGGGCTGCAGCTGGTTCAAAGTATACTTTTTGTAAAAAAGCAACTTACCCCTACAATGGGTATTCCTATGGGAGTTGTGTATTCTATTCTTCCTTTAGGAACCTTGCTGATGTCTATACGTCTAGTTCAAAGAATTGTTAAAACCCTTAAAGGTTCACAGGAGGAAAGCTAACAATGGATGCAATGATCCTTTTTGGTCTTATTTTTATATTTTTACTGTTTAATGTACCCGTGGCAATATCTTTGGGCGCGTCCCTCCTGATTTTTATTACTTTCTTTTTTGATTTGGTGTCTCCTTCCTGGCTTGTCCAAGGTATGTTCACTTCTTTGGATAGCTTCCCGCTTATGGCGGTTCCATTTTTCATATTTGCCGGTACGCTAATGGAACAGGGCGGATTATCCAAGAGACTAATCAATTTTGCTTCAAGCCTTGTTGGCAATGTTCCCGGTGGACTTGCTTATGTAATGATCACGTCTTGTTTTTTCTTTGGTGCAATTTCAGGCTCTGGACCGGCAACCGTTGCAGCAATTGGTGGTATTATGATACCGTCAATGGTCAAAGAGGGTTACCCACGCAAGTTTTCTGCGGCACTAGCAGCTAATGCAGGCAGCTTAGGCGTAATAGTGCCACCGAGCATCCCCATGGTGGTCTACTGTATTGCTACAGGTGTCTCGGTTGGTGATTTATTTGTGGCTGGTCTGTTACCTGGTCTTATCGTGGCAGGCTCGCTTACCGCTGGCAGTTACTTTGTTTTAAGCAAAGATAAAAATGTTTTTAAAAAAGAGCAACGCAAAAAAGGTAGCATTAAAGATGTATTGAACGCCACAAGAGAAGCCATTTGGGCACTCTTAGTTCCGGTTATAATTTTAGGCGGAATCTACGGTGGAATTTTCACACCAACTGAAGCCGCCGTAGTAACAGTTGTATACGCGCTTTTAGTGAGTACCTTTGTTTATAAAGAAATGACTATGAAAAAACTGATTGCCGGATTAGTTGATTCATCACGTATGGTTGGCAGCATCTTGCTCATCGCTGCTTTTGCCACGCCATTAGGTCGTCTTTTCACCATGATGAAATTGCCAGATATGATTACGAAGAGTATAGCATCATTCACTGACAGCCGAATTGTGATTCTCTTACTTATCAATCTATTTTTGCTGTTCGTGGGTATGTTCCTTGATACTCTATCATCTATTTTAATTCTTGCGCCAATATTACTTCCAGTGGTTACTAGTGTTGGTATTGATCCAGTACACTTTGGTATTATTATGGTAGTCAATTTAGCTATTGGATTTGTAACGCCGCCAGTGGGTGTAAATCTCTTGGTTGGAACAAATGTCGGTAAAATCTCATTTGAAGAAATTGTGTCAGCTAGCCTTCCGCTAATATTTGTACTACTACTTGCATTGATGGTGATTACATATATTCCGGCGTTAAGCACATTTCTTCCGAATTTAATAAAGTAAAAAAAATTAACAATTCTAATACACGTAACATATTTGTTTTGATGACAGTATGGTCTATTAATAATAAAAAATAAGAGGATAAACAATGAGTACGGTTCAAAAGACTTTATACATGTGGCCGTCGGCTTGGTCTAAGCCTTGCGTACATGGAGAAGCAGGGGCTGTTAGTTGTAACAATGCCTATGCAACCTGTGCGGGGCTTGAAATACTTCAACAGGGCGGAAATGCCTTTGATGCCGCCGCCGCTGTGTCACTTGCGCTTTCGGTAGTTGAGCCACACCACTCAGGTATTGGTGGTGGGTGCTTTAGCCTTATGTATAGTTGTAAAGAAAAGGCTGTAACTGCTTTGGATGCCCGTGGTATAGCACCTCAAAATGCTAAATCGGATCTATTCTTGAAGGATGGAGAGGTACAGGACGAATGGAAGGATTTAGGTGGACAATCCGTAGCAATTCCCGGCCTTTTACGCGCTTTAGACGTTATGCTTGATCGATATGGTACTATGACCATTAAACAAGTTGCGGCGCCGGCGATCCGATATGCGCGCACAGGCTTTGGCATGAGTTTTACAGGCAGTCTTACTATGCAAGACGATTCAGTCCAAAGAAAGATGCGCATTTCCGAAGAATTTCGACGACTATATACAAAATCAGACGGTTCTTACTATGAGCTAGGTGAAACAGTTGCTTTCCCAGAGCTGGGCGATTTAATTGAAAAGATAGCCCACGAAGGTGTAGACGCTTTTTACACAGGCGAAGTTGCTAAGAAAATGGTAGAAAGCATCAATAAAAGAGGCGGATGCTTTACCTTGGATGATTTGAAAAACTATCAGCCAAAATTCAGAGAGCCTATCCGTAGTACATATCGAGATTGTGATGTAGTTGCTTTCCCTCTCCCGGGAGGCGGTCCTGCGTTAATTGAAATGCTTAATATATTAGAAAGCTTTGACCTAGCTGCAATGGGCCACAATACAGCTGATAGTATCCATGCAATAGCAGAAGCGATGAAGTTAGGTTTTGCTGATCGCAGTATCGAAATGGCAGATCCGGATTTTGTTGATGTCGACACAAAACAATTGACTAGCAAAGCTCATGCAGCAGCGCGATATGCCCAGATTGATCATTCCAAGGCTGGTGACTATACTACACAGAGCGAAGGTAATGCCATTACAGAATACCCCGGTAACACCTCCCACTTTGTAGTAATGGACTGCCATGGCAACGTGGTTTCTCACACTCAGACTGTGCGTGATTGGTACGGCAGCGGCATAGTTGTAGATGGGTTAGGTTTTGTACTGAACAATAACATGTCCGACTTTAGCGCTAAGCCTGGAGCTCTTACAAGCCAAGGGTTGACATACAGCAGTGCCAACTGTATCGAAGGAGGTAAAACACCTCTTTCTAGCATGTCTCCATGTATTCTTTTTAAAAACGGGGCGCCTTGGCTCGCTATCGGTGCAGCTGGCGGACCGCGTATTATCACTGGTACATTACAAGGAATTATCAATGCTGTTGATTATGGAATGCTACCGGAGCAGCTTGTTAGGGCACCTTACATCACGTGCCTAACACTAGAACAAGGGCTTGAGCTTGAACATGGTATTTCGCAAGACACCATTAAAATGTTAGAAGCACGTGGTCATAAGCCAGTTTGCCTCCCTGTGGATCAAGCACTTAGCAGCATGCTCAATAGCGTCATGGTTATAGATGGTCAATATTATCCTTGTTCAACTGAACGCATTGATGGGTGTGGTGGTGCGCTGCTACACAGCGGCCGCATGCTATTAGATGGAATTTGTCAGCTTTGAACATAATATAAAGAAGCAGTCTTTATTAACCGCGCGTTAAATAAAGAAAAGTAAAATCACAAAATATATTTGGACTATGCCGTCTGGCTTCGTTTTGGAAATGGAGTCAGACGGTATTTAGTTGACTTTAGCCAATTATCCGCAAAGCGAATTACCATCTGGTGTCTATATAAAACAAAACAGCCTAAATCTTTCGATTTAGGCTGTTTTGTTTTAATTTGGTTGCGGAGGCAGGATTTGAACCTACGACCTTCGGGTTATGAGCCCGACGAGCTACCGGACTGCTCCACTCCGCGATGTGGATGCTCAAGTCAGCTTATCTATAATAACACAGAGTATAAATAAATGCAATAGCTAAATTAAAATTTCTCAAATAAATTTTCAACGTTTAAGATGGATGCTGTTTTTACATATTTTAAACCGTATAAGAAACACTACCAAATGAAAAGAGGTGCATTTATGAAGATATCCAATCAGGATTATGATGCTTTGGTAAAAGAAGCGACACCGCCTTCAAAAATAGCTGTTACGCTGCCATCGGCCTTTGTAATTGGCGGGTTCATTTGTGTCATTGGCCAGATGCTTGCCGATGGCTATTCAGCGCTCGGCTTAAAGCAAGCGCTTTGTTCGTCGGCTGCTTCTTGTACGCTGGTTGTTTTAACCGCACTGTTGACGGGGTTTGGGGTGTTTGATAATATCGCGAAGCATGCGGGGGCAGGTACGCTGGTACCGATAACCGGGTTTGCTAACGCAGTTTCTTCTCCGGCACTGGAATTTAAATCTGAAGGCATGGTGTTGGGCGTCGGTGCTAAAATGTTTATTATTGCAGGGCCGGTTATTGTTTATGGTGTTGGTACCAGTGTCATATATGGGTTGATTATCTGGATGTTTAAATTATATTAGGAGCAAGTTATGGCAAAAAAACAAGGAAAACAGACTTATTTTACTCAAAGCCCGCCGTCGGTGCGGGCCTTTGCCGCAGTAGGCAGCAAAAAAGAGTCGGAGGGTCCGCTGGCGGACTGCTTTGATATTCTTGAGCCCGATGCTACCTTTGGACAAACCTCTTGGGAGAAAGCTGAAAGTCGAATGGTGACAACAGTAGTGGAAAAGGCATTGCAAAAGGCCGCACTCTCCCCCGCAGACATAGACTGTGTGTTTGCCGGGGATCTTTTAAACCAGTGTATCGGCTCTACCTTTGGCCTACGTGACATGGGTATTCCGCTGTTGGGTATCTACGGCGCTTGTTCCACAATGGCTGAAGGACTGCTGCTTTCTACGCTGCTAGTCGATTCTGGTACGGCTGCCCGGACATTGGCGGTGACATCCTCGCATTTTTGTACGGCGGAACGTCAATATCGCTTTCCGCTGGAGTACGGATCAGTTCGCCCCACGTCGGCTCAATGGACAGCAACTGCGGCAGGCGCGGTAATTCTGGAACAGGGCACACAGCCCCCTTTTGTGCGGGCAGTTACCATTGGCACCATTGAAGACAAGGGCGTGACAGATCAGAACAACATGGGGGCGGCGATGGCGCCGGCGGCCGCACAGACGCTAAAGCAATTTTTTTCTGATACGGGAAAAGCACCACAGGATTTTGATCTGATTGTCAGCGGCGATTTAGGCGCGATAGGAGCCGATTTAATGACCCAGATTTTAAAGCAAGAAGGCATTGATGTCAAGTCTAAATATAACGACTGTGGGCTTCTGCTTTACGACCGTGAAAAGCAGGATGTGCACTCCGGTGCGTCAGGCTGCGGTTGTTCAGCATCGGTGCTTTGTTCGTTTTTATTACCGAGACTGCGTGAGGGCAAGCTAAAAAATCTACTATTTATGGCAACGGGTGCTTTGCTCTCCCCCACTACGGTTCAACAGAAGGAATCAATACCCGGCATTGCACATTTAATATGGCTTTCTTCTGAGAAAGGGGGTAACTAATATGAGTGAGATGCTTATGTCTTATGTACGGGCATTTTTAGTGGGTGGTGCGATCTGTTTGATTGGACAGTTGCTTATCGATTTTACAAAACTCACACCCGCGCGCATTTTGGTATCCTTTGTGGTGATCGGCGTCATTTTAGGTGGACTGGGCTGGTACCAGCCACTGATAGAATACGCAGGTGCAGGTGCCAGTGTTCCACTGACGGGTTTTGGATCACTACTGGCCAAGGGTGTCAAAGAGGCAGTACGCGAATATGGCTTTATGGGTATATTTATGGGTGGCCTGACTGCAACTTCAGCCGGTATCACCGTCGCTGTCCTATCAGGACTAGCCATTTCTCTGGTTTTTAAACCGGGTGATAAATCTTAAATTGTATGAATTTTCAGAGCGCAGCATCTGCAAAGAAATGCAGATGCTGCGCTGGCTTCAACAATAGACATATTGGAAACAACCAAACAGGGATAGGCCTTGAAGTTGCAATTACTAAATGATATGGTTTATATAATATTTACAAGTAAGGAATGATATGGATGAAAAGCGACGTTATAAAAATTGCATCATGCTGTGAGCAAACGCTTCCATTGAAAGAAAGCAAGCTTAGTAACGAATATTTTTACAATAGTTTCCCTTTCTGTGTTATTGACGCCGTTTTTTCCATCGGCGTGCGTTATGCTACAACTAGAAATACCGTTAAAAGGTACTGCAACTACTATAACCTAAAGCGACTACGTGATACAGAAAACTTTTCTCCTCCGGGACAGCAGCACACGATTAGTGAATTAATACATAATATTGAATGTGTCAAAATTCCTTATTTCACCGAAAATATTCTTTGCAACAAACAGCGAACCTCTTCAGTAAATGGTATTTTGAAATCCGAAGCAGTTTTACTATGGGCAGAAATATTCCGACAATACGAAATTGAAACGTTGCAGGACTTTAACCAAAAGTATTCTGAACAATTAGAAAACATGCTTAAAAAAGTTGCCGGTCAAAGCAGTGGCATTTCGATATCCTATTTGAGAATGTTGGCGGGAAATAATAATTTAGTTAAACCTGATAGGCATATTATTAAGTTTTTATGTCAATGCACGGGGCGAAGTGTCGACAAAAAAGAGGCGCAAGTTTTATTAGAGCAGGTTGTCAAAGCATTGTGTGTAACTTACCATAATCTCAATGTACGATTATTGGATCATATTATTTGGAAGCATATGTCATCACAAGATTAAATGAAAAGGCACCTTTAAAGGCGCCTTTTTATGCAGATATGGCTATAATAACAATCGTTGAAAAAACCGTGGGTTTTTATCATCGCTGTAAAGGTCGAACTGGGAAGACGCGCGCGAAAGGTCGACGCGTGCGGTGATGACAGTCTGGTCACCCCCCTCGGCTGCAATACCATCCCGGCTGCGAGTAGCGGCACGGGGTGCATAGATACCCGCGGGTGAAGAAAATGAAGGGCCACATTCTTGTCCGCCGCAAATACCCGGAGAGAGAACGCATAGACCCTGTTCCTGTGCTCTAAAGCGTGCTAAGGCATAGTCTGTAACAAAAAAAGGAGAAGCGCCAGCCACGGCAAAAGAGCAGCCACTACTGGCAGCGATCCAAAACGGTTCATAGTGCTTTAGTGCAAGCCCATCAAGCATGGCGATCCGGCCGATATGGGTGTCCCCAGGGGTGATACGCGTACCAGCCGTGACACCGACTCGCTTTTCCCAGGAAGACAGAAAAAGCTTATCCTGAATGCCTACAACCTCTCCGGTTTCAGAAAATAAAAACTGCCGATTATAAAGTTGCTTGTCCTCTAACTGAAAAAGTCCGCCCGCCGCAATGATTATCCGATGGCTTTGAGCCAGTTGTGAAAAAGTGTTGTGAAATATTTCGCCTACAAAGCCTTGCACCGTTTCGCATACGGCGAACAGTGCCTCTTTTTGTTCTTCAATATCGGCCTCGTTGAGCTTTTTCAGGTCGGCGTTAAGTGTTGAAAAACCTGGCATAATCGACATCGCCGCCATGCCGCATAGCTCTGGGAACGCGATGAGCTGACTACCTGAAGCGGCAGCTGCAGCGACATAGTTATTCATATGGGTGATATAATCCCGAATGCTTTTATATACCTTGGGTTTAAAGCACACCGCGCTGACCTTAACGCCACCAGCACCAAGGAAAGGGGCGGGTTTATCGGTGTGAGGATGAAGGTTGCGCACCTGTGCACGTACTTTCTCTTCGTTTGAAAGATAGCTCATTGCAAAGGCCGAAGCTTTTAGACGCAGTTTATACATGAGACGTGTCCTCCCCCCTGGGGGCTTCAATCAGATCCTTGTGCGCTCGAAGCAACGCCTGAGCCGTATGCATTAAAGCAGAACTATACGGCGTGTCGATGGTTTCGATCTGTGCCGTAACGGGCAGATCTTCAGAAAAGCCAGCGATTTCATGGCCGTTAGCGTCCACAATAACGCCGCCCAGCCCCGCGGCAGCCACAACCTGTACGCCGTTTGAAAGCGCCGCGTTTATGGCGCCATAACGGATGCGATCTTCAAAAAAGTCGTAAAGCTGGATAAACTGGCTAGAGAGAAGTAACGTTGCGCCGTCCATGACAGCGGCACGGACGACCTGTGGCATATAGATATCCACATCCACCAGCAAGGCGATTTTACCAAAAGGCGTATCAAACGCCTGAATTTTATCGTCTCTGAAAAAATTATGTTCACGCAGCCCCAAATTGAGGTGCGTTGCGCGCTGCACACCGATAACCTCTCCCGTGGGAGACAGCATGCATAGGCAAAGATAGTTTGCCGCAATAAAACGCTCCGGCACAAGATAGACATTATGACGTACGGCATAGCGAGATGCAGCGGCCAGCATCATGGAAGAATCTATTTCAGCCACATAGTTGCGTTGGTCTGAGAAAATAACAAGCTGTGCACCCGGCGGAGGCGGGGTCAGCGTGGGCACGATGGTTGCCGAAAGCTGTTGCAAAAATAATCCCTCCTGTATATTCAGAACGTTATCTCTGCCGCAAATTGCGGAAAAAATCGCGCAGCAGGGTGGCGCACTCAGTCTCCATCATGCCGCCGCAAAGCTGGGGCGCGTGGTTGTACGCAATTTTTGAAAGATCGACCAGCGATCCGAAGGAGCCGGCCTTAGAATCATAAGCGCCAAAAACAACACGTACAATTCGGGCGTTGATAATAGCTCCAGCGCACATTGGACAAGGTTCTAGAGTGACATATAGCGTACAGTCGGGTAGCCGCCAACCCCCAAGCGACTTGCAGGCAGCATCAAGCGCAATTATTTCGGCATGGGCCAATGCATGGCGTCCGGTTTCGCGCATGTTATGTCCGGTGGCAATCACATGCCCGTTTTGGGCGATGACCGCACCAATTGGAACCTCCCCTATCCGCCCGGCCTTTTTAGCCTCGTCTATGGCTAGCGACATCATTTGCAGATCAAAATTGGTTGTCATGTTAAAAACGCTCCCGCCTGTAAAAAAATCATGACTAAAAACAGTGCAAAAGGCAACGTGCAGAAAAAGCAACGCAGCTTTTGAGAAGAGCGATTGATTGTATCGCTGTGCTTTAGCGCAAACATATTATCATAGCCGCGTAACAGCCAAAGCACCGCAACGGTGCCAAGCAGCATATAAATAAGCTGAATGGACAAAAAAATGATATTAGCGATGCTGTGATCCAGATTTCCTAGCTGAGAAATCAGCAGTGAAAATACGTTGTGCACCAAATGAATAATCATGCCGGTATGTAGAGAACCGGTGAACAATACAAAATAACCGATGATAAGCCCCATCAAAAAAGCATGGGGCATGGACAAGGGCGAGATATGTACCAACGCAAATAAGCAGGCGCTGGTCAACAGTGCAAAGCTATCGCCAAAACGGCGCAGCGATTGCATAATAACGCCTCTAAAAGCAATTTCTTCAAAAATCGCAGGCACAACGGTGATGTTCAGAACATAAAGAACCGTGCTGATCATATCTTCTGGCAACACCAGAATTGGTTGATAAAAAAAGATGTGAAAAAATGAAAAAAAGTTGGCGAATGCCTCTGAAGCATAAATACCGATGACAGATACCGAGAGCGACAGCATGACAGCCACTATAATTAGTCTTGCGGGAACCCGCCGCAGTGGTAAGGCGCTGTGAAAAGGAATATGGGTATGCATTCCATATAATAAAAAGGGTATGGTTAAAGCACCTATTGATCCAAACAGAATTGAAAATTGTCTGATGGGTTCATTAACGATGGCATAAAGCGCTATGGGCGTCAGGCGATTGAGCAGCTGATTGCAAAATTGTGTTAAAAAAGATGAAAGAAATAAAAAGCCGATAAGGCACAACGATGTCGCTGCACTACAATGCGCAATGAGCTTTTGCTCAATTAAAAAAGGCGGCTTTGGCGAAAAACCATAACCGGCAATATAAATATGCTCGTTTGGATTGATCGGGCGATACCAGCCCTGACAGCCGCGATTAGTATTGTTGGTGTTGGGATCAAACATCAGTTGGACACCCCCTGCCGACTAAAATTTATTGCGCTAGGCAATTTAATGTAATAATAAATATAATAGCACAAAATAAAAAAGAAGGAAACGAGGGTTTTGTAAATAATCTTTTTTGTGTATAGCAGATATTGGTAACAAAACCAGAAACCAAAACAAAAACTTGATTTCACAGTATCCTACAATTATACTAGTATTTGAACGTTTGTGCAAAAACACAGAGTGGATGTGCTGTTTAATTAAATGTGCAGTGCAGGGGGGAAATGGTATGAAAATTTCTACAAAGGGCCGCTATTCGCTTCGCTTGATGGTCGATTTGGCGATGGCTGAAACTGACGGATTTGTTTCGCTTAAGGACATTGCAGAGCGACAAAAAATATCGGCCAAATATATGGAGCAGATTATTGCATTGCTCAAAAATGCACGGTTGGTCAGCAGTGTACGAGGGCCGCGTGGAGGTTATCGCCTTTCAAAAAGCGCGTCGGACTATACGGTTGGCGAGATTTTGCGGCTAACTGAGGGCAGTTTGGCACCGGTAGCCTGTATAGACAACGACTTGTTTGATTGCGAGCGCTGTGAAGGCTGTGCAACGGTTGAGCTATGGCGTAAGTTAGACACGGCCATTTCTCAGGTGGTTGATAACATGACGCTTGCTGACTTGGTAGAGATTCAGCGGAAGAAGCGTGAGCGCGTATGAAAAAAGTTATGGTAGCCATGAGCGGCGGGGTTGATTCCTCCGTCGCAGCACTTTTGTTGCAGCGGCAGGGCTATAGCATCTGCGGTGCAACGCTGTCGCTCTATTCAAACAATGATATTGGGCTTGGCGAGACCAAAACTTGCTGCTCGCTTGATGATGTGGAGGATGCGCGACGAGTTTGTGCCAAGCTGGGGATTGACCACTTGGTTTTTAATATGAAGGCACAGTTTAAGCAGGGCGTCATTGAACCGTTTGCCGAGGGGTATCGGCGTGGAGAAACGCCTAATCCGTGCGTTGAATGTAACCGTTCAATTAAGTTTTCCGGTGTGCTGACAAGAGCGCAGCAGCTAGAATATGACGCTATTGCTACCGGCCACTATGTGCAGAGTGAATATGACGCTGCCGCTGGGCGCTGGCTGCTTAAAAAGGCAAAGGATCCGGCGAAGGATCAAAGTTATGTATTGTATGTGCTCACCCAGCCAATGCTCGCCAGTACGCTATTTCCACTCGGTGGGCTGAATAAGCAAGAGGTGCGCGAAATGGCCGAGGCGCACGGCCTTGTCACCGCCAGAAAGTCAGAAAGTCAGGATATTTGTTTTGTTCCGGACGGGGACTATGCTGGGTTTTTAACTAAAACGTTAGGCATTTTCTCAGAGCCGGGGCACTTTGTTAGTCCACAGGGCGAAGTGTTGGGCCAGCATGAGGGCATGCTCCACTACACACTTGGGCAGCGCCGCGGTCTAGGTGTTTCGGCTGACCGCAGATTGTTTGTCATAGAGAAGGATATGAAAAGCAATACTGTTGTACTAGGAGATGAAGTACTGTTAATGCAGCGATGGATGACGGTGGATGCGCTTAACTGGGTGTCGATCGGCGTGCCACAGGGTAGCATCAGGGCACAGGTAAAATCGCGGTACCGGCAGACGGCTCAGCCGGCATGGCTGCACCCGCAGGAAGATGGGCGATTGACAGTGGAATTTGATGTACCGCAGCGTGCGCTGACCCCAGGACAAGCAGCGGTGTTTTATGCGGATGATATTGTTCTGGGAGGCGGTACCATTCGTGACCGCATATTGGAGGACGAAAGATTATGAAAGAGCAGTTTTGCCGCAGTGCTATGCTGTTAGGTGAAGAAGCAATAGAACAGCTGGCCCAAAAGCGGGTAGCTGTGTTTGGTGTCGGCGGAGTGGGATCGTTTTGTACTGAGGCACTGGCTCGGGTTGGTATCGGTGGCTTGACATTGTTTGATTCTGATGAGGTGGCGGTCTCCAATATTAACCGACAAATTATGGCGCTGCACAGTACGGTAGGTCGACCAAAGGCTGCAGTAATGCGCGAACGAATTCTAGATATCAATCCCGATGCGTCGGTAGGGATTCATCAAGTATTCTACACCGCCGAAAATGCGGATAAATTTGATCTTTCGGGCTATGACTATATTGTCGACGCCATTGACACGGTGTCCTCCAAACTGGAACTGATAGAGCGGGCCACGCGGCTTGATGTGCCAATTATCAGTAGTATGGGAACCGGAAATAAGCTGGATCCTTCGCGCTTTACCATTGCTGATATCTACAGCACCAGTGTATGCCCTTTAGCTAAAGTGATGCGTTATGAACTGAGGCGCAAAGGGATTCGGGCGCTCAAGGTGCTCTATTCCACCGAGACAGCCCTGACACCAAAGGGCTTTGAACCGACTGCACCGGGGCGCCGACAGACCCCCGGTAGCGTTTCGTTTGTTCCGTCGGTGGCAGGTCTGATGATTGCCGGTGAAGTTATTCGAGATTTGATCAAAGGAAAGTGATATGCAAAGAGGCGCAATATTGCAAGAAAACTCTGCAATATTGCACCTCTTGATTTGTCGGATTAAGTGCCACTCCCAACTATTAGCTTGCGCTTAGGTATTTTTCACTAATTTATAAAGGATTAGTTTGTGATTGACAGTAGAGGAAAATTTGTTATTATTTAAAAGCAAGTTAAACACACTTTATTCATAAAAAGTCATTACACAAGGAGGGCTTAATGATGGTTAACAACGAACGACTATTGGCAACTTTTCTGGAATATGTTCAGATTGACAGTGAAACAGGCAACGAAAAGGCTTTTGCAGACCGCATGGTGCAGGAGCTCAAATCGCTTGGCGGAGTTGTGACAACCGATAATGCCGGTGAGGCGCTTAGCTCAAACGGTTATAACATTTACAGCACATTTGAGGGTACGCTGCCCGGTGAGCCGATTCTCTTTTCAGCCCACATGGATACCGTTAAGCCCGGTATCGGCATTAAGCCGGTGGTGGTGGACGGTGTTATCCGCAGTAGCGGTGACACGATTCTGGCCAGTGACGACAAGTCTGGCATTGCAGGTATAATTGAAGCTATCCGCAGCATTAAAGAAAAGCAGATTCCGCACCGCACTTTTGAGGTGATTTTCACCATCTGCGAAGAAGGCGGTCTACGCGGTGCCAAGCAGCTTGATTATTCACGTATTCAGTCCAAGAAGGGCGTTGCACTTGATTCAAGCGGAAATGTAGGAAAAATTATCGCGCAGGCACCGGGACAGATTAAAATTTATGCAGACGTCATTGGCAAGACCGCGCACGCCGGTATTGCACCTGAGACGGGCATCTCGGCTATTCAGGTTGCTGCACACGGCATTGCCAAGATGAAGCTGCTGCGCCTTGATGAAGAAACGACGGCGAACATCGGTACGATCAACGCGCAATATGCCACCAACATCGTACCGGATAAGGTTTCGATTATTGCCGAGACCAGAAGCCGCAACTACGACAAGCTTCAGGCACAGGCCAAACACATGGTGGACTGTTTGCAGAGCGCGTGCGACGAATTTGGAGCTAATCTGGAGTGCCGCTGTGATACCGCCTATGTCAGCTACAATATTCCTCATGACCATGTGCTAGTCAAAGAGTTGTCGTCTGTTTTGTCTGACATGGGGATAGAGCCTATTGTCGGCAGTACCGGTGGTGGTAGCGATGTGAACATTTTCAACCTCAACGGAATCGATGCGGTTGTTTTGGCGACAGGTATGTCCAAAGTTCACACTACCAATGAATTTATCGAGGTCAGGCAACTTGAGCTGACCGCCGAGATGATGTATCGCTTGATGACCGATGTAAAATAGTGGTTTGCGGATAGATATCCGCAAGAGATTATTTGTTAATAGGTATAAAATGTAACAAATTTTATATTTTTATTATTGTATATTATTCATATAAAAAAGCCAATCGGCTATATGCATGTTATATAAAGTGATAAATAAAGGGCCGTGGGTACAATTAAATTATAGACAAAGTGTTTCTAGCCTGTTATAATATCATTAAATGACTTTGGGTTTCCATGTCATGCTTTTTATTCGGGGGTGTGTAAATGAAGGCAAGTTTCCAAGATGCGTTAGATGTCATTGACCGACAGGCGGGAGCGCTTTGTGCGGTGAGTGATGCTATTTGGGAAACCCCGGAGACAGCCTTTTTAGAGTATGCTTCGGCGAAGGTGCTGATAGACGCTCTAAAAGAGTTTGGCTTTTCCGTTACCGAAAAGGTTGGCGGTATTGACACGGCGTTTTCAGCACGCTATGGCTCGGGTAAGCCTGTTATAGGCATTTTAGGTGAGTTTGATGCCCTGTCCGGTTTAAGTCAGGAGGCAGATTCCGCCGAAAAGAAGGCGATTTCTCCTGGTGAGCCGGGGCATGGCTGCGGACATAACCTTTTGGGAGCCGGTTCGTTGGCGGCTGCAGTTGCCATCCGCGAGTATCTTAAAGAGAATAACTGCTCCGGCACGGTTGTCTATTTCGGTTGCCCCGGTGAAGAAGGTGGCTCCGGCAAAGCGTTTATGGCGCGGGACGGTGTTTTTGATGAACTTGATTGTGCATTGACTTGGCATCCCTGGGATATCAATGCCGTGAGTAACGAGACATCGCTTGCAAACTATCAAGTTGCCTATCGGTTTAAAGGGGTTAGCTCCCATGCGGCAGCAACGCCTCATCTGGGGCGCAGTGCGCTGGATGCTGTTGAGCTTATGAATGTCGGTGTACAGTTTTTGCGCGAACACATGATTGAAAAAGCGCGGATTCATTATGCTATTACCAATTCGGGTGGCTTTTCTCCGAATGTGGTTCCGCCGGAAGCCGAGGTGCTTTATTTAATCCGTGCACCCAAGAACCAACAATTAGAGGCGCTTTTTGGGCGCGTCAACAAAATTGCACAAGGTGCGGCGCTTATGACTGAAACAACGATGGAATATGATTTTATCAAGGCGTGTTCCAATATGGTTGTGAATTGGGCTCTACTTGAGGTGTTTCAGCAGTCATTTGAAGAGATTGCGCCACCCGATTACACCGATGAAGAAATAGCATTTGCTAAACAAATTATTAAAAGTTTTGAAAATTCGGCGAATCCTTATGAGTACCAGATGGAACGCTATAGCAAAGAGGATCAGGCCTTTTTGCGCAGCCAAATGGACAAGCCGATCTATGATTTTATTGCACCATTAACAGTGACAGAAGGATTTATGGGGGGGTCTACTGACGTCGGAGACGTCAGTTGGGTTTGCCCCACGGCGCAGATATTTGTGACCGCTAAAGCAGCGTTGACCCCCGCGCATTCCTGGCAGCAGGTGGCGCAGGGAAAGAGTACGATAGCGCACAAGGGGATGCTTTATGCAGGCAAAGTAATTGCTGCAACGGCCATTAAATTAATTGAACAACCATCGCTGGTTGAAGAGGCGAAGGCTGAGCACCAAAAGCGACTTGGCGGCCAACGTTATCGCTGTGCGATTCCAAAGGATGTCCGCCCGCGATCTATTGCCCCCAAAAAGTAGGTAAAGACCCAAAATGGTTTCTATGTCGCTGTTTACGTGCTGCAACACTGATAACCGCGACATAACATAATTATTTATAAGGAGGATTTCTCTATGAGCGCATCTACCCCTGCTGCCCAGAAAAAGAGTGCGGTTGACCGCTTTCTCGATGGTATCGAGAGAGTATGCAACAAGTTGCCGCCACCCGCGATCCTGTTTGTCTACCTGTTTTTGATCGTTGCTGTTATCGGTGCTATTTTTACGGTTACCGGTGTAAGCTTGGTGAACCCTTCGACTAAAGAAGCGGTTGTATCGCAAAACCTGTTCTCTGCTGGTGGTGTTCAGTGGCTGCTTGACAACCTGATCAAGAACTTCACTGGCTTTGCACCGCTCGGTCTGGTTATTACCATGACCCTAGCAATTGGTATGTGCGAAGAGTCTGGCATGATTTTGGCTATGCTGCGTAATAGTTTGCGCAACGTTCCCGCTGCAATCGTTCCTTATGCCATCGCTTTTGTTGGCACGGTTGGTAACATTGCTTCCGATACCGCGATGGTCATCATCCCGCCGATGGCCGCAATTATTTATTTGGGTGTGCATAAGCACCCTGTCGTCGGTATGCTTGCTGGTTACGCTGGTGCACAGGCCGGCTTTACCGCCAACCTGATGATCGCCGGCACCGACTCGCTGCTTCAGGGTTTGACCAACGAGGCAATCAAAGGCTTCATGCCCGATTCCAACTTTGTTGTTGATGTCACCTGCAACTGGTTTTTTATGGTTGTATCGGTATTCCTTTGCTCTATTGTCATTGGTCTGACTTGCGAAAAGCTCATCGAACCCCGTTTTGGCAAGTACGAAGGCGAAGGCGGCGGCAAGCTTGAGGAAGTCACTCCACTTGAAAAGAAGGGCCTTAATGCTGCTGGTATCGCGGCGCTGCTTTATATCGCGCTGGTTCTGGCTGGTTTCTTCTTCGGATCGCTCGCCAAGATCGGTGAGGACGGTAGCCGTGCATTTGTCGGCTCTCCCCTGCTCAAGGGCTTGATTCCGATTCTGTTCTTCTTCTTTAGCATTCCTGGCATCGTCTATGGTTACACCACCAAGAAGTTCAAAAACACCACTGACGTTAACAAGGCGATGGTTAAGCAGATGAGCGCTATGGGCGGCTATGTCACATTCTGCTTCTTCTGCGGTCAGTTTAACTCGCTGTTTAAATGGACTCAGCTGGGCACCATGCTGGCCATTTCGGGCGCTGAGTTCTTAGGCAAAATTCAACTGCCAGCTGTTGTTATGTTTGTTCTGTTTATTTTGCTCTGCGCATTTGTTAACCTGTTTGTGTCCTCCGGTTCTGCAAAGTGGGCAATCTTTGCGCCGATCTTTGTTCCGATGTTCATGCTGCTTGATATTCACCCTGGCTTTACTCAGCTGATGTATCGTCTGGGCGACTCTCCCTCTAACTGCTTTACGCCCATGAGCCCCTACATCTGGATGGTTCTTAGCGTGGCGCAGGCCAAGTATGACAAGGATATCAAGATCGGTACGCTGGTTTCCAACCTGATTCCGATTGCAATTATGCTTCAGATTGTATGGATTATCTTCTTTGTCATCTGGTACCTCACCGGTCTACCGATTGGCCCGGGCGTTACCGCTGCTCTGCCCGCCGGTGTTCTTTAAGCATTGCAATTAATCAATATGCTTAAACCTGTATAATCCGAATGATTTAGAACGGCCCGGGCCTTGTGGCCTGGGCCGTTTTGGATTTATTGTAAGAGGAGAGATCACCATGGGATATGCGCTTTCGGCCGAGGCTCGGGACTATGTAAAAGCGAATCATCAAGAATTAATTGATTTGACGCGTACGCTTTGCGGCATATGCGCCCCTTCAAACCACGAAGAGAATCGTGCAGCGTTTTGTAAAGACTGGTTTTTAAAGATGGGGGCCAAAGATGTTTATATTGATGAAGCGCTCAATGTCATTTGGCCTTTAAACTGCGAGGATAGTGATAATATCACAGTATTTATGGCACACATTGATACTGTGTTCCCCGATACCGAGCCAATGGCGATACGAGAAGAGGACGGTAAGTTGTTTTGCCCGGGTGTTGGCGATGATACTGTCAATGTGGCGATGTTGATGCTCTGTGCCAAGTATGTTTTTAAGAAAAAACTGATGCCTACCCAGGGTATGCTGTTTGTGATGAATAGTGGCGAGGAGGGCCTTGGAAACTTAAAAGGCTGCCGCGCGTTGATGGAAGCTTATGAGGGGCGCGTCAAAGAGGTGTATTCATTTGACGGTGGTTATGATATGGCCTGTAACGCTGCCGTTGGTTCAGTGCGTTATCGTGTTGAGGTTAAGACCGAAGGCGGACATTCCTATGCCGATTTTGGGAACCAAAATGCTATTTTTTATCTTTCGGCATTGATTCAAACACTTTATAATGCGCCTCTACCCCGTACAGGATCGCGCACCAGCTTTAACGTAGGCAAAATTTCCGGCGGAACTTCGGTGAACACGATTGCGCAACAGGCAGAGATGCTGTTTGAATACCGATCCGATGTTGGCGAAAATATGGAAGGCATGCAGCGTATTTTTGATGGTGCTGTTGAGGCGACCAGAAGGATGGTTGCAGAGGTCAATGTAGAGGTGCTCGGGTTGCGCCCCTGCATGGGCGATGTAGACCCCGTCCGCCAAAAGAAGCTGGAGGATAAGCTTACGGGACTATTGGCGGAATACTGTGGTACGACGCCGGAGTTTTTGCCATCTTCAACCGATTGTAATATCCCCTTTTCGATGGGGATTCCTGCTATTTGCTTTGGCGGATATCAAGGGCACGGCGCACACACCCGTGAAGAATATATTGAACTTGAAAGCCTTAAAAAGGGCTTTCCGATGTTACTGGCTTGTGTACTTAGCTGCATTTAAGTATAATAATGTCGATCTCATTAATTACCAGACATCTATTTATTACGTCCTTTATAGGACCAATAATACCGCAAATTTTACCTCTCTTTAAAAAGAGAAGATAACCGCAGAAAGGACACGCGCCTATGTTTTTTGAAAACTTTCAGGCATGGAAGCTTCATACTTGGCAGGACTATACCTATTTCTTTTTAATGGCGTTTTCATGCTTCGCTTTATTATATTTCGTAACTAAAGCCATTACGAAACGGCGCAATGACGCATCAGCTCTGAAGCGCGTAAAGAAAAAGTTAAAGGTCAAGGATGGTAAAGTTTATCATGACGTTACCTTCGATTTTGCAGGTCAACAGATTCATTTTGACCATTTGTTGGTTGATGCAGCGGGTATGGTCGCTGTGCGCTCGATTGGTTGGGGTATTCGTGTATATGGTTCCTCTGAGGACGAAACTTGGAAAGTGGAAGACAATAAAACCAAGAATGTGCGTATAGAGAACCCTATTCGGGTTTTGCAGCAATGTTTTGAACCAATGCGAAAAGGATTGTCTCAGGGGGGCATTTATGGTGTTTCGATTGATGCACTGACGATATTTGCGGACCCGTTCGCCTTGCCGGAGCTATATTTAGGACGCGATTCCGGCTGCATTGTGCTTGAGCAGTTAGGTTCATGGGTTAAAAACAGAAAAATGCGGGCTAACGGAAAAGTCGATAAGCTTGACGTTAATGCGGTGACGGATTATCTTGACAAAGTCGTTGTTCCACCGCAAATCGAACAATAACAGGCGGGCACGAAGCAGATAATGAAATCTGCTTCGTGCCCGTTTTAACAAAGGTACTATTGAAACGATATTATTTACAACCGCCGGGCGACCTTACATTATAAGGCCGCAGCTTACAGCGGTCCGATAAAAAAGAGCAGCCCTTACCAGGTTGGTATAGGCTGCTCTTCTTTTCGTCGGGCAAATCTTGTTTAGTATATCGGCGAAAATGGCTAGATTCGCTTAATCCAGCAACATGCGATCGTTATCCAGATCCTTGGCCGCGGCCGTACGGAAGCGTTCGAGAAGACCACTGACTGTCATGCTTTGACGCTCTTCTCCGGCAATGTCTAGAATGATCTTGCCAGCATCCATCATGATCGTACGGCTGCCAAGCTCCAGAGACGAACGCATGTTATGCGTGATCATCATACAAGTGATTTGGTTTTCCGCTACAATATTACGGGTGAGCTGCAACACCTTTTCGGCGGTGGCGGGGTCGAGTGCGGCGGTGTGTTCATCTAACAACAGAAGTTTAGGCGTAATCAGCGTAGCCATCAGCAACGTCAAGGCCTGCCGTTGGCCACCGGATAGCAGCCCGACCGGCGAAGAGAGCCGATCTTCAAGACCTAAATCAAGCGTCGCCAGACGCTCACGTAAATAACGCCGGTCCTTTGAGGTGAGCCCGAATGAAGAGGTGTGCGCCGCTGTGCGCATATAGGCCAGCGAGAGATTTTCCTCAATGGTCATACTGGGGGCGGTGCCCGAAAGCGGGTCTTGAAACAGTCTGCCGATCGACTGCGCACGACGATAGTCTTTTTTAAAAGTTATATCCTCACCGTCGAGGATAATGTGGCCGGAGTCGATTAGGAATATACCAGCAATTGCGTTCATGACTGTAGATTTTCCTGCGCCATTAGAGCCGATAACGGTTAAAAACTCCCCTTTGTCAAGATGGAGGTTAAAATTGTCGAGCGCCTTCTTTTCGTTGACCGTTTTGGGGTTAAAGGTTTTTGTAACATTTTTAAGCGTCAACATTTTTCTGAGCCTCCTTTCTCAGGCGATAAAACCGGTACTGGTCACGAACCGCGGGGTAAGAGATAGCAATCATAACGATAACGGCTGAGACCAGCTTTAAATCGGAGGTGGAAACCGACGCTGAAAGAGCCATGGCGATGATAATGCGGTAAATAACTGCGCCCACAACTGCCGCTAGAATGGCACGCGCCACCGATGGACTGCGAAACAACATGTCGCAGAGCACCTCGCCGATGATCAACGACGCCAGGCCGATAACTACCATGCCAGTCCCCAGTGTAATTTCAGAAAACATTTGATATTGGGCCAGCAAGCCGCCAGAAAGCGAAACCAGTGCATTGGCGAGGCATAACCCAACTGTGGTGGTATAGGTGGGATTTATCGACGAAGAGCTGACCATGGTGCGATTGTCGCCCGTGGCACGGATTGAAAGGCCCAGACGAGTGCGCAAAAAGACAATTAATAACAGCGCAGTTAGTATAGCAAAAATCAGTGAAAGCGCCAGCTTTGAATAGCCCCTGAGCGCTGCAGGCAGCAAATTTGAAAACAGCGTAAAAACCGTGTCCTCGCGCAGTAATGGTAAGTTGGAACGGTTGCCCATAACGCGCAGGTTAATGGAATAAAGTGCGGTCATAGTGATGATACCAGCCAAAATTGGCTGAACTTTGAGCTTGGTTTGCAGTACGGCGGTGACAAGGCCCGCCAACGAACCTGCAAAAATAGCGGCCAGCAAGCCGAGAATCGGGTGGCCTAATACCGTCAGGGTAGCTGCGGCAGCAGCGCCCAAAGTGAAGGAACCGTCCACCGTCAGATCGGCAATATTTAGTGTTCTAAAAGAAAGATAAAGTCCGAGTGCCACCAGACTGTAAATAAAGCCCTGCTCGGCTGCTCCGCGCAGTAAAACCATACTCATTTAAAAAACCTCCCGCAGATTGCTGCAGACAATAGCATGACCACAGAACCTTCTAAACAATTAAATAACCTTGATTTATTTCGTGTAATTTGATACGTCAATGCCCAGTGCGGCGGCGGTATCTTTGTTGGCGACGGTACTATATTGTGTCAGGACCTCAACCGGTACGTCGGCAACAGCGGTGCCAGAAAGCACCTTAGCTGCCATCTGTGCCGTTTGTACACCCAGTTGGGTGTAGTTGACGCCCACGGTAGCCAGGCCGCCGTCATTCACCATTGAGTCGGCCGCGACGTAAACCGGTAGTTTAGCTTCAATGGCAATCTGCGAAAGATTGGGCATGGCATAAGCGACGGTGTTGTCGATCGGGCAGAAGATGGCATCTACTTTGCCAATGAGCGATTGTGCGGCAGAAGTTACTTCACCCGAGGTGATGACGCAAGTCTCGATGTACGCAACGCCTTTGGCATCCAGCGTAGCTTTGGCGTCATTGATGACCGAAACAGAGTTTGATTCGCCCTGATTATACAGGAAGCCGTAAGTTTCAATGCCGGGGGTCAGTTCGTCAGCCAAGGTGAAAATCTGCTCAGTGGGGATAGCGTCCGAGGTGCCGGTGCAGTTGCGATCCGGCTTTTCAAGGCTGCCAACCAGACCGGCGTCCACTGGGTCGGTTACAGCGGAAAAGATGATCGGGATATCGGTGGTGGCAGCTGCTGCGGCCTGCGCAGCTGGGGTGGCGATGGCGATGATCATATCCACTTCGTCGCCGACAAATTTCTGCGCGATGGAATTGAGCGTGTTCATGTCGCCCTGACCGTTCTGGTAATCGATATCTACCTTGGAGGCGTCAAAGCCTTGAGCGGTCAGCTCGGTAAAAATAGCTTCGCGAATCTCGTCCAGCGAAGGATGCTCCATCATCTGGACAAGGCCAATTTTAATTTTCTCCGTTCCTGGAGCGGTCGACAAACTGTCGACGGACGAAGAAACGGGTGAAGAAGTGGCAGAGGGGCTGCCGCCACAGGCGGTAAGAAAGGCTAACGTAATGACTAGAATAACTGTTAAAAACTTTTTCATCTACAATCTCTCTCTTTCGTCATATAGTTAATTCGGGTGGGTTAAAGCGCGGGCGTTTACGCCATCGCCATCGCATTGACCGGGAAGTATGCCGCATCATCAGCCAACTCCTTACACTATTTTGGTTTAAGTTGCAGAAACAGAGTTACACAAATAAAAAACCTGTCCTTGAAACAATAAGTATTGTTTCAAGGACAGGAAAGAAAGATTCCTGCGGTGCCACCTTGATTGTCGCCTAAAAACGACCGCTTTAAACGGGATGCCATCACATCCCCTGCCCTGTAACGCCGGCGTTTGCGTCGTAAAATACTGGGGCTGCTGCCCTTTCCTTACGCCCTCTGCGGCCCATCCATACCGATTCGTGTTGCTGCCGAGATCTCAGCATCCCCGGCTCTCTGTAAGCGCGTCATCGGTTTACTCCCCGCATCATCGGTTTCTTGTATTAAAACACAGACAGGCGAAGCTGTCAAGTACTTGCATCAAAATATAAGCAGATAGATGCTATATCTTATGCGCTTTGCGACAAAGCCGACACTACAATTTGGTTAGGAAGATTATTTGATACCTTTTAGCTTTTTCATGCGCTGATCGTGCGAGAGTTCGCGTTTTCTAATACGTAGGCTCTTGGGTGTGACTTCAAGTAACTCATCGTCGGCAATAAATTCAATGCAGGCTTCCAGAGAAAGCTTTCTGGGCGGCGTGAGACGCAGGGCGTCGTCTGAGCCGGATGCACGCATATTGGAAACATGTTTGCGCTTGCAGACATTGACGACAATATCCTCAAGCTTGGGAGATGCGCCGACAATCATTCCGGCATAGACAGGGGTGCCGGGATCGATAAACAGATCGCCGCGCTCCTGTGCGTTATAAAGGCCATAGGTGACGGCTTCGCCAGTTTCGTGCGCGATCAGCGATCCACTCTGACGGCTGACAATCTCACCGCGGAAGGCGTCGTATCCGTTGAAAAGGGTTGCGATAATGCCTTCACCGCGCGTATCGGTCAGAAATTCACTGCGGTAGCCGAACAAGCCACGTGAGGGGATTAAAAACTCAAGCTTCATGCGTTCGCCGACGGGGTTCATACTGATAAGGTCGGCTTTGCGCGAACCAAGCTTTTCCATAACACTGCCCACGGAACCAGCCGGCACGTCGATGATTGCAGTTTCAAACGGCTCCATCAAAACGCCGTCCTCTTCATACATCAAAGCGCGGGGCGCACCGACGGCAAATTCAAAGCCCTCACGGCGCATTGTTTCGATCAAAACCGAGAGATGCATCTCACCGCGACCCAAAACACGGAAGCTATCGGTGGTGGAACCTTCTTCAACGCGCAGCGAGACATCCTTTAACAGCTCACGGAATAGGCGATCACGCAGTTGGCGCGAGGTGACAAATTTGCCCTCTTTGCCGGCAAATGGGCTGTCGTTAACCGAAAAGGTCATTTCGACCGTCGGCTCAGAAATTTTAGTGAACTCAATCGGCTCTATCTTCTCGGGTGCGCAGAGGCTGTTGCCAATGGTGATGTTATCAATGCCGGAGAACATGACGATATCACCGGCCTTTGCCGATTGCACCGATGTTCTACCGATGCCCTCAAACTGATAAATGGCGGTAATTTTGCCGCGCAAATTGACAGAAGTGTCGTGGAAATCGCAGACAGCCACCGGCTGATTGACTTTCATCTCACCGCGCTCAATGCGACCGACGGCGGTACGACCAACAAATTCGTTGTAATCAACGGTGGAGACCAGCACAGAAAGCGGGCCGTCGGTGTCTAAATCGGGGCAAGGAATATATTCTAGAATTGTCTCAAACAGCGCGGTTAAGTCCGTGCCCTGCTCGTCGGGTGAATAAGAAGAAGTGCCCGCGCGGCCGGAGCAGAACACCATGGGGGTGTCGAGCTGCTCGTTGGAGGCACCAAGATCGAGCATAAGCTCGAGCACTTCGTCGACAACCTCGTGAACGCGTGCATCGGGCTTGTCCACCTTGTTGACCACAGCAATGACGGCTAAACCCAACTCCAACGCCTTTGACAGCACAAAACGTGTCTGAGGCATTGGGCCTTCTGCTGCGTCAACCAGCAACAATACGCCCGAAACCATGCCGAGCACACGCTCGACCTCGCCGCCAAAATCGGCGTGTCCGGGGGTATCTACAATATTGATTTTGGTACCTTTGTAATTGACCGAAGCGTTTTTGGCAAGAATGGTAATGCCGCGCTCGCGCTCGATAGCGCCGGAGTCCATGACACACTCCTCAACCTGCTGGTTTTCGCGAAAGGTACCACTCTGAGAAAGCATGCCATCGACCAGCGTAGTCTTTCCGTGGTCAACGTGCGCGATAATAGCGATGTTGCGTAAATCTGTTCTTTTCAAAATGACCCACCTATTTTCCGTGCCGCCTAACGGCACACATTAATAATTTGTTTTTTAACCTTAAAATTATACAGCCAACAATACCGTTACGTCAAGGAAAATGCTATAAAATGTAAAAAGACTTTATTTAATAAGGTTATTGTGCGCCGAAAAGTGTATTAAAAACTCTGTTAAGTAATAAAACTCGATTCGTCGGTCTAGCTGAACCGTTTGGAAGTTAAGCCCCGTATAGATGACTACCCTACGCTTTTCATCTAGGCAATTGGCGCCCTGACCAATAAAAACCCAGCCGCAGGACGTATGTCCTGCGGCCTGTGTTTAGTTAGGATTTTGTTTTATTCCCGACCAGCTAAAATCATGGCAGCAACACAACTGAGTACAAAGCACGCGCATCCAGCGCATACCATTACAATCCCCAGAACCGAACGCCACAGAGTTTTCGCAGAAATAGTCTTTTCAGAAATCATTTGCATTGCCGACCCCTTTCAAAATTATCAGTCGAGACGCGCTTCGAGCGCGGCAAGCTGCTTTTTCATCTCTTCGGGCAGTTTGTCGCCAAAACGGGCATAAAACGCCTTGACAGAAGCGATGTCCTCGCGCCAGAGCGCGGGGTCTACCGCCAGCAAGGACGCAACGGTTTCCTCAGTGAGCTCTAACCCCTCAAGATTCAGATCTTCGGGGGAAGGTTCGTAGCCAATCTGGGATTTGACCGCGTGGGCGGAACCGTCTGCACGGCCGAGAATCCACATGATGACACGCATATTGTCGCCAAAGCCCGGCCAGATAAAGTTGCCCTCATCGTCAAGTCTGAACCAGTTGACGTTGAAAATCTTAGGTGCCTTGTCGCCCATCTTCTCGCCCATTTCGAGCCAGTGCTGCCAGTAGTCACCCATGTTATAGCCGCAGAAAGGCAACATGGCCATCGGGTCGCGACGAACAACACCAACCGCACCAGCCGCGGCTGCAGTGGTTTCGGAAGCCATAATAGAGCCGACAAACACGCCGTGGTTCCAGTCGAAAGCTTCATAGACCAGCGGTGCGGTCTTGGCACGTCGGCCACCGAAGATAATGGCGTCTATAGGAACGCCCTGCGGAGCGTTGAATTCGGAAGAGATAACGGGGCAATTTTCAGCGGGTGCGGTAAAACGGGAGTTGGGATGTGCCGCCTTGACACCGCTGTCAGGCGTCCAAGGGTTACCCTTCCAGTCGAGCGCATTCTTGGGCGGATTTTTATCAAGCCCCTCCCACCAGACGGTGTTATCGTCAAGATTTTGCGCTACATTGGTGAAGATGGTGTTGCGCTTGGTGGTTTCAAGGGCGTTGAAGTTGGATTTTGCGTTTGTACCGGGTGCTACGCCAAAGAAACCTTTTTCAGCATTGATGGCATAAAGACGCCCATCCTCGCCGATGCGCATCCAGGCGATGTCGTCACCGACGCACCATGCCTTATAGCCCTGCTTCTGATAAATTTCAGGAGGAATCAGCATGGCCAAGTTGGTCTTGCCGCAGGCCGAAGGGAAGGCGGCCGCGACATAACGAACGTTGCCCTTAGGGTCTTCGATGCCGAGGATCATCATATGTTCAGCCATCCAGCCCTCGGTTTTGGCCTGATAAGACGCGATGCGCAAGGCAAAGCACTTTTTGCCCATCAGCGCGTTGCCGCCGTAGCCGGAATTGATCGACCAAATGGCGTTGTCCTCGGGAAAGTGGCATATGTAGCGGTTTGCAGGATCTAGTTCAGCCTTGGAATGCAGGCAGCGAACCCAATCATTGGAATCGCCCAGCTCGTCAAGGGCGCACTGGCCTCCGCGGGTCATGATGAGCATGGAAACGGTGACATAAATGGAATCGGTAACCTCAACGCCAACCTTGGCGCTCGGTGAACCAAGCGGCCCCATTACGAAGGGAATGACATACATGGTGCGGCCCTTCATGCAGCCATCATAAAGTTTTGTTAGCATTGGATATGCCTTTTTAGGATCCATCCAGTTGTTTGTAGGGCCGGCGTCTTCTTCTTTACGGCAGCAGATGAAGGTTCTGTCCTCTACGCGGGCAACATCATTGGGGTCGGAGCGGTGTAGCACACACCCTGGTAGCTTATCCTGGTTTAAAGTAATTAGCTCACCTGTCTTAAGCCCTTCTTGACGTATGGCATCGGCCTGTTCCTCACTACCATCAACCCAAAGGACTTTGTCCGGCTTGCATAGGGCAATTGCTTCATCGACCCAAGCAAGCACCGTTTTATTGGTTGTCATAACATATCCTCCCTAAAAAATGATGAACCTTAAAGGCAATGATATTATTATACACCTCTCGGTGATAATTGCAATCCATTTCCATGTGAATTTCAATAAATAAAAACGAATGTTTCTAGAGAGAACATACAAATTTTAAACCATAAAAGACTCAGGAGAACCATTTTCGACCGACAGCGTTGCAACCGCATTGAGTGCAGCACCGGCAACATGGCCCGCAAGAAATTCGAAATAGGCCTGTGCCCCGATCATAGCAGCATTATCACCAGTTAAAGACAGCGGCGGCATATAAAGATTAAGCCCACGCTCGGCGGCGGTGTTGATAAGTTGGGCACGCAGCCGGGTGTTGGCAGAAACACCGCCCGCTACTGATATATTTTTGGCACCTGTCTGCTCAGCTGCGAGAAATAGACGACTACAAAGTGCGTCACATACTGTTTTTTCAAAGCTGGCGCACAACGAAGGCATATCAAGAATTTCTCCTTTTTGCTGTGCGTTGTGCAAAAGGTTTACCACGGAGGTTTTGACGCCTGAAAAGCTCATGTCCAGCGGGGCACCTTCGACATGCGGTTTTGGAAATCGATATTTATTCTCGTCTCCTAGCCGTGCCTGCGCATCCAGTGCGACGCCGCCTGGATAACCCAGCCCCATCGAGCGGGCGGCTTTGTCGAAAGCTTCGCCGGCGGCATCGTCACGCGAGCGGCCCAATACTTTTAAATCGGTATAGTCCCGCACGTCTATAATCACGCTATGCCCACCTGACGCCACAAGACAGAGAAAAGGCGGTTTCAATTGGGGCGAGGCGATGTAGTTTGCCGCGATGTGCCCGCGAATATGATGTACCGGAATTAGCGGCTTGCCCGTAGCAAAAGCCAAACCCTTGGCAAAGTTGACACCAACCAGTAACGCGCCGATCAGCCCCGGGCCGGCAGTGACGGCGATAGCGTCCACATCACAGACAGACAGCCCTGCTTGTGAAAACGCTTGAGAAACGACAGCGTCAATTTTTTCGATGTGACGGCGGGAGGCAATTTCAGGTACGACGCCGCCGTAGAGACGGTGCTCGGCGATTTGTGTATGAATAACCGACGATAAAACGCTGCGGCCATTTTCGACGACGGCGGCGGCGGTTTCGTCGCAGGAGGATTCGATTGCGAGAATTTTCATATTGTTAGAAACTCCTTGACAAAATGAGCGCGATGTGGCTCACGCGGACAAATTTTAGACGTCTGCTCCATTATCCAGCGTATGGCGCATGAGTAAGGCGTCTTCGCGTGGGAAGTCGTAAAAATAGGGGCGGATGCCAACTGGCTCAAACCCCAGCTTTCGATAAAGTGAGATAGCGGTAACGTTGGAAGTGCGTACCTCAAGCATTAACCAGTCGAGAGAAAGTTTAATTGATTCAGACAGGAGGGCGCGGGTGAGCGCCTCACCCACGCCGTGGCGACGCTCCTGTAGCTGCACTGCGACGTTGGTAACACTGCCTTCGCCACAAATGTGCTCTAAACCGGCCCAGCCGATAACTTCGCTGTCACTTTTAAGCGCAACAAACATAGCTGCGTTCTCCTTGGCTAGTTCGGCAGTTAGGCTTTGCGCACTCCACGGCTGGGCAAAACAGGTCTTTTCAACCTCAGCAATTCCTGGAATATGCTCTGATGTTACCGGTAGCACTTTGAATTTCATGATTTACTTAGCCTCCAACCAGTTTTCACCGATGCTCGCCTTGGCCACCATAGCCACTTTAAGCGACACGGCGTTTTGCATCTCCTCCGTCAGAATAGCTGCAGCGCGATCGGCCTCGTCAGCAGGAGCCTCGACGATCAGCTCGTCATGTACCTGCAAGATTAAGCGGGTGCGCATTTTTTCTTTTTTAAGTCGGCTGAACACCTTGACCATCGCCAACTTAATGATATCCGCGGCGGTACCCTGAATGGGGGTGTTCATTGCCACACGTTCACCAAATGCTTTGGTGATGCGATTGGTGGCGGCAAGCTCCGGCATTGGGCGGCGACGGCCAAACAGCGTTTTGACATAGCCGTGCGCCTTGCCGAAAGCGATGGTTTCCTGCATATAGTCGTGCACACCCTGATAAGTGGCAAGATAGCTTTTGATATAGCGGTCGGCCTCCGCCACCGAGACGCCGATGTCCTGAGAGAGCGAAAATGCTCCGATTCCGTAAACAATACCGAAGTTGACTGCTTTTGCGCTGGAGCGCATCTGCGGTGTTACAAATGCCTCGGGCATGTCGAACACCTGGGCGGCGGTTTTGGTGTGAATGTCCTCATCGTGCATAAAGGCGTCAATCATGGCGGTGTCGTTTGCAATATGTGCCAGCACCCGCAGTTCAATCTGCGAGTAGTCGGCATCGACCAGCAAACAACCCTTGTCTGCAACAAAAAATCGGCGTAGGCGGCTGCCGCGCTCGGTACGCACCGGGATGTTCTGTAAATTCGGTTCGGTTGAGCTGATGCGTCCGGTGCGCGTTTCGGTTTGTCTAAAGATGGAACGCACTCGACCATCGGCGTCAAGCTGTGCAAGCAACCCTTCAACGTAGGTGGATTTAAGCTTGGCCAGCTTGCGATAGGACAAAACATCTTCTATGATGGGATGTTTGTTTCTTAAAGAATCAAGGGTGTCAGCGTCGGTAGAATAACCGCTCTTGGTCTTGCGCTTTGCGGGCAAACCCAGACGATCAAACAAAACCTCGCCTAACTGTTTGGGGGAGTTGATATTAAATTCACCGCCCGCGAGGAAATAGATGCGCTGGGTTAGTTCGGCGATATCGGTATCTAAGTCGTCACCAAAAGATTTTAGACCGTCGGCATCCAGCGCAAAGCCGAGCGTTTCCATCGAGGCTAGCACGCGGGCAAGTGGCTGCTCGATATCGACAAGCAGCATTTCCATCTCTTTTTCGCGGATTTCGTCACGCAATTGCACACATAAAGCGGGCAGTACCTGCATGTCGTCCGCGAGGGTGGCAAAAGCCTCAGAAAGGGTATCTGGCAAGTCAAAAACCTGCCGGGCTAGGGTTCGACCGCTGCAGAGCGTGGAAATTGTATAGCTGCTGGCCAGCGGGGAAAGCAGGTAACCGGCCAGAATGGGGTCAAATTTAATGTCGCTGCCCTCAATGTTACTTAGATAAAGGTAACGGTACCAGTCCTTGCTGTTGGGCAGCGTCAGCTCGGCAGCGCTTTGAGACAGGTCAGCCAGCAGTGATTCCAGCTCAGCGCAATCGGCGTCCAACAGCGCAAGGCTGCTGCCCAGAATGGCGGCGGCGGTGGGCTTATTGCCAGAAAAATGGAGGCACACGGTGAGGCTGTCCTCTGAAAACAGGGCACGGGTCTTGTCCACATCGTTAATCAAAACGGGAATGACCGCAGCTTCGGGTTGTGAGACTGACGTGGATGTTTCCGGAAAGGCGGGCGGGGAAAGATTTAGGCGAGTAATGATTGAGCGCAGCTCCAGCCGATCAAGCAAACTGAAGAGTTTATCGGCTTCCTGCGGGGCAGGGACAAGATCGTTGAGCGTTTTGTCGAGTGGTACCGCACAGTTAATCTCAGCCAGAACGCGGCTCTGGTAGGCGCTGTCACGGCCGTCGATAAGCTTTTGCCGCACACCTTTTTTTATAGCAGGGTCATCGAGGTGTTCGTATACACCATCGAGCGTATCAAAGGAAGAGATCAGCGACAGGGCGGTCTTCTCCCCTATTCCGGCCACGCCGGGAATATTGTCGGAGGGGTCGCCCATCAGTGCTTTTACGTCGATCATCTGTTTGGGTGAAACGCCGTATTTTTCTTGAACGGTGACCTCATCGACGAGTTCGGCACCTGATTGCCCGCCGCGTGTGAAGGCCAGCCGTACTGTTACGCCGCCGCCGATGAGCTGAAAGCTGTCGCGGTCACCCGTGGCGATGATGCATTCACATCCGTTGTTGCGGCAGGTGGCGGCGAGGGTTCCGAGAATGTCGTCCGCCTCATATCCCTCAACGGACAAAATTGGATAGCCCAGATAGCCAAGCAGTTCTTTGAGCGGGTCAAGCTGTTGTGCCAGTTCTTCGGGCATACCCTTACGCTGAGCCTTGTAGCCGTCATATAGTTTGTGGCGGAAGGTGGGGGCTTTAAGGTCAAATGCAAAGACAACAATATCCGGGTTAACCTCTTCACAAATTTTGAACAGAATATTTAAAAAGCCGTAGATACCGTTGGTGAACAGCCCTTCGCGCGTGGTGAGCGGCCGCACGCCATAATAAGCGCGATTAAGGATACTGTTGGAATCGACTGCGAGGAGTTTCATTTTGGTCTCCCTTCAAGGTTGTGCTATAAGACGCAAATGCTTGCGGGTTGAAGTAACACCCTATTATATATTTAATGTTGCCTGTCGACATTCACACGGTTGCTTCGCTAGAAGTAAGCTGAAGAACGCAAATTCGCTTATAATAGGCACATTATGGTTATTATACCACAAAAAAATGTCGATGCACCAAAAATTTCAGCATTAATAAAGGAAAATCGGTTGAAGGGGTGCACGTCTTTTGCTAAAATAGAAAGACTTAACAGAGGGGTAATATTTGATGAAAATTTCGACGATAGAAATAAATGGCTTTGCTGCGCTGGCACCGATGGCGGGTGTGGCCGATCACGCAGTGCGCACCATCAGCCGGGCGCACGGTGCGTGTTATACCGTGGGTGAAATGACAAGTGCCAAAGGCATCAGCATGGGTAGCAAAAAGAGCGCAGAACTGCTTGAAGTCGACGATGCGCATCCCTTTGCGGTACAGCTTTTCGGGGTTGATCCTGACTGCATGCGCGAGGCAGCTCAAGCAGCGGCCGAACGACGCCCTGACCTGATCGATCTGAACATGGGTTGCCCTGCGCCTAAAATCACCGGCGGCGGAGCGGGCAGCGCATTGCTTAAAAATTTACCGCTGGCAGAAGCAATTGCCCGCGCGGCTGTTTCGGGCGCGGGCAACATTCCGGTGACGGCTAAAATCCGCCGAGGGTATGATGCGGGTGATAATGTGGCGGTTGAGGCGGCTAAAAGGCTTGAGCAGGCGGGTGTGGCGGCGATTACGCTGCATGGCAGAACTCGCGCGCAGATGTATTCCCCGCCGGTCGATTTGGATTGTATCGCGGCAGTTAAGGCGGCGGTATCTGTGCCGGTTATTGGCAACGGCGATATTTTCACGCCGCAGGACGCAAAACATATGTTTGAATACACTGGCTGCGATCTGGTAATGATCGGTCGTGGCGCACTTGGCAACCCTTGGCTTTTCGGGCAGGTAAATGCGCTTATGCGCGGCGAGGCAGTTCCTGAGACACCAGCGCTTAAAGCACGCCTTGAGGTCATGCAACAGGAAATAGCGCTTTTAATAGCGGATAAAGGCGAGCGTGTGGGCTTTAGAGAAGCCAGAAAGCATGTGGCTTGGTATATGACCGGACTGCGTGGCGCGGCCCAACTGCGCCGTCTATGCGGCGAAATCAGTGGATGGGAGAGTGTTGCCGTCATCTGCGAGATGGCGCAGCAGCTCAACCTTCCAGATATACTTTAATTTGGGCGCAGACCGCTTCGGCTTGCTGGCAGGTCATCAAGCTAGAAAGCGGCAGCGATAACTCGCGAGCAAACAGAGCCATGGCGTTGGGGAAATCTTCGGTTTTTAAGCCCAATTTTTTATAGGCGGAGAGCATCGGCAAGGGTGGGAAATGTAGATTGCAGCAGATGCCGTCTTCGCGTAGGGCATTGAGCAAAAAGTTGCGCTGATTGGCCTTTTGTTCGGGTAGCAGTGCCAAGTAAAGGTGATAAGACGAGTGGTCGCCATGATGCAGTGCCGACCAGTCTTCCGGCAGTAGGCGGTCGTAAGTCTCGCAGACCGCTTTGCGGCGGGCGAGCATGTCGGGATAACGCTTTAGCTGTGACAGTCCGATGGCGGACTGCAAATCTGACAGGTTTGCTTTGTGTCCGAAATCGACAATATCATAGGTGGTGGCGCCGTGGTTTCGCTGCCATGCACTTTTGCTTTGTCCATGCAGAATGCTGTGATTAAGTGCGCGATATATAGCGGCGCTATCTGCGCCGGGGAATTTCCACAGCAGTGCGCCGCCCTCGGCGGTGGTGAGGTTTTTGGTGGCGTGGAACGAAAAGACGCTAAAATCTGCCAGTGCGCCGCTATTGCCCAACGAGCAAGAGGAACCGAGCGAATGTGCCGCGTCGGCGATGACAACGGGGCGACTAAGCGGGATAAGGCCGCCGGAATACGGACGACAAACCGACCCACATGCCGCCTTTATGGCTGAGTAGTCGCAGAGCGTGCCGCCAATATCTACCGGAATGACCGCTGCGGTGCGCGGGGTCAAGTGACGGGCTACGGTATCGGCTGAGAGCAGAAAACTGCCAGGCGCACAGTCGGCTAAAACGGGTGTAGCCCCAACGTGTACGACCGCTGCCGCTGTGGCGGAAAAGGTGTAGGCCGGCACGATGACCTCGTCCCCTGCCCCGACACCGCACAGACGCAGTGCAGCTTCTAGCCCTGTTGTTGCGCTCGAGACGCAGACGGTGCCATCTGCACCGGCAAAAGTGGTAAGTGCCTGTTCAAATTGTGCAGTGATAGCGCCTGTTGTCAGCCAGCCTGAGCGCATAACGGCGAGAACGGCGTCACATTCACTTTGGGTGATATCGGGTGTGGTGAACGGTATGTTTGGCATAATGCGCCTCCTGTTTAAAATTATGTTCTCCAATCTTATGCAGCAAGTTGACAAGCAATGAATAATCACACGGCATAAGATTTTAAATTATGTCCAAGCTTTGTTTTGATGGCTGCGAGGTTATATACTAGTTTTATGCGTTGGTATGACAGGCCGCTGCATTGGAAGTGTTTTGTTAATGTTAAGCCTGATTCGGACTTTGTACAGGCGGTCAAACGCGTTATCCGTCTGCTATACCTTTATGCTTTTTGGGGACGTTACATGACGCGAAGGATATATCAGATATTTTTAAATCATCCAAAAAGCGCAAACGTTTCTAAAAAAGCCGATGAAAAAAGCAAAAAGTGCTTGACGAATTGCCTTTGATTATGCTACGATACTCATACCTCGAAAAGGGTCTATTTTTTTGTGCCCAAAAAAGAGGACACAGGAAATCCCTTGAGGGAGGCAAAAATTAATCCGTTTAACAGGAGGTGCCGAAAAATGCGAGTAAAAATTACTTTGGCCTGCACAGAGTGCAAACAGCGCAACTACAACACGATGAAGAACAAAAAGAACGACCCGGACAGACTTGAGATGAACAAGTATTGCAGATTCTGCAAGAAGCACACCGTTCACAAGGAAACCAAGTAGGAAAGAAAGGCAGGAGATCAAAATGGCAGAAAAGCCTGAGAAGAAGTCTATCTTTGCTCGGTTTAGCAAGTTCTTCCGCGATCAGAAGAGCGAGGTCAAAAAGATTGTTTGGCCTTCAAAGAAGCAGGTGCTCAACAACACCGGTGTCGTACTGATTGCCGTCGCACTCTTTGCGATTTTGACCGGAGGATTCGATTGGGTTCTCGGTATGATCGTTAAAGCCGTGCTCGGCGCTTAAAGTCATGGAGGAACACGATGTCTGATTTAGCCAGATGGTATGTGGTTCACACCTACTCGGGTTACGAGAATAAGGTGGCCAGCAGCATTGAAAATGCTGTGGAAAACCGGAAGCTTCAGGAGTTGATCTGCGAGGTCAAAGTTCCGAGCGAGATGGTTACCGAAATTAAGGACAACAAAAAGCGTGAGGTTGAGCGCAAGGTCTTCCCCGGCTATGTCCTGATTAAAATGGTCATGAACGACGAAACGTGGTATGTTGTGCGCAACATTCGCGGCGTCACCGGTTTTGTGGGCCCGGGCTCAAAGCCTGTTCCGCTGACCGATGAAGAAGTGCAGCGTTTAGGCGTGGAGAAAAACGAAATCGAGATCAACTTCTCGGTTGGCGATAATGTTTCGATCATCGACGGCTACTTTGGCGGATTTATCGGAAGGGTCAACAGCATTGAGAAGGATAAAGGTCTTGTGCGCGTAACCGTTTCGATGATGGGCAAGGATGTGCCTGTTGAGCTTTCGCTCGAGCAGGTGTCCGCGCTCGCGTAGTACTTTTAGCAAACAAAAAGCGATTGAAATCGCGTATAGGCTGTATTATACGGCAGCCTGTGGGAGGGGCTATGTGCCCCGCAAATTAACCACTAATTTTGGAGGTGCAAGTTAAAATGGCACAAAAGGTTGTAGGCTATGTAAAGCTGCAGATTCCCGCCGGAAAGGCAACCCCGGCTCCGCCTGTTGGCCCGGCTCTCGGTCAGCATGGCGTAAATATTATGGCATTCACCAAGGAGTTCAACGAGCGCACGAAGGGTGAAATCGGAATGGTCATTCCGGTTGTCATCACCGTTTATGCTGATCGTTCCTTCTCCTTTATCACCAAGACCCCACCCGCAGCAGTTCTGATCAAGAAGGCGATCGGACTTGAAAGCGGCTCGGGCGTGCCCAACAAGAACAAGGTTGGCAAAATTACCCGCGAGCAGATTCGCCAGATCGCAACCACCAAAATGCCCGACCTTAACGCTGCGAATATCGAGACGGCCATGAGCATGATCGCCGGTACCGCACGTTCTATGGGCGTTGAAGTGATTGAGTAAGAAGGAGGATTTGCAATGAAGCGCGGAAAAAAATACGCTGAAAGCGCCAAACTTGTTGAGGCGCTCAAGCTCTATGAAACTGAAGAAGCATTGGACCTGTGCTTGAAAACTGGAAAGGCCAAGTTCGATGAGACCGTCGAACTGCACATCCGCCTAGGCGTTGACTCCCGCCATGCCGACCAGCAGGTCCGCGGCGCGGTTGTTCTGCCCAACGGCACTGGCAAAACCGTTCGTGTGCTTGCATTCTGCAAGGGTGACAATGTTCAGAAAGCGCTGGACGCAGGCGCTGATTTCGCCGGTTCCGACGAGTATGTCACCAAGATTCAGTCCGAAGGCTGGCTGGACTTTGACGTTGTGATCGCCACTCCCGACATGATGGGCGTTATTGGTCGCCTTGGTAAGGTTCTCGGTCCACGCGGCCTGATGCCTAACCCCAAGGCCGGCACCGTTACCCCCGATGTTGCCAAGGCTGTTACAGAAGCCAAGGCCGGTAAGATCGAGTATCGTCTTGATAAGACCAACATCATTCACTGCCCCATCGGCAAGGTGTCTTTTGGTGCACAGAAGCTGCAGGAGAACTTTGACGCATTGATGGGTGCTGTTGTGAAGGCCAAGCCTGCTGCGGCTAAGGGCCAGTATGTTAAGAGCTGCGTCGTTGCCACCACCATGGGCCCTGGCGTGAAGATCAACCCCTCTAAGTTCCAGGGAACCAACGCGCCTGCTGAAAAGTAACCAGAACAGGTTGTTATAAGGTATTTACGCCCCGCAGTTTTCTGCGGGGCGTTTAAGATTGACAAAGTTTAAGTCTTCATCCAAACAAAACCATTTCAAATTTTTTTGTTTTAAAATTTATTGACAAAGGGATGTTGTTGTGGTATAGTCTTAATGTTGTCACGATCCAAAGACAGCAGGTGCGTTTTGCGCGTAAGGATTTTCCGCCTGCCGAGGAATGAGTGCAAACCATGAAAAATTTTGATGTGTTTGTTGAAGCTCCTTCCCAAGATTGTGGGGAGGGCTTTTTTGCTTTCTTCTTTGGACTTGATACACAACCCATCACAGGAGGTGAATCAAATGCCCAGTGAAAAGACTTTAGCTAAAAAGCAGGAAGTTGTTGCTGATCTTGTGGCCAAGCTCCAGGGGTCTGCTGCTGGTGTTCTCGTTGATTACAAGGGAATTACCGTTGCTGACGATACCAAGCTGCGCCGCGAGCTGCGCGAGGCAGGTGTAGACTACTTTGTTGTTAAGAACACGCTGCTCGAACGCGCTGCTGATCAGGTAGGCTTCCACGATCTGAAGGATCATCTGTCCGGCACGTCTGCCCTTGCAGTCAGCAAAGAGGACGCCGTTGTCGCCGCTAAGATCCTGAGCAAGTACGCTGATGCTTCCAAGGGTAAGTTCACGGTTAAGGCCGGCTTTGTTGATGGCGGTGTTATTGATGCCGCTAAGGTATCGGAGCTTGGCAACCTACCGAGCAGAGAAGGTCTTCTTTCTATGTTGCTTTCTGCCCTTACTGGAAATCTCCGCGGTCTTGCCTGCGCACTTAACAGCATCGCTGAAAAGAATGCTGAAGGCGCTCCCGCCGAGGCTGCTGCCGAGGCTCCCGCTGCTGAATAGTTTAGCGGCAACCATTTTTTGAAAATATGTAATTAACAGGAGGTAAATGATCATGGCTTCTGAGAAGATCACTAAATTTGTTGAAGAAATTAAGACCCTGACCGTTCTCGAGCTCAATGAGCTTGTTAAGGCAATTGAAGAGGAGTTCGGCGTTTCCGCTGCTGCTCCCGTTATGATGGCTGGCGCTGCGCCCGCAGCCGCTGCTGCTGAGGAAAAGACTGAGTTTGACGTTATCCTTGTTGAGGCTGGCGCTTCCAAGATGGGCGTCATCAAGCTCGTTAAGGATGCTTGCGGTCTTGGCCTTAAAGAGGCGAAGGAGCTCGTTGACAACGCGCCCAAGCCCCTCAAGACTGGCATTTCCAAGGCTGATGCCGACGCTCTTGCTGCCCAGTTTACCGACGCTGGCGCTAAGATCGAAGTTAAGTAAGAAGTTTTTTCTTATAAAAAGCGCCTCCTGTTATGGGGGCGTTTTTTTTCGTTATGCAAAATGCTAACAAAGGTTAAAGCGAGGGTAAGCAAAGCACTGGTAGTGGTGTTGGAGTAAAAAAGTTGAAAATAGCCAATAATACAAAGCGAAAGGATATTTTTTCCAAAAATACAAAGAAAATGTGAATTAGATGTTTAATGTTTGCTGTTTTGTATGAAAATTATAGAAAAAGCAGTTTAAAGGCTTTGCAGTATCTTTAAAATGTACTATAATAATCTGTGATACTTTTATTGGATAAAGGTATAAATTGAGAAAGGAAGGGAACGCACTTTTATGATTAACCGCATAAAAATCAGAGTTCTTGAAGCTGCCTATACCATTGCGTCTCCCGAAAGCGAAGAGTATGTCCAGGCACTGGCGGCGGAGCTGGACGCCCAGGCACGTGCTCTGATGGATGTTGATGCAAAGCTTTCGCCCAATGCTGCGCTGATTCTTTGCGCTATGGGGTATGCCGACTCTTTTCATAAAAGCGAGCAGTCGGCGGATCATATGCGTTCTCAGCTGACCGGCTATCTCGAGGATGCATCCAAGGCGCGTGCTGAGTTGGACGAGGCCAGACGCGAGATTGAAAAACTGCGTCGACAGCTTTCTGCTGCCGGAAAATAGATTTTTTTATTTGGACGCAGTAATCAGGAGGATTTTATGACACTGCAAATAAAGCGGGTACGTGCCCAAGCGGTACTGCCCGAGCGGGCAACTCAAGGCTCGGCGGGGCTGGATCTTAGAGCCTGTACGACCGATGAGACCTGCATCATGCCCGGAGATACCGCGTTGCTACCCACTGGCCTGGCGGTTGCACTGCCGGAGGGAAGCGTGGGGTTAGTATTTGGCCGAAGCGGTCTGGGCATTCGTCATGGCATTGTACCCGCCAATGCGGTAGGTGTAATTGACGCCGACTATCGGGGTGAAATCCAGGTCGGGTTGACCAATCACTCAGCGGAGCCATACATCATCGTTCCCGGCGACCGTATTGCACAGCTAGTTATTGTGCCTGTGCTAACGCCACCGATTGAAGAAGTAACTAATCTTTCAGATACCGCACGCGGTGAAGGCGGATTTGGCTCTACCGGGAAGGAATGACATCAACGTGAAACTTAAACGTAATCTTGTTTTTTTATTTTTCCTACTGGCTGGCATCATTCTAGGGGCGTTGCTGGCGTCTCTCGGGCAGCAGGCCGCTTTTTTAAGCTGGTTAGCTTATGGCAAAACGGTGGGGATATCGGTTTCAGATCCATTAATTTTAGACTTATCAATGCTACGTATGGCGTTTGGTCTGGAGATCGGCGTGAATGTCGCACAGATTATTACGATAACCATTTCGTTACTTATTTATAAAAGCGTTTCACAAAAGCTGTGACGCAAAGGAGCTTTTAAACCTATGGCGTTAATTCTGGCTTCGGCTTCTCCCAGGCGGTTTGAATTGTTAAAGCTTATCACCGAGGATTTTTTAGTTGTGACATCACGGGCGGATGAGTCGCTTTCTCCCGGCATACTACCACAGCAGGCGGTCATTCTGTTAGCGCAGCGAAAGGCCGAAGCGGTGGCGGAATATCGTCCCGACGACGTCGTTATAGGGGCCGACACGGTGGTAGCATTGGATGATCAAATCTTTGGTAAACCGTGCGACCGCAAGGAGGCCGCTGAAATGCTGAGCACTCTTTCTGGCAAAACCCATGAAGTGTACACCGGTGTTTGTATTTGGCACAAAGGTGTCGCTGACTGCTTTTCTCAGGTAGCCAAGGTCACCTTCGCCAAGATGGACAAGCAAGAAATCGCAGACTATGTGGCCAGCGAAGAACCGGACGATAAGGCTGGCGCTTATGGCATACAAGGGTTGGGCGCGCGGTTTATTGCACGTCTTGAGGGGGACTATTACACCGTGATGGGGCTCCCGGTTCAAGCGTTATATCAGGCGCTGCGGCAAAAAGGTTTGCTGACGTCTCTATAAATAAAATTATCAGGCTGTATTAAACGTCTTTAGATTATAGTCTAGGAGGAAAAAACATGCTTTCTTTTTCCAAGGATATCGGCATTGACCTTGGCACCGCCAACACCCTTGTGTTTATGAAGGGTAAAGGCATTATTCTGCGTGAGCCCTCGGTTGTGGCGGTGGACACTCGCAAGGACGAGGTGCTTTATGTCGGACAGGAGGCCAAGGAAGTCATTGGTAGAACGCCGGGTTCTATCGTCGCGATGCGTCCGTTAAAGGACGGCGTTATTGCCGATTTTGATATTACGGCAAACATGCTCCAACGCTTCATCAAGAAGGTGTGTGGCAACTCCTTCTTGGCGCGCCCGAATATTGTCATTTGCATTCCCTCGGGCGTGACCGAGGTTGAACGCCGCGCCGTACGCGAGGCTGCTGTGGCTGCGGGTGGAAGACGTGTTTCAATTATAGAAGAGCCTATGGCTGCTGCTATTGGCGCCGGGTTACCTGTTGCGGAAGCAACCGGTAGCATGGTGGTGGATATCGGCGGCGGCACGAGCGAAGTAGCTGTTATTTCACTGGGCGGCATTGTAACGGCGCGCTCGGTGCGTGTAGGCGGCGATTCTTTTGATTTTGCTATCATTCAATACATCAAGCGCAAACACAATCTTCTCATCGGCGAGCGTACCGCCGAGCAGATCAAGATCGATATCGGATCAGCCTTCCCCTATGAGGAAGAGATTGTTATGGATATTAAAGGCCGCAATCTAGTGGATGGCCTACCCAAAAATATTCAGATTACGCCGAAAGAGATTCGCGAGGCGCTGGCCGATTCTATTTCATCGGTGCTTGATGCGATTAAAACCACCCTTGAGCGCACGCCGCCCGAGTTGGCGGCCGACATTATTGACCACGGCATTATGTTAACTGGCGGTGGTGCAATGCTGCGCGGGTTGGACAAACTGATATCGAAGGAAACCGGCATTAACGTATTAATTGCCGATGACCCGCTGGACTGCGTCGCTATCGGCACTGGGCGGGTGCTGGAAGACATTGACCGTCTGCGCGACGTGCTTTCTAGCGGCGAGGACAAGCGCTGACAAAGAGTATCACGCCCGCGCTTAAAACACGATGACCCAAGGCAGGGGCAGGGGCGTAGCTTGCGGCCTTGCTTCTGCCTGTTTTCATTGTGTTTTATGGCATTTTAAGGAGGTGACTGCATGGAGGATTTTTTTAAGAGCCGGCATTTTAAAATTTTGGCGCTGGTTTTGGCGTTGGTGTTTGCTTTTACGCTTCGCGCTGCGCACACAGGCACAGCCATTCCGATGATTTCTCAGGTGACCGCCTGGGTGCTGACGCCGCTTCAGCGTGCCAGCGCGCAGCTCACCTATAGCGTCGATGACGCCGTTAGCGAATATTTTTCGGGGCCGCGGCTTGCGGATGAAAACGACCAGCTTCGCACTGAAAACGCCGACCTACGCAGTCAGCTTGTGGAGTATGATCGACTTAAAGCTGAGAATGACCAGCTGAAAAATTATCTCGAAATTAAAGAAAAGAACCCAGATTTTGACTTTGAACCTGCGATGGTTATCGGCCGCGATGCGGCCGACCGATTTTATTCTTTTACTATTGACAAAGGCAGTAGTGACGGTATCACCAAGAACGACCCTGTGATCACACAAGAGGGATTGGTGGGCATTGTACAAGAGGTGGGCATCACCCATTCCAAGGTGCTTACGATACTCGACGTAATGGTTGAGGTTGGTGTGATCAATACCAACACAAGGGAGATTGGCGTGACAACCGGTGAGCTTGCCCTTGCTGAGCAGGGTATGCTGCGCCTTTCTTATCTACCTCGGGAATCTGTGGCAAAGGTGGGCGATCTTGTGGCAACAACCGGTGTCGGCGGGCTGTTCCCCAGAGAGCTGGTTATCGGTACCATTAAAGAAATCTTACCGGATAGCAAGGGCTTGTCGCTTTACGCCGTAGTATCACCGCCTGCCGATATTCGAGGCGTTCGCGATGTTTTAGTGATAAAGCACTTTGAAGGGCAGGCCTCTGCTGGCCAATAGGAGAATTATATTGGAACAAAAGACACTTAGGCTCTTTATTTTTAAAAACGTGATTTATACCGTTTTTATTTTAGTTTGCTATATTTTGCAGGAGACCCCCCGGCTGCTGACTATCGGGAATGTGCGCCCGATTTTGGTTATTTCGGTCATCACGGCGATTGCGATGATTGAGGGTGAGTTTGCAGGGGGGCTTTTTGGCTTGCTAGGCGGCGTTTTGTGTGACACCGCCGCTTTTCATATATTTGGTGTGGCACCAATATTTTTTCTCATACTCGGCTGCGCATGCGGGCTGTTGGTAATCTATCTCATTCAGCCCAATGTTAAAACAGCCTTTTTACTTTGCGGCGGATTTGCGCTGATTTATGGTATGGTTGCGCATTATCTTATTTACGGCATCTGGGGCTATGCGGGAGCCAATCGGCTATTGCTGACTAAAACGCTGCCATGCGCAGTATATACGGCAGTGTTTGGGATGGCGGCCTTTTTGCTTGTAAGATGGGTACACGAGTGGTTTGAAGAGAAGGTTTTACAGTAATTTATGCGTTGCTTTAGAAAAGGGGGTGTGCGAGTGTGAAAATTTCTCAAGAAAAGCTTAGGCTGATAACGCTTGGTGTTGTCGTTTGGTTGGTGTTCAGCCTGTTTTTATTCAGACTCGCACAGGTGCAGATTGTTTCAGGTGCCGACTATCTGGCCAAACAGCAACAGGGTAGCAGTCGGACGCAGGTTATTAAGGCGGCACGTGGCGAGATTGTGGATAGGCAAGGCCGACCGTTTTCCTATAATGAAGCTTGCTACAATTTGGTGTTTGATCGTGCACTGGCGCCCGAAGGTAGCGAGAATGAAACTATTTTGAAGCTGATTGATGTGCTCAGGAGCGCTAATGAGCAGTGGATTGACAACCTGCCGCTGATCATTACCGAAGAAGGTGTGGCCTTTTCCGAGGACAGTGATGCGGTTGCACGGCTGCGCAAACATCTTGGGACTAACAGCTACACTGAGGCGGAGGATGTGTTCTATTGGCTGCGGCAGCGCTATCATCTGACAGCCGAGCCCGAAGACCCTAAGGTAACTTGGTTCACCGCTCTAACGCCTGAGTCGAAGAGTTGGCTTGAAGGCTTGACAGAGGCACAGGCGCGCGATATTGCCGGTGTGCGCTATGAAATGGAGCGCAAGGGCTATTCGCTAGCGGTGCGATATACCTTCGCTGAGAACATTTCGCTGGAAACGGCCGTGCTGATACGACAGATGAGCAATGCTATTCCGGGTGTTGAGGTAGCTGAAACCGCCCGGCGCGGCTATATCGATGGCGATCTGGCCCCGCATATCATTGGGCGCATTGGTGCGATTTTCGCTGATGAACTGGAAGGTTATCTCTCTCAGAACAAGGGATACACCCGTGACGATCTTGTGGGCAAGGAAGGTATTGAACGCGCCTTTGAATCGACATTGCGCGGTGTTGATGGTGTGCGCAGAATTGATCTGGATGCCTCTTACCATGTGGTGGATATCACGGAGGAGCAGGCGGCGGTGCCGGGTAATACGCTGGTGCTGACCATCGATAAGGATATTCAGCGCACCGCCAGAGACGCGCTGGTTAAGGAGATTAAATACCTCAACGAAAACGCACCGGAGGGCCAGGGAAAAGAGGCCAATGCCGGTGCGGTTGTAGCGATAGATGTTAAAAACTCTGAGGTGCTGGCGGCGGTCACCTACCCATCGTATAACCTTGAGACCTATTCCGAGGATTATGCCAAGAATGCTTCGGATGAGCTTTATCCGTTTTTAAACCGTGCATTTTCAGGTATCTATGCACCGGGTTCTTGTTTTAAGCCTGTGGTTGGTACCGCGGGGATGGCGGAGGGTATTATCACGCCCGGAACAACCGTGAACTGTCAGCGTGTTTATACATTTTTACCGACCTATCAGCCGACTTGTTTGGGCTACCATGGGCCTTTTACCCTCGCAGACTCGCTGCGTGCTTCATGCAACATCTTTTTCTATGATACCGGCAGGCAGTTAGGCATAGCCCGCATCAACCAATATGCGAAGGGGTTGGGGCTGGGCGTTCCCACCGGCATTGAGCTAACTGAGGCGAAGGGAACTCAGTGCGACCCGAACACCGTGTATCCCGGCGACGTTTTACAGGCGGCGATAGGTCAGCTGGATAACGGCTATACGCCTGTTCAGCTTGCCAACTATTGTGCGACTCTTGCACGGCGCGGTGTGCGCATGAAGCTGTCTCTGGTGAAATCGATATCATCTTATTATAATTGGGAGGAAACGATTTCTACCCACACGCCGGAGGTAGCCGATACACTGGGAGCTGATCCATCAATTTTTGACCCAGTTATCGATGGTATGGTTCAGGCCTCCCACGATGTCCGCGGAACTGCTTACCGCTATTTGGGTGATTACCCGGTTATGGTGGCTTCAAAGACGGGAACCCCTCAGACAAATGAATTTCCAAACTCGACCTTTATCTGCTTTGCACCCGCCGACGACCCCCAGATTGCGATAGCGGTAGTCATCGAAAAGGGCTGGCATGGTTACACCGGCGCGCCAGTTGCACGCGCCGTGCTTGATTCCTTCTTTTTCCCAGACAAGGCAGAGAACATCGCTGACGAGACGAAGCCCCAAACGGCTGAAAGCGCGCCGGAAAGCAGTGAAGTAACTGGCGAACAGGGCAATGCGGGAATACAGGCGCCCTGAGCGGAAAAGAGATAAAAAATTCTTAGAAATTTTGCTTTTTTACCTGAACAATGTCTGGTCAGCAGCTTATTTTTGTGATAAGATTGGACAATAGGGGGATTGAAATGTCAAATATTCTGGTTGTAACATCGGGCAAGGGCGGAACCGGAAAAACCACCGTTTCGTATTTGCTGGCGCGGGCGCTTTGTCGCCGCCATAAAAATGTGTTGCTTCTGGAGCTTGATAGCGGTCTTCGCGGGCTGGATTTGATAATGGGGGTATCGGATAAGATCGTCTATGACCTGTCCGACGTTTTGTCGGGACGGTGTAAGCCGATTAAGGCCATCACGGTCTGCGATGTGCCCCGGGGCAACCTTCATCTGATTGCGGCACCGATGGACAGACACTTTTTGCCCGACCGTGCGAGTCTGACGGCGTTGCTCAAAGGATTGGCAGGCTGCTATGATTATTTGATACTTGATACCTCAGCAGGGCTAGGGCGTGGTTTTGATGTCGCATGTTCGGTGTGCAACAATGCGTTGATTGTTTGTACCGGCGACCCGGTTTCAGTCCGGGATGCCGCCAAGGCAGCGCAATTACTACAGGAAAAAAAGCCCAGACTGGTAATTAATAAGTTTTTACGGCACATACTATCTAAGGATCTGCCCGATTTGGATGCGGTAATCGACCGTGTCGGGGCGCAGTTAGTCGCGGTCATCCCCGAGGATCCGCTGGTGGAACGGCTGCTGGCGAAGGGAGAATCACTACCGCAAAGCAGTATGGCTTGGCGAGAGGTTGAAGATATGACCAGACGAATTTTGGGTGAAAGAGTGAGACTTAATGTTGAGCGCTTGAAATAAAGCGACTGCATAAAGATGGAGGATGAGTATGAATATCGCATTAATAGCACATGATTCGAAGAAAGAGCTAATGGTACAGTTTTGCATTGCGTACAGCGGCATCCTCAGTCAGCACAATATCTGTGCGACCGGTACAACCGGAAAACTGGTGGCCGAGGCAACCGGCCTGCGTATTTTCAGATTTCTTTCGGGTGAACAGGGCGGCGATCAGCAGATTGCTGCGCGTATTGCTTGCAACGAGATTGACTTATTGCTGTTCCTAAGAGACCCGCTGACTATGAAACCGGGCGAGCCGGACGAAGCTAATCTGATTCGCCTCTGCGACGTACATTCTATTCCGATGGCAACGAATATTGCCACCGCCGAAGCGCTCATCCATGCACTGGAGAAGGGCGACCTTGACTGGAGAGATATTGTCAACCCCAAGCGCTAATTTAAACATGTGTTTTAAATAGACCAAAAACGTTGAAGCGGAAGCAGTAGTCTGTCAATGACGCCTACAGAGAAGGGGCCGCCCAAGCATATGCGCTGGGTTTGCGGCTGAGAGCCCCGCCGGAAGGACAGAAGAAGGACATCCGCCGAGTTGAAAGCGAAAAACGCTTTTCGCCTGCTCTGCGTTAAAGGAGCACCTGTTGAGATGGACGAACCGCTTAGGCTATGTCGTTCAAACGAGGGTGGCACCGCGTGGAACTTTCCCCGCCCCTTTTGCTGATTGGGGCGGGGTATTTTATATTTACATCCGTCTTAAAATTGGATACTATGTGTAGAATACAAAAAGAACAATACTACAAGGAGATTGATTTTTATGAAACCGCTCACTTCTGCCCCAAAAGGGACACAGGACGCTTTACCCAGCGACATTACGCGCTGGCACTATGTTGAGCGTACGGCGTTGGATATCGCCGAGCGCTACGGCTTTTTTGAAATGCGCACCCCTACGTTTGAACACACCGAACTGTTTAACCGTGCCGTGGGCGACACCACCGACGTGGTGCAAAAGGAGATGTACACCTTCAATGATAAGAAAGATCGCTCGATTACGTTGCGTCCTGAAGGGACAGCGGGCGTTGTCAGAGCGGCGATAGAGCATAATCTGCTGGGTGGTCAGCTTCCGGTCAAGGCCAGTTATGTCATCAGCTGCTTCCGCTATGAGAAGCCGCAGGCCGGCCGTCTGCGCGAGTTCCACCAGTTTGGCATCGAATCGCTGGGTTCCCCCTTCCCCGCTGCCGATGCCGAGGTTATTGCGCTGGGCAATCAGGTGCTTCAGACGCTGGGTGTGGATAAAATCAAGTTATTTATCAACTCCATTGGCTGCAAGCAGTGCCGGCCTTCTTATCAGGTGAAGCTTAAAGAATATTTCTCAGCACATAAAGAAAAGCTTTGTGAAACCTGCTTGACTCGTCTTGAAACCAACCCCCTGCGCATCATCGACTGCAAAAGTTCAGTGTGCAAGGAAATTGCCGCCAAAGCGCCCAAAATGATCGATCACCTGTGCCCTGAGTGTGAGGAACATTTTGCTGAGCTGCGTGAACGGCTGGAGGCAATGGGGATCGCCTATGAAATCGACCCCGATATTGTGCGAGGCCTTGACTATTACTGCCGCACCGTCTTTGAGTTTGTCACCGAAGCCATTGGCGCGCAGGGAACTGTTTGCGGCGGCGGACGGTATGACGGATTGATTGAGGAGCTGGGCGGCCCCACGCTGCCTGGAGTGGGTTTTGCAATGGGGCTGGAACGCCTTCAGCTTGTTATGGCAGCGTCAAATGCCGAGACCCCTGCTGCCCTGATCTGTGAGTTGTTTATCGCGCCGATGGGTAAAGCAGCCTCGATCGCGGCCGGCACGCTAGTGCAAAAGCTGCGCGCTGAGGGTATTTCCGCGGACTGTGAGACGATGGGTCGAAGCTTAAAGGCACAGATGCGTTATGCCGACAAACTGGGTGCGATTTACACGATGGTGCTGGGGGATAATGAACTGGCTGCAGGGAAGGCGACCATCAAAGAAATGGCGACTGGAACCACTAGTGAGATTACGCTGGGAGACGGGTTTACCAACGAATTTATCAAGCTTTCAATGCAGCGTTGTATCGGCGATGTGGCAGATGCAGCTGCTAAATTATAAATCCAATAGAAGATTGATGGATAAAAGGAGTAATGGCAATGGCAGACCTTATGAACGGTATGAAGCGCACCGCCTACTGCGGTGAGGTTTCTGCCGATATGATTGGCAAAGAGCTGATATTGGCGGGCTGGGCGGCCAAGCAGCGTGATTTAGGCAACCTTATTTTTATTGACCTGCGTGACCGCACTGGCATTGCGCAGCTGGCGTTTGATGATTCCACCAGTCGAGAGACCTTTGAGAAGGCTTCTTCGGTACGTTCGGAGTATGTGCTGCTGGCCAAGGGCGTACTACGCCGCCGTGAGTCGGTGAACAAGGATATTGCCACCGGCGAGGTGGAGTTGTATGTATCCGAGCTGAGAGTGCTGGCGGTCAGTGAGACCCCGCCCTTTGACATTAAGGATGGCATCAAGACCAACGAAGAATTGCGTCTGCGCTATCGTTATCTCGACCTGCGCCGTAACGAGCTGCAATCGGCCATTCTCATGCGCCACCGCATTGTTAAGTTGGTGCGCGACTATTTTGACAAAAACCGCTTTGTCGAGATCGAGACGCCGATTCTGATGAAACCCACGCCAGAAGGTGCGCGTGACTATCTGGTACCTTCTCGTGTGCATCCCGGCAAATTCTACGCGCTGCCGCAGTCGCCGCAGCTTTATAAGCAGATTTCAATGTTGGCGGGCTTTGACCGCTATATGCAGATTGCCCGCTGCTTCCGCGACGAGGATCTGCGTGCCGATCGCCAGCCGGAGTTTACCCAGATCGATATTGAAATGTCTTTTGTAGACGAAATGGATGTGCAGACCGTCAACGAGGGATTGATGAAGGATATCTTCAAAGAGATCATGGGGATGGAGCTTGAGTTGCCATTGCGTCGTATCACGTATAAAGAGGCGATGGAGCGCTTTGGCTCGGACAAGCCCGACACCCGGTTTGGGCTGGAGTTGCAAAATCTTTCGGATATTTTGAAGGATACTGAATTTGCTGTGTTCAAGAGTGCTTTGGAGGCTGGCGGTAGTGTACGCGCTATCAATGTCAAGGGTGCAGCGGCTACCCTCTCACGCAAGGAAATTGATAAACTGGTGGATGTTGCCAAGCTTTATAAGGCTAAAGGCCTTGCGTTTACCCGTGTGACCGAGGACACACGATCCTCTTCTTTTGAGAAGTTCCTCACCGAGGCGGAGATTAAGGCGATTCACGAGCGTATGGATATTAAGACTGGCGACGTGCTGCTGGTGGTGGCGGATCCGCACGACAGCGTTGTGTTTGCGGCACTCGGCGCGTTGCGGCTGAATCTCGCCAAGAGATTGGCGCTTATTCCTGAAAACACCTATGATCTGTTGTGGGTTACCGATTTCCCGTTGTTTGAGTATGACCCTGACGAGGGGCGTTACTACGCGATGCACCACCCCTTTACCTGCCCGAACTTTGAGGATTTGAACAAGATGGAATCTGATTTAGGGGCGGTGCGCGCCCGCGCCTATGACCTAGTGCTCAATGGCACCGAGTTGGGTGGCGGCTCGATTCGTATCTCTGATCCGGTGATTCAGCGGAAAATGTTCACGGCTCTTGGCATGAGCGACGAGGAGGCCAACGACAAATTTGGCTTCCTACTCGAGGCCTTTAAATACGGTGTTCCGCCCCACGGTGGCATGGCCTACGGCCTTGACCGACTTGTGATGTTGCTCTTGAACAAGGAGAGCATTCGTGATGTTATCCCTTTCCCCAAGGTCCAAAACGCCAGCGAGCTGATGACTGCCTGCCCCACCAATGTAGATGGCAAGTCACTCGATGAACTTTCGATCGCTGTGGTGTGTGAGGAAGAATAACAATATTAAATAGAGAGCGAGCAAAGCGGTTTGAATAAATCGCTTTGCTCGCCTTTTGCTTATTAAAAAAGTTGTACGCACAATCTTGTGCGTACAACTTTAGATAATTATAAAAGAAATTGAAGGGGGATTAGCTGATGGTGACCATGGCGTCACCAGAGTTGACAGAAGAACCCTCATTGACGGTGACAGAAGTTACAGTACCGTCGCAGGGAGCAAAGATTTCATTTTCCATCTTCATCGCCTCAAGCACCAGCAATACCTGACCGTCGGTGACCTTGTCGCCCTTTTTGACCAGCATCTTCAAAACGGTACCGGGCATGGGGGCACTTACTGCTTTCCCAGCAGCCGAGGCGGCAGGGGTAGGAGCGGGGGCCGCAACAGGTGTAGGTGTAGGTGTTGCGACGGGCGTAACCGCAGGAGCAGGTGCTGCAGGAGCAAGTGAAGCAGTACCTGCCGCTGAAACTGATAACACCTCGGCAGATCCCTGAGAGACTTCTACCTCATAATCTTTTCCGTTGAGGGTAACGACATATTTCATTGATGTTCAACCTCCTTTTTACAGTGCGGTAATCGACTTAAAGCGCAATGCTGCGGGGTTTTGGCCCAACTCATCGCAGAGGATAGCGATAATCATAGCCGCGGTGGAATCATCTACGCCAGAGAGTAAAACCTCACCGCTGGAAGCAGCGGGGATGGCAACAGTCGGAACAGATGTTACCGACACAGCAGGTGCTGCAGCGGAAGGTGGTACAAAGGAGGGGTCACCATACAACGCGACCGCCTTGTTATAGGCTTCCATGTCACGTTCATACTTTTCCATCGCAATTTTATACGCTTTTTCACGCTTATAAAGCATAAAAAGAATTAATAATGCGACAGCGCCAAAAAGAATTAGAATACCAAAGATAGCAGAGCTACTCATAACACACCCGCCTCCTGATTAATCTATTCTCCGCACACTGTACTTGACAGCAGCGGGTTTCTTGTCAGCGGCAATGGCGGCAGTGACGGCAGCTGCGACAGCGGCGGCCTCGACAGGGTTATCGCGGTGCTCAAAATATTTTTCGGCAAGCTGTGGGAACACCAGATAGGAGAGAACGTCTTCGTCACACTTGGCTTTAGCACCAAGCTCTTTCTTGGTAGATTCAAAAGCGGGCGCAAGGCTGTCAGCAAAACGTGCAGTAGAGGGCTTGACGTCACCGAGTACCTTCTTAATAATCTCGGGGTTGACCTCGCCGGGCGCACGGCCATATTCACCGCGCAGATATGCGCGAACCTCGTTGGAAACCATCTTATAGCGCTCGCCGGCCAACACGTTCATAACAGCCTGAACACCGGTGATTTGGCTGGTCGGGGTGACCAGCGGTGGGTGGCCAAGGTCTGCCTTGACGCGCGGAATTTCCGCGAGGGCTTCATCAAACTTGTCTAGCGCGTTCTGCTGTTTGAGCTGGGCGATCAGATTTGATAGCATGCCGCCGGGAACCTGGTAGATGAGTGCGTCGGTCTTGGTGCCCATGACATAGGGATCGAGCAGACCAGTTTCGATCGCGCGTTTTTGCACGGGGATAAAGTGGTCGTTAACTTTCTTGGCGGCCATGTCGTCAATATCGACCTGATAACCGAGCTGGCGCAACGCGTAAGCCATACTTTCGGTGGCATACTGACTGGTGCCGCCAGACATACTGGAGATAGCGGTGTCGATGACATCTGCGCCAGCCTCGACCGCCTTTAAGAGGGTAAGCGGTGCAATACCGGTGGTGCTGTGGGTGTGTATAACAATGGGGAGGTTGACATTTTCTTTCAGAGCCTTAACCAGATCATAAGCTTCCTGTGGGCCCATAATACCGGACATGTCTTTAATGCAGATGGTGTCAGCGCCCATGTCACGCAACTGATTGCCCAACTCGACATATTTTTCAAGAGTGTGAACTGGGCTGATGGTAAAGCAAATGGTACCAGATGCTATCGCACCATATTTTTTTGTGGACTTAATAGCAACCTCAAGATTGCGAGGATCGTTGAGCGCGTCGAAAATGCGGATAATGTCGATGCCGTTTTTAACCGAGCGCTCGACAAATTTTTCGACCACATCATCGGGATAAGGCTTATAACCTAAAAGATTCTGGCCACGTAGCAGCATCTGCAGCTTGGTGTCCGGAACAGTTTTGCGAATTTTGCGCAGCCGCTCCCACGGATCTTCGTTGAGGTAACGGAGGCAGGTGTCGAAGGTGGCGCCGCCCCAACATTCAATAGAGTAATAGCCTACCTTATTGATGGTTGAGAGGATTTCTTCAAAGTCAGAAAACGGCATTCTTGTTGCAATCAGAGATTGCTGCGCGTCTCTGAGAACAGTTTCAGTGATTCCAATTTTTCTCATTCTTTCTTTTACCTCCTGATGACATTTGCAATTATTGGTGTAAGACTCAGCTTATATTTCCTGCTCATTGTACCATAACAAGCATTAGCATTCAAGTAAATGGAAATGACTTTCGCAATAATTTATGCTTACAATAAAGGGGTTAATTAAAGGAATTAATCAAGGTCACTCTCCTTAACAACATAATTTCTAAAGCGGTGTAGAGACTTGATTTCGACCATCACATCAAGCAAAATGCCGTCGTTTTGATACTGCTCTGAAAACACGGTCCCTCGTGCGCGTAACTCACCCAAAAGGCTACCTTCGCTATAAGGCAACAACAGCATCATGCGCGTATGGGAGGGGGTGAGCATCTGACCAATACGCGAAAGCAACACATCGAGCCCAAAACCGGTTTTAGCGGAGATGATACAGGTACTTTCGTTGAGCAAAATTGGCGTTTGTGTGATTAAATCACATTTATTCAACACGTTTAAAACAGGCACTTCTTCCGCGCCAATTTCAGAAAGTAGTGACTGAGTGACTGCGATTTGCTCGGCTGCATCGGGAGCCGAAATATCGCAAATATTTAAAATCAGGTTGGCAAAGGCCGCCTCTTCAAGCGTGGAGCGAAAAGCATCCACCAACATGTGTGGTAGGCGGCGCACTAAACCGACGGTGTCAATAAGCATGACTTGACGGCCGTCTGGCAGTGTTAGAGCACGCGAAGTAGGATCCAGCGTGGCAAATAACATGTTTTCAGCCAGAACACCTGCGTCGGTGAGCGCATTCAACAGTGTGGATTTGCCAACGTTGGTATAACCCACGATGGCAACCGAGGTGACCTCATCTTTATGGCGGCGTGCGCGCAGTAGGTCGCGGCGACGGCTGACATCTTCCAACGCTTTTTCAAGTGTGGCGATGCGCCTGCGGATATGGCGGCGGTCGCTCTCAAGCTTGGTTTCACCCGGGCCACGTGTACCGATACCACCGCCTAGCCGAGAAAGGCCCTTGCCTTGACCCATCAGGCGAGGCAGACGGTATTTTTGCTGCGCTAGTTCGACTTGAAGGCGCCCTTCTGCAGAGTGAGCGCGTTGAGCAAAAATATCGAGAATCAACATAGTGCGATCTATGACGCGGCAGTCAAGCGCGTCAGAAATGTTTGACAACTGGCTGCCCGACAGTTCGCAGTCGAATATGACGAGGTCAACCTGTTGATTTTGGATGTAGAGCGCGGCCTCGGACAGTCTGCCGGAACCGATGCAGGTAGCTGCATCAGGGGCCTCTCGCTTTTGGATAAGAGTTCCAACTGTATCGGCACCCGCGGTATCCGCCAACTCGGTAAGCTCATCGAGCGAGGCCTCGACATCATATTCTCCGGTGTCAAGCGCGATAAGCAGCGTGCGCTGGCGCGGCGATTCATTTACTTTTTCGGTCATAGACTTCTCCATTCAAAAGGTCTGCGTTATGCAGTCTTTTCCGTTGATGTGAAAAACAGGCAATGGCTTAAACATGCGGCTTCCAGCCCAGGTAGGTATCTTTTCCCAAGGGTTCAAAAGCCCCTGAATAGGGGTAACCTTCCATTGATTTGGCTTATGCTATATTATACACTTTTTAAAGACAAAATCACAAGAGGGCGTAAGCATGTTTGCGCTTCTCTATCAAAAAAGGAGTGTTCCTATGAATATCAAGGTACTGGGATGCCAACAGCTACGCCGCGAACTTTATATGCTTGCCGTGATCTCGTCGCACGAAGTGGTGATTGATTTGATCTCATCTAGCAGCTCGATTGAGTTGATTCAGCAAAAAATCAACGACGAGGGACATGCTGACCTTATCGTGTTGGCAATGGGAGAATGTGCGGCACAGGGACTTTGCTCCTCCGACCGGCCGTTGGCTATTGCACGGGTACATAATTGTGCACATCTGCTGCTGGGCAGCACCGAGCGCTTTCACAAAGCTTTTTCTGAAAATGAAGACGCCCCCTGTTGGCAGATGATGCCCCAGTGCCAAAAATGTATGCCTCACCGCGGTGTGCCATGTGTGGTGGCAAGTACGCTGACCGGTTCGGCAAGCCTTCCGTTACAGTCTGGTATTAGGGAATATGTAGCGGATCTCACGCTGCTTAAAAAGCTACTCAACGCTGAATGGGATGGCGATACTTTAGTAGTTTCACCCCATAGCCGCATTGTAGCCGATCCGGTAGAAATTCTTTCGATCGAGCCGGTTTAAGGCTAAAAAACGGCTCGGCATTCAGAAAAAGGGCTTATGTGCAATTTTGTGTAAAAAATTCTTTGTAAATTGCGGATTTTGCCTTGACAGATCGTGATGGCTCTGATACAATTGATAACGCTGCACATGGCGGCTTAGCTCAGTTGGCTAGAGCATTCGGTTCATACCCGAAGTGTCGTAGGTTCAAATCCTATAGCCGCTACCATTTTATAAAAGTCCTTGCTACTAAGGGCTTTTATAAATCAGGCCCGTTGGTCAAGTGGCCTAAGACACCGCCCTTTCACGGCGGTAACACGGGTTCGAATCCCGTACGGGTCACCAGAAGAAACCGCAGAATTTGGCTTAAACAAGCCGATTTCTGTGGTTTCTTTTTTGCGTATAAAAACAATCTGCTGTTGATGGTCAAGGATGATTTGGCAGCGTGAGGGCGTCAACGATATGATACGTCAAAATAGATTTCCCTGATGCTTATGTAGGCCTCTAATAGAGGAGGCATTAGTAAGGCGTCTTTTTATTATTTGATACATCTAACATTTAACGTGGACGTATGAATTATAATTGTAAATAAATTAAAACATGTCGGTGTGGCCTTTAATGGGCTGCACCGACTTTTGCACACAAACAGCAGCGACTCAAATAAATTGGCACTGGCTGAAAATCGCCATAGAAAGCCACTGCTCAAATGTAGTAATGTGTAGTTGTAAGAATGCGGCAAAGGCACCTCCCTTCACAAGCCGGCTGGGAAAGGGTGTGTCTGAGCCGTTTTTGCTTGCAAAAATCCGCCGTTTTTCTGATGGCGGTAAAAGGGGGGATGAACTTGTCGGTTTTAAAAACCTATGGAGAAAATGTATCAGGTTTAAAACCGAGCGTGACCTACCGTTTGATTAACGGTCGCATAGAAGGTAGAGCGGACGGCAAAAATGCCATAAGCCAGGCGATTGACCTAATGCTTTCGACTGAACGATGGCGCCATTTAATCTATTCGGGGGACTATGGGGTAGAATTGGAAGAACTTTTCGGTAAATCACGCGGGTATCTTGAGGCGGATATGGAACGACGTTTTTCCGAAGCGATGGCTGAAGACGATCGTATTAAAGGTATGGAAGGCTTTGAAATGACCTTTTCAGGAGACGAAGCCAATATATCGTTCACGGTTATTACCGCTTTTGGCGATGTTCAAGTGGAAAGGAGCGTTTCGATTGTCTAATATTGACTACAACGCCATGTTGAACCGCATGCTTGCCCAGGTGCCGGACGACATTGATAAGCGCGAGGGTAGTATCATCTACGACGCATTGGCACCCACAGCCTACATGCTTGCAGGACAAAACTTCATGCTTGGCTACCTCACTGACCTTCTGTTTGGCAACACAGCCACCGGAGAATGGCTCGACCGCGTTGTCGGCGACTTCGGCCTGACGCGCGAGGTGGCAACCTATTCCGTCCGACAGATCAACTGCGCAGACAGCGCGGGGGCGGCTTTTGCGGTTCCGATTGGAGCACGCTTCGCTATTCAGGAGCTGACCTTCAAAATCACCGACGAAATCACAGTGGGCAGCTACAAAGCGGTGTGCGAACAATTAGGAACGCAGGGTAACTGCTATTCCGGAGCGATTCTGCCGCTGGACAACATCTTTGGGCTGGGGGCAGCGGTACTCGCCGTAGAGCCACTGATTCCAGCGCGGGACGAGGAGACCGACGATGCTCTGCGGGCACGGTTCTATCTCTCGGTACGACAGACACCATTCGGTGGCAACAAAGCGGACTATCGCGAAAAGACGATGGAAATTGACGGCGTCGGGGCATGTGTTGTGTTTGGGGCAGTCGACGGTATGGGCGCGGGCAATGTCGGACTCATAATCGGAGACGAACACCAGAACCGCACCTCGCAGACGCTGGTGGATGAAGTACAGGCGCTGTATGGTACGGCGGGCGACGGGTTAGCTCCTATCGGCCACACAGTCACCGTAGCGACTTGTGTTGATCTGGCAGTAAATGTGTCCGCTTTGCTGGTGCTAAAATCCGGTACGAGTATAGCGGTGGTCCAGCCGTTGGTTGAAACAGCCATTAGAAATTACATTGAGAACATTGCGTTTGATTCGGGCGTGGTGTTCTACGCTAAGCTGGTGGCCGAAGTTCTGGGCGCACACGATGCAATTTTAGATGTAGGCGGCGTGATGATGAATGGCAAAGCGGCGAACATTGTGTTGGAGAAGACGTTTGCAAATTATCAGGTATCGACAGTTGGAACAATCACCGTGACGGAGGTGGTGTGATGTTTTATAATACACCCGCCGATTTTTTATCCCATCTGCCGGAGCGGTTGCAAAGTGTAACCGAATTTGCGGCGCTGGCCGGAGTGGTAAACCCGGAGCTGGACGAGACAAACGCAGCTGTTGCGGTCATGGTGGCAAACGCCGCCATCTCGACGGCTGACGCGGTGGGACTTTCCCGCTGGGAGGCGATTTTGGGCGTCTCGGCACCGCTCAACGGCACGCTGAAGTCCCGTCGGGAGGCGCTGATGGCGCGGCTTAAAACTAAACCACCGATCAATCTAGAAACGCTGAGGGGTATCATCGAGACCTATATGGGTGTGTCCGTGGAGATCGGGCTTGCCGATTCGGTTGTGTCGGTGGTGTACCGCGGTACAGCAAGGGTTGCCGACCTCAGACCGCTGTACGCGACACTTTACGAGACGATTCCGGCCATTTTGCTAGTTCAGATTGCGTATAAGTATCTAGTTTGGAACGAACTGGATGCGCAGGGGCTGACTTTCTCAGCGCTCGATACAAAGGACTTTGATTGGATTACATTAGAAAGAGGGGAATGGATTGGCTGATTTTATTACGCAGTTTGCGGCTGATGAGGGCGTTAGCCGCGACAACTTCAACCACAGGATTGCGGAGGCCAACACGGGGCTGACGACGATACAGAGCGCGGCCTCGACTGCACAGGTGATTGCAGATACTGCCGAGAGCAATGCGGCAGCGGCTAAGGCGGCGGCGGATAATGCGGCAGCCGCGGCTGCGACGGCGCAGACCACAGCCAACGGCAAGGCGAACGCTTCGCATACGCACGCGGCCAGCCAAGTGACGGCGGGAACGCTGACGGGGCAGGTGCTGGCCAACGCTAGCGCGCAGTCTACTGTAACCACTGCGCAGCTGCGCAACATCTATGCGGGTACCGGTGCGATGACGGCGGGCAGCACGGCACTGACATCCGGCGCAATTTATTTGCAGTATGAGTAGGCGGTGGCGGCATGGCTAAAGGAATGTTTATCGGCGTGGGGAGTAAGGCCCGCAAAGTGAAAAAGGTCTTTACCGGTGTAAGTGGCAAGGCTCGTAAGGTTAAAAAGGCATGGATTGGCGTGGGCGGCGTGGCGAGGTTGTGTTTTAGTGGCGGGGAACTCACTTATTACGGAGTCGCTACGGCGTTGAGTGCAGCTAGAGGCAGCCTAGCTTCTGCTTCAAATGCCGCGTACGCTATTTTTGCGGGAGGTGCGGCGTTCGATTACAGTGCGGCGACGGATGCCTACAATTCATCGTTAACTCGGACTATCCCTGCGGCGTTGAGCTCGGCGGCTGCGCAATTAGCTGCAACCTCTATTGGTGACTATGTGCTATTTGGCGGGGGGCACAACCGAAATCCAATTAGCACTGTTAATGCTTATAATCTGTCCCTTTCAAAGACGAATCCTACAGGCCTAAGCGTAGCAAGGACCCAGCTGTCAGCCGTTTCCAACGGAATCTATGGAATTTTTGCAGGTTATAGCGATGTGGTAGATGCGTATAGCGCATCACTAACACGGGTACTCCCAACCCCATTATCTGTAGGCAGGCGGAGCTTAGCAGCGACACGTATTGGTGGTATTGCAGTGTTTGCGGGAGGTATTGCTTCCAGTTACAGTGATGTTGTTGATGCCTACAATAGTTCGCTGACCCGTATAATTCCTGCGCTGCTAAGTGAAGCACGCTTCACATCTGGTGCTACAGTGAATAATACTGCGTTGTTTGCAGGTGGAGAGAATTCCACGGGCAGACTTACAGTAGTGGACGCCTACGACGTAGCTCTTACCCGCACCACGCTACTGCCTTTAAGCGTGGCAAAATCAGCAATGGGCGCTGCATCGGTCAGTGATTATGCTTTGTTTGGCGGTGGACGCTCGGGAAAAGACTATTTTAATGTGGTAGACGTTTATGATGCTTCTTTAACTAGAGCAGTAGCGACCACGGCATTAAGCGTGGCAAGAGTAACGTATTCGACATCAATTAACAATTATGCCTTGTTTGGAGGCGGATGGACTGGGAGCACTTACTCTAATGTCGTAGACGTTTTTCAAGTATCGTAAGGAGGAAACAACATGTCAAAACGTTATAAAATTTGGAATAAGAGCGATATTGTAAAAACTAGAATCGGTGAGCGTCTAACCCCCGAGGAGTGGATGCTTCGCCACCCTGAGGCCGAATCGGAGTACCCCATTGTCTGCGCTGGCAGTATCAACGGCGATATCTCTGATTGTATGGAGGACATGCTGCTACGCGCTGAAATGGCAGGCTTTACTACCGCACTGACGCTGTCTGTCGACACAGCGCAGACCATTCTAGACGAAATCGAGGCGTGGGAAGATGTGAGAGCGGTACAGGTTGCAAGTGCCATCAGCGCCGAGGAACGCACGGCAGCCGCGTTGGAATATCAAAACCTGTTAACAATGTAGGGAGGAAACATCATGACAACTAAAGAACTTTGCAAGCAGAATTATGGGCGCACATGGCCAACAGAAATGGTTGCCAAGCTTGTTGAAAAAGGCAAGCTAACCGAGACGGAATACGCCGAAATTACCGGCGAGGCTTACGCTGGTACGCCTTATATCCCGTCGAACAGGGTCGCAGACATCGAATCACAGCTCGCCTCTCAGGATGAGGCAATCATCGCGTTGCATCAAACGCTGGGAGGTGGCATGTAATGGGCAATATCTATATTGCCGCATCGTACTGGCGCAGCATCAAGCGCAATAACCGTACTTATGCATCCATTCCTTATGAAATGAAAGAGCCGGTTCTGGTCCTCGCCAAAACCGACGTGGTCAACGGTGTGATCTCTGCCGAGGATTACACGGGTTTTATCGGCGCGGCCTATGAAGCTTAAAGGGGGACGCGGTTATGAGCAGCATTGCAACCATCACGGCGACAATCAATGGCGTGACCCATCCCTTAAACTTCAATTCTTCTACCGGCAAGTGGGAAGCGACGCTAACCGCGCCCTCGGGCTCGTCCTTTAACCAGGGCGGTGGGTATTATAATGTCAGTCTGTCGGCAGCGGATGAAGCGGGAAATATCTCGACAGCAGACGCCACCGATATGGAAATTGGAACAAGCTTGCGTCTGGTGGTCAAGGAAAAGGTAAAGCCAACAGTGAGTATCGTTTCGCCAGGCGCGTCGGCTTTTCTCACCACCAACATGCTGACAATCACCGCGCAGTTGCGCGACGCGGACAGCGGTGTGAAGATTTCTACACTTTCGTTCAAGCTCGACGGCGTGGCGATGGCCTACAACGCAGCTGGTATGACCTGCACACCGGTAGCGGGTGGGTATAATATCAGCTACACGCCGCAGACGGCACTCCCCGATGGGGCGCACACTCTGACCGTAGCGGTGGCTGACAACGACGGCAACATGTCGACTACGGCCTCGCGTAGCTTCACCGTCGACACGGTGGCGCCAACGCTCAACGTCATCTCGCCTGCGGCTGGGCTGATCACCAACAAGACCGCCGGCATGGTATCCGGCACGACGAGCGACGCCACCAGCAGCCCTGTCACACTGTCCATTAAGGTCAACGGCGTGGACACCGGTGCAGTAACGGTCAACGGGGATGGCAGCTTTGGCAAGGCGGTGACCTATGCTGAGGGCAGCAATAGCGTAGTTATTACGGCGATCGATTCGGCGGGCAAGACCACGAGCGTAACCCGTACCTTGACGGTGGACACCGTACCGCCCGAGTTTGTCAGCGTGACACTAACCCCGAATCCGGTAGATGCCGGTCAGACCTATGTTCTATCGGTGAGCCTGTCATGATCACGGCGGTTCGTGGCAGCGCCGACGGGCATGAGCTGGTACTGACGCCAACCGGTAACGGGTGGCGGGCAACCCTGCCGCCCGATCTCGCCGACGGCCAGTATGTGATGACGCTGTCAGCGGCCGACGAGGCGGGCAATATCGTCGACTATCGCGGTGTTTTGTATCTGTGCGCCGGCATTTGCAATTTATCTATGCGGCAGGAGGCGCCGGCATTCCTTTTGTTGCCGGATAATCTGGAGATTGAGCGGATTCCCGAGCGGTGGCAAATCCGATTTGTGCGGCATTGGAGGTTTTGAGAGTGAACAGTTTACGATTTGTACTGGGGGAACAGCGCTACCTCGAGTTTGAAGTCCGCCCCCGCCGCACGGACGACACGGTGGTTATCACCGAGGCAACCTGGTCATTGCAGCAAAATGGCGCGACGGTGGAAGCCGGTAACTGTAAAGTGGATGGCAAGATTGTTCGCGCGCTGATCGCACCTGCTAACAAGGGTATGTATCAGCTGGACCTTTCGGTGACGGTGCCGCCTGAGACTCGAAAGGAGCGGCTGATGCTCTATGTCGATTAAATTCATGCCGGCGGCGATAGCCCCTGCCACGGTGATGGCGGGGGCTTCGTTTATCTTGTCGGTTGGGGCAGAATATCGGCCTCTGAGCTGGACGGCGCTAGAAAGTGAGGGCCTAACCTTTGCGCATCTTGACCAGAAGACGATGATTTGGAACCGGTTTGAGTCGGGTGTGTGGATTGAATAAAAGCCTTTGTGGCCACCGTGGGAATGCTGCGAAGGTTTTGAGCGAGGGGGGATTAAAAACGGAAAGCACAAAAATAATGGCGAATACGGTTATAGGACTGGCAGGGGCGACGATTACGGCGCTGCTTGGCGGCTGGGATACGGCGCTACAGACACTTGTAGGCTTTATGGCGGTAGATTATATCACTGGCGTCACGGTTGCGGCGGTGTTTGCTAGAAGCAATAAGACTGAAGGCGGAGCCTTATCTAGCGCAGCGGGGTTACGAGGGCTGTTTAAAAAAGGCGGTATGCTGATGCTGATTTATATAGCTTGCCGGCTGGACTTACTAACCGGAGGGACCTATATCAGAGATGCTGCCGTTATCGCATTTGTGACAAACGAAACAGTAAGCATTATTGAAAATCTTGGGTTGATGGGGGTCCCCATCCCGCCCATCATTATCAACACTATCGAAATATTAAAACGTAAAGAAAAGGAGGGGGAAGAATAAGTATGTTTTTTGAAGCGGCAAAATGGCTAACACTCTTTTTGATGGGGTTGGCAATGGCTTATTACCGGACAAACAGCAGATTGAAAAGCGAAATCGGTAGCCTGATTGCCCAGGCAGAGGCGGTATATGGCGACACCAATTCAGGCCGGATAAAATTTGAGTGGGTCTGCGGCAAAGTGTATAGCATGGTTCCAGCACCGCTAAACGCATTTATTACCAAGCAGATGGTGGAAAGCTTAGTGCAAAGCACTTTTGATGTAATGACGGCATACGCTAAGATACAGCTTAATAAGCTGTTGGACAGTACAATGCCTGACATTGAGCGCACGGAGGATTAACCATGCTTGAAATGATTGATATTTCCGAACACAATGTGCGCCGCGGCACTATCAACTGGAATAAGGTAAGGACAGCTGGTATTTCGGGCGTCATGATCCGTATTGGATGGGCGGGGTACGAGGGTGGTATTGCTGCTAATAAAGCCGTTGACCAGAGCCTTGATACAAGCATAAAAGGGGCACATGCCGCGGGTTTAGATGTAGGACTGTATGTTTACACCTACACCAAAACGCCCGCTGCAGCGCGGATAGCAGCCGCGGAATGTGTTAAAATTGCCAAACGCTACCCTGGCATCATAAACCTGCCAATTGCGTTTGATGTGGAAGAGACGGTGTTACCCTGTCTGACTGAGCAGGGTAAGGCTGGTCTGACCAATACGGTGATAGCATTCTTAGAAGAGTGCGAGCGGATGGGCTATTATGCAGTGTGGTATACCTATACCGCTTTTGCAATCCAATACCTTGACCGCGCGCGGCTAGCGGCCTATGATCTGTGGATTGCCGATTACCGCGGCAATGAGAGACTAATGCAAAGCCAAATAGGCCGTAGAAACTATGGCATGTGGCAGTATCTTGGCGACAAGGGAACTTGTACTGGTGTCACCGGCCCTTGTGATCGCAACTATTGCTATGTGGATTACCCCGCTACGATCGCAGCTGCGGGACTAAATGGGCTGACGGTGGCGAATGGGCCAAATTATCGAAGGCTTTATGAGGCTAAAAAAGCTGAATGTGAGAGGCTGCAAAGCGAATTGGCAAAAGCACAGCAAAAAGCCGATAAGTTTGATCAAATGATGGCCATTGCGCAGGCATAATAGCGGCAAGTATCCTAGCCGAGGTAAGAAATTTCTGTTGTGAAATTTGTCGCGGGAGAGCATTGGCAAACGGCTAAAAATGTCTATTTATATCAAGCGGATACCAAACAGTTCTGTTAAAACTATGAAAAGCCTCTGCAATCTTATGATTGCAGAGGCTTTTAGCGTGTGAACATAATATTGGAAAACCAGCAAGCGAATCATTAATAGGACAGCAAGCGTCATATACTATAAACGGGGTGTCATTATGATTAGATTAAAGCCGCTTATCCTTAGTTTGTTAATCAGCCTTGGTATGGGAAATCTGGCAGGATTTTTGACACGTAATGCTATGCAGACCTATCAGTCGTTGGTTCAGCCGATATATGCGCCGCCATCCACGATTTTTCCAACGGTTTGGGCTATATTATATTTTCTAATGGGAATCTCAGCATATTTGATATATGTTTCAAAATCGGCCGAAAAGAAGCGGGTACTCGGGCTATATGCGGCTCAGCTAGTCGTCAATTTTATATGGCCACTAATATTCTTTCTCGCACAGCAATATCTCTTGGCCTTTATTTGTCTCGTTATTTTATGGTTGTTGGTTTTTGAGATGATACGTAATTTTTATAAAATCGATAAAATGGCTGCGCTACTTCAAATCCCATATATACTGTGGCTGACCTTTGCGGGCTATCTAAACTTAAGTATCTACCTTCTAAATCGATGAAAAACCCCCCGGGAATCTGTAACAACAGGTTCCCGAGGTTCTTTGTAATTACATACCCGCCGAGTAGTTGGGGGCTTCTTTAGTAATATAAATATCGTGAGGATGGCTCTCTTTGAGACCAGCGCCAGTGATGCGTACAAACTGCGCCTTTTCATGCAACTCAGCGATGGTTTTGCAACCAGTGTAGCCCATACCGGAGCGCACACCACCGATCAACTGGTAAATTGTGTCCGAAAGCGGACCCTTGTAGGGAACACGACCCTCTACGCCTTCAGGGACCAGCTTGCGTGCATCCTCTTGGAAATAACGGTCCTTAGAACCTTTCTCCATCGCAGCCAGTGAGCCCATTCCGCGATAAACCTTAAAGTTTCTGCCCTGATAGATTTCCGTTTCGCCGGGAGATTCGGCACAGCCGGCCAACAAGCTGCCGAGCATGACGACGTTGGCACCGGCGGCCAGTGCTTTGACTATATCACCGGAATATTTTATGCCACCGTCGGCAATGGCCGGGATGCCTCTTTTTGCGGCCGTGCGGCAGGTATTATAGATGGCCGATATCTGCGGCACGCCACAACCCGCAACAACACGGGTGGTGCAGATAGAACCGGGTCCGATGCCGATCTTGATGCAGTCGGCGCCGGCGTCAATGAGTGCGTCAGCGCCCTCAGGGGTGGCAATGTTGCCCGCGACAATCGCGATATCGGGGAAGGCGTCTCGCACCTTTTTAACGCAGTCAATAATATTTTTGCTGTGGCCGTGAGCTGAGTCAAGCACTAACACGTCGACCTGAACATCCACGAGCGCTTCGGCGCGCTCAAGCACGTTGGAGGTGACGCCGATGGCTGCGGCGCAGAGCAGTCTGCCGCCCTTGTCGCGCGCGGAATTGGGATAACGTACAGCTTTTTCGATATCCTTAATGGTGATAAGGCCCTTTAGCTTATAGTTGTTATCCACGATGGGTAACTTTTCTATTTTGTATTTAGACAGGATAGATTGTGCCTGCTCGAGCGTTGTTCCCACCGGCGCGGTAATCAGCCCGTCCTTTGTCATGACATCCTTAATAGGCACGTCAAAGTTGGTTAAAAAGCGCAGGTCGCGGTTTGTGATGATGCCAACCAGACGCATATTTTCATCACAGATTGGTACGCCGGAAATTTTATACCGCCCCATCAGCCGATCGGCGTCGGTGACATAATGATCGGGGGAAAGGTAAAACGGATTGACGATAACGCCGTTTTCAGAACGCTTGACTTTGTCAACCTCGCCGACCTGTTCTTCAATAGACATATTTTTGTGTATGACGCCAATTCCACCCTCACGTGCAATAGCAATGGCCATTGCAGAGGTGGTGACGGTATCCATCGCTGCCGTGATAATGGGCGTATTCAATACGATATCCCGGGCCAGCACGGTGTGCAGGTCGATATCGCGTGGGATCACATCGGAGTAAGCCGGAATGAGCAGTACATCGTCAAATGTCAGCCCCTCGCTTACAAATTTGCTGCTGTAATCGATGTTAAGCATATTTCTCTCCTTTCAATTATAGGTGCTGTTTCAAATATTTTGTCTATTCTAGCACCTGTGCTAAACGGTTTCAAGGGGTTTGAGAGAAAAAGCCCCCTCAAAGCAGTTCTTTTCACCGCGGCGTGCGCGCACCACAAACAGTTGGTTGTCACGGCCGTATTCCAGCGTCAGGCAATCGTGCATCTTGGCCTGTAAATGATAGCGCAAAAACAGTGTGTCCAATCCGCTGCTGTTGATGTAAGCGTCACCGAAACAGTCGGTGAGAATGTCGGCATAGACCGTGTTGTTCATATGCAGATTCTGGTCGAGATCGGACAGACGGACAATGCGCTCGACGATGCCGTCCGGTTCTTCTTGCAGGTGAATACGGATGCGTGTGGGATCAAAAAACGGTGTCCATTCTCCGCCGAGCATCGGCAGCGCGTAAGGAAAAGAGGAAGCGCGCAGCAGACGGTTCGTACGCGAATCAATCAGCGCCCAGTTTGTTTGGCATTCGACTAGTAAAGTGCCATTTTCGTCTTGCAGTACCGTTTCGCGCAACATATTAGCACCGCGCCCGGGAAAGGGCGCGGTAGAAATCATAATATGTTCGCCAACGGTCGGCGCACGATAAACTTTAAGCGCCGTTCCAGCGACAACAAAAACAAAACCCTCGTCGTAAAGCCGTTGGTGGGTTAACCCGAGTGAGTCTAGATGTTCTCCGGCCGCCGACTGGATATACCGCAGCATAGCTGAAGGCCGAAGGCGGCAAAACAGGTCACAGTCATAAACGGGCACAATATGCGCACGGCTATACTGATAACGCGCCATTACTTCGTAATCTTATCAACACCCATCATCGGACGTAGCGCCTCGGGGATGGTGACCGAGCCGTCGCCGTTCTGGAAGTTTTCGAGAATGGCGGCTACCGTTCTACCGACCGCAACGCCGGAACCGTTTAGGGTGTGTACAAGCTGCGCCTTGTCGCCTTTTTCATACTTATAACGGCATGCGAGGCGGCGCGCCTGGAAATCTTCAAAGTTGGAGCAGGATGAAATTTCGACATAACGACCGTAAGAGGGCATCCAAACTTCGATGTCATAGGTTTTGGCCGAAGAAAAGCCCAGATCGCCGGAGGACAGTGCGACAACGCGATAGGGCAGCCCCAGGCCCTGGAGTACTAGCTCTGCCTCGTGAGTCAACTCTTCCAGTTCGTCATAGCTGGTGGTGGGGTCGGCGAATTTGACCAGCTCCACCTTGTTAAACTGGTGCTGACGAATTAAGCCGCGGGTATCACGCCCTGCGGAGCCGGCCTCGGCTCTGAAGCAGGCGGAGTAGGCGCAGTATTTAATGGGTAGCTCTCTGCCAGACAAAATCTCATCGCGATGTAGGTTGGTCACCGGCACCTCGGCCGTGGGGATAAGGAAATAATCCAGTCCATCGAGCTTAAACATATCCTCTTCAAACTTGGGTAGTTGGCCGGTGCCGGTCATCGAAGCGCGGTTGGCCATGAAGGGGGGCTGAATCTCAACATAGCCGTTCGCGGTGTGGGTATTGAGAAAATAATTGACAATAGCGCGCTCTAAGCGTGCGCCAAGGTCGCGGTAGAAGTGAAAGCGTTTGCCGGTAACCTTTGCGGCGCGCTCGGGATCAAGAATATTGAGGTCGGCACCAATATCCCAGTGAGCCTTGGGCTCAAATGGAAACTCGGTGGGGGTACCCCAGCGGCGGATTTCAATATTTTCGCTGTCGTCTTTGCCTACCGGTACGCTTGCGTGCGGTATATTGGGTATCGAAAGCGCCAGATCGCGCTGTTTGGCTTCAAGCTCAGAAAGCTGCTGATCCAGCTCGCCGACCTTTGCGGAAATTTCCTTCATCTCGGCCATAACGCCAGAAATATCGCCGCCCGCCTTCTTGATAGCGGGGATTTCGCGGCTGGCCTGATTCTGTTTGGCCTTGAGCGCTTCGGCTTCGGAGGTGATGGTGCGGCGCTCTGCGTCGATCTCCAAAATTTCGTCCACGACAGCGTCAAGATCCTTATTACGGTTGCGGCAGGCCTGTTTGACCTGCTCGGGATCCTGTCTGATTACCTTCATATCCAGCATGATGCTTCACCAATCCATTTCTGTTTGTTTAATATTAACTGACGCGGCTAATGCCGTGAATTATTCATTTTTAAAGTAATTTGTTATTTCCCCAGCTTTTCGCCCAGCTCGCGCAGCTCTTCGTCCGAGTAGAACTCCAGCACCAACTCGCCCTTACCCTTGCCTTTGGAGATAACCTTGACCCGACGGGAGAGGGTATCTTTTAAAGCCAGCTCCATCTCACGATAAAATGACGGGGTGAGCGGGGGCGCCTTTGGCGCAGGGGGTGCTTTTAACATCTGTTTGACCAGCTGTTCGGTCTGGCGAACTGATAACGCCTGCGAAACAACGCGGTTGGCCGCCTCCAACGCATCTTTCTCATTCAGTGGCAGCAGCGCACGAGCGTGCCCTGAAGAAAGGTTGCCCTTTTCAAGCATGGCTAATACTTCCTTGGGCAAACTCAATAAACGAAGCGCGTTGGCGACGGCCGATCGAGATCGACCGACCCGCTGTGCAATGCGCTCCTGTGTCATCGAAAAGGTTTCCACCAGTGTGCGATAGCCTAGTGCTTCTTCAATCGGGTTTAAATCGGCGCGTACGAGGTTTTCGACCAGAGCCACCTCAAAAGCCTGTTCGTCGGTCAGCTCGCGGATGATTACCGGCAGCTCTGATAGCCCCGCAATGCGCGAAGCACGCCAGCGACGTTCGCCCGCAACAATCTGATAGCGCCCGTTTGGACGTGGGCGCACAACCAACGGTTGCAAAATGCCGTGTTCTTTAATAGATTCAGCAAGCTGCGAAAGTGCCTCAGGAGAAAACTCCTTTCGAGGCTGATCCTGATTCGGCTCTATCTCGCCGATGGCAAGGGTAGAAACCGAAACATCGGCGGTGTCGTTATCGGCGAACAGCGCCTCTAACCCCTTGCCAAGGCCGCGCTTAGGTTTTGCCATAGCATTCACATCCTCATTATTTTAATGCATCAGGGTGATTTTTAAGTATTTCTTGGGCCAGCTCACAATAGGCGGCGGTGCCTTTTGAAACACGGTCGTAATAAAGCACCGGCATGCCGAATCCCGGCGCTTCTGAAAGTCGGACATTGCGGGGAATGACCGTTTTGAATACTTTTTTGGGGAAGAATTTTTTGACTTCATCCACCACCTGTAGTGTCAGGTTTAACCGACCGTCATACATAGTGAGCAGCACGCCCTCAATGTCGATTCTCGCGTTATACAGCCGCTTGACCTGACGGACCGTCGCCATAAGCTGCGAAAGCCCCTCCAGTGCATAATACTCACACTGAATGGGGATCAAAATGGTGTCAGAAGCGGTTAGCGCGTTTAGCGTGACCAGCCCGAGTGAGGGCGGACAGTCTATTAGAATATAGTCATAGCTTTCTTTAATCGGCAGAATAGCTGAACGCAGCCTATAAACGCGCTCTGGCAAATCGACAAGCTCTATTTCAGCGGCGGCAAGTTCAATACCGGCCGGCAGGATGTCCACCTTTTTAAATGGGGTAGTTAGTCTGATTTCATCTGCCCGTGCGCCTTCAACCAAAAGATGATAGGTGGACTTTTTCAGATCCTTTTTGTTCACGCCGAAGCCGCTGGTGGAATTGCCTTGCGGATCAGCGTCCACCAAAAGCACCCTTTTTCCAATGTCTCCGAGCGATGCGGCCAGATTAACTGCGGTGGTGGTTTTGCCCACGCCGCCCTTTTGGTTGGTGACAGCGATGACACGGCCCATTAGCATCCCTCCGTTGCTTGATGCCATTCTCCCATCAAAGGGGAGAACAGCTAAAATATCAATTTCATAAGTAGTGTTTATTATAGCATAAATCTGATAATAACGCCAGATTTGGCATAAAATTAGCAAATTTTAATCACGTTTGCCCAATAAGGCTATTTCTTGACAAAAACGACGTACAGGGCGTATTATTGGAATGCACAAAAATCCACTGCGGAGGCACGTTTATGATTCTAACTATAGATATCGGCAACTCCAACATTGTTTTTGGAGTACACAAGCAGGAGGGACTGGTGTTCTCTGCTCGTATAAAAACCGATCCACTGCGCACCGATACCGAGCACGCGGTGCTGCTTTTTAATATTTTTGCGTTGCATGACATCGACGCTAAAGCGCTGACCGGCGCGGCGATTTCTTCGGTGGTACCAAACCTGACCTCGGTAATGAAGCAGGCCATCAAAGTGATCTGCGATATTCCGGTTCTGGCGGTCGGCCCAGGTGTCAAGACTGGGCTTAATATTCGCATAGATGACCCGAGCACGCTGGCAGCCGACCTCTGCTGCACAGCGGTGGGCGCAATGACCAAATATCCATTGCCCGCGATCATTATTGACCTCGGCACGGCGACGAAGATTACTGTTGTGGATGCAAACAAGGCTTATATCGGCGGCGCGATTGCCCCTGGCGTGCTGGTATCCCTGGGCGCATTGACTAAAAGCACTGCGCTGCTACCTGCAGTGGGCCTTAGCAGTGAGCTCAAGGTTATCTGCACCGAAACGGTGGATGCCATGATGTCCGGCAGTATTCTGGGCACGGCCTCAATGGTGGATGGCATGATCGACCGCTTTTCCGAGGCACTGGGCGAGGTTAAAACCGTCGTAGCTTGCGGCGGGCTGGCTAATGCCGTTATTCCCCACTGCAAGCGCAATGTGACCATTGACAACGATCTGCTGTTAGACGGCCTTTTAACCATTTACAAGAAAAACGTGTAACAAGCCTGCGCTGCGGGCGGATTATAAATAATGCGTCGCATCCCATTGATACTGTGGGCCCAATAAAAAATGGTTTCTTTGCGACAGATTTTGGGTTTTGCATCGTCGGCGGTAGGCGGTAGCCCGTTTTCCTCTTCGCCCTTGCTAGACGAAAATCTGTCTATTAAGTTATTCAATTTTTAATGGGGCGGTATAAGGTGAGCGGCAGCGAGGAGAATAACAATGTCAAACTTAAAGAAAAAGCACGGCGCGAGCAAAATGGTACGTACGGCATTGCTGACGGCAATCATTTTTGTAATGGCCTTTACACCGCTGGGATATTTTAAAACCGGAGGTTTGAGTATCACGCTGTTGTCTGTGCCAGTGATTATCGGCGCAATTGTTATGGGGCCGATGACGGGGGCTGTCCTGGGGCTGGCGTTTGGTGTGACATCGCTCATCCAATGCTTTGGGCTTGAGCCTTTTGGTACTGCACTGATGGGGATCAATCCTGTCGGTACGATTTTAACCTGTCTCGTGCCCCGTGTAATCATGGGCTTTTTAACCGGTGTTGTTTTTGCAGCGCTTTCACGGATGGACAAAAAGAAACTGTTGTCATTTGCGGCCACCAGCTTTCTAGGCGCACTGTTTAACACCCTGTTTTTTATGACCTTTCTGGTTTTGTTCTTTTATAAAACCGATTTCATACAGAAAATTGTCACCGGAATGGGGACGAGAAGTGCCTTTTCATTTGCACTGGCTTTTGTCGGCATCAACGGATTGATCGAGGCGGTAGCCTGCTGCGTGCTGGCGGGGGCCATTTCTAAGGCGCTGTGTACTGTCGCCGTACGACAGCGGCTTTAATAGCGAAAAAGATGTAGACATAAACCCCAACTGAATATAAAATAAAAAATGCGCTGGTCAATGCTGTTTGAAAAACGGTATTGGCCGGCGCATTTCTTAATCTGCAATATTTTCAATGCACGCTTGGTTTAAATCAACGTTTTGCGTTGAGATTTTTCGTGTACTTCCCTTTTCTCGCGCCGGTGGGTGCGTTATAATAGTATTAGTCTATCATCGGTTTCTGGTGCCCGGCGTTCTAGAATTAAACCGCTTGCCTGTGCAGGCAGTTTGGAGGATACCATGGAAGATCAATTCGACCGACATGTTGGCACACGCGTTTTTCAAGCGCTGATTGATAAAAGTTTTTTAAATAGGCTGAACATGTCGGCGCGATCGGCTACGATTTTGTTTGAGCGCGTCGACTGGGTGCAGGCGCTGTCTGCCCTGCTGCCCATTCAGCGACGAATGACCTGCGGCGAAGTTCTGGCCGTTGTCCGTCCTCTTTTGGACAGCATTGCGCCCGAACCGCGCGAAGGATGGCTCGACTGCGCCTATCAGGTTGCCAATGCACTGCAGTTCTCACAGACCGAGGTGTTGCAAGATGATCGGCAGTGGGACGGTGCGCTGTGCTATCTGCGTGTTTTGCAGCAGGTGTTTGAAGAAGAGCGGGTATCGTTGCCCTTTTCGTCACAATTTGATTTTGCTTTTTGCACCAAAGAGGAATTGGAAGGCAATGATAGCGCCGATGAATACCGCCGGTTTTGTGGATGGTTCAAAGAAGTTTTTGTTTATGAACTATTGCGGCTAGGGCACGAAACCACCCCGTTTCGAACGCTGGAGCATATCGCGGGGGTACACCATGTGGCCATGACTTGCGCGCGGGCTTTTCATGCCGGCGGCGGGCTGGTCGATTTACCGTTGCTGTCGGCAGCGGCTGCCGTTCACGACATCGGCAAATTCGGCTGCAAGGCCGGCGAGCGGGTACCCTACCTGCATTATCATTATACCGACATTTGGTGCGCCCGGCGTGGGCTGGGTGACATCGGCCGTATTGCGGCCAACCATTCGGTGTGGGATCTTGAGATAGAGAATTTGTCCTCCGAATCGCTGTTGCTGGTTTATGCTGATTTTCGGGTCAAGCAGTCCCGCGATGTAAATGGGCACGAAATTTCTCAGATATTTTCTCTCGCCGATTCTTTTGAGGTTATTTTGCAAAAACTTGATCATGTCGACGCAGCCAAGCGTCGTCGATATCAGTTCGTTTATGCCAAGCTACATGATTTTGAAGAATATATGCGCTCATTCGGGGTGGACACGACGCTTGCGTTGCCAGCTGTGCAGCCCGCGCCTGTCAAGGATGCAGCGCTAATGAGCATGGATGAGGCGGTGGCGGCGCTGCGATACCGTGCTGTGGATCACAACATCCGCCTGATGCATCGGCTGGGACATGACCAGTTGTTTGGTAACATTCTTGAGGCCGCCCGCAGTGAGAAATCTCCCGATCGGCTTAGAGCCTATGTTTCGGTCTTTGAAGAATATTTTACCTATTGGAGTACTGCGCAAAAGGAACAGATGCTTTCTTTCTTGTATGAGTTGCTCATGTACCCGGACGGCGACATCCGCCGACAGGCGGCATCTTTGATTGGCCGCATTCTGGCAGGGTTTCATTCCGGTTATCGCAAAGAACAGCCCACCGGGTGTGAACCGGCTCCGGGCGACACCCGTCACTATGAGCTGTGGTGTGATTATTTTAACCGGCTCATCTATCCTGACAGTCGGCTGACACCCCAGCAAATCAGCAAAATACGCTATACGGCCAAGCTTGCCATAGATGCCTTGCTGGACTCCTGTTCCGATACCGATGCCGCTGTCTTTGCCAATGAGCTGTTCGACCATTACGAAAACCCTGCCACAGTTGAACCGGACGCAGCCTTTGCTTTGCTTGACTCTGTTGTCAACATTCCTGCGGCCTTCTGTGGCGCGGAGGAATCGGCCAAGCTGGCCAACTTTGCTATGTGGTGGCTTAGAAAAGGGGAGCTGACCCAAAAGGCGGCCGCATTGCGGCTGTTTAGACATCTGCTTTATATCTTACCCCAGCATGACCCGCTACGCGACGAGATTGCCCACGCGGCTGAAACGGCCGACTGTGAAGGCAGCACTCCGCTACTATTTTTACAGGCATATTTGGGGCGGATGCTTGGGTATGATACCACCGCGCCGGATGGCTTTTTAAGCCGACAATCCGCTGTTTCAAACATTTTTTTGGACAATCTTAAAACCGCCACTCCCTGGATTATGAAAGCTGTGGGCGTGGAGTACCTGCTCGATCTGATTGAGCAGGGCAATCATACGAATATATTGCACATTGCCACACACTTTTCTAACCTGATTAAGGTGGGAGAAAACGTAGTTGTACGCCGAATGGCTGGAACTTCGTTATTGGCCATGGCACCCGAGTTGACGCCGGAGCGTCGCAATGAAATCGCCGTTGAACTCTCAAAAGCGCTGGAAACAGGGCAGTCTGAGCTTTCCAAATACATTCCGGACTATCTGGGGCGCTTTTCGCTGTGGCTGCCACCTCGAGAGCTTGACGAGCTGATCGACCAGATGGAAAATCTGCTTTGTGCAGCCAGCAGCGTTGCGGTTACTGCCGCGCTGGATACGGTGGGGGCCATATTAGCAGGCTATGCGGTTTACGCCAGTCGGTTTCAACAGGACGCCGCTACGCTGACCAACCGGCGCAACCGGTTGGCGGGGCTGCTCCTAAAAGGGCTGGCCTCTTATCGTGAGCCGGTGCGACAGGAGACGCTGCGTATTCTGGGCGAGGAGCTGTTTGCTTCCAAAGTGATGACCTATGCGGATAAGTCTGCGTTGTTTGTTTTGGTGGCTAAAAAACTGCTTTGTCTCATCAGTGAGAACGGGGAACGGGAGCTGACCTTTTTTTACACTGCCGCCGCACTGTCCCACGTCTATCGTTTTTTGGTGCTTTATAAAATAGAGGATGGGCCGTTTTGCTTTTCGCCACCGGAGCGTGTCGCTTTTTTTCCGGGTACTTTTGATCCTTTTTCAATCTCCCACAAGGGGATTGTGCAAAGCATTCGTGACCTAGGATTCGAGGTCTATCTCGCCGTTGACGAGTTTTCCTGGTCAAAAAAGGCGCAACCCGCACTTGTTCGCCGCCAGATTGTCAACATGTCGGTGGCGGATAGCTTTGACGTTTATTTGTTTCCGCACGATCTGCCGGTAAATTTGGCTAACCCAAGCGATCTTGACCGTCTGCGACAGGTTTTTGCCGGACGTGATCTATATCTGGCGGTAGGCAGTGATGTGGTGGCCAACGCTTCGTCCTACAGAGCCACTGCCGTTCCCGGTTGTGTTCAGGAGATGAACCATATTGTTTTCCGCCGTGTTAGCAGTGCTGACGGGCCGGAGACAGAGGCCGATCTACGATGTATTCGCGGCAAGGTGCTGCAATTACAGCTACCTCCTTATTTGGAGGATATCAGCTCCACCAGAATCCGCGAAAATATCGACTTGGGACGAGACATCTCCAATTTGATCGACCCCATCGTCCAGGACTATATCTACCGCCATAGCCTATATCTGCGCGAACCGCAGTATAAGCGCCTTTATCGCGCCGGACATCTCGAGTTTTTGCCCACCCAGCACCCCGACGACGCTCAGCGCGCCGAATTACTAGCTGCCGTTACTTCGGGGAAAAAACGTCCCCCGTGCTTTGACCTGCGCGATGATGTCATCGTTTTGCGCGATACCGGAAACGGTGAGCGTATTCTGGGTTATCTGACAATGCGGATTGTCAGCGCCATCAACTTATACGACGCGCTGCAGGACGACAGGCTCACCAATTATGTGCGGAAACACACTGCAGGCCGTATTTTGCTGCTGACTGGTCTGCATTTGGTGCGCCATTCCAACACCAGTTATAACATCGGTCAGCTGTTGATGACCGAGGCGCTTTCCCGCGCAATGGGCGAGGATTGTGGTTATGCCGTGTATTATCCAACTAATCGCAAAAATGACAGCGCCGTTATCAATCTGTTGCGACGTCAGGGTTTTGTCAAAGCGGAGGTGGGCGGTGACAGGCCGTTGTTGCTGGTGGATATGCGCTCACCCGTTGTGCTGATTCAAAATTTGGCAACCACACTCAAAGAGCCCTTTTCATCGAGCACAAACGTCCTTGATGCCATTAGGCAGGCGCACATCCGCATGCAAGAGGCGCTGACAGGCCTTTATCCCGGCACTTTATTGCTGTCATTAAACGCCGAGGTTATCTATCATCGGCTCGTGCAAAAGATTGTTGAGGCAAACCATGTGCCAGCAGAGCCGACTGTTCCTCGGGTGCTGGGTGAAAAGATGTGCGTACCCTTTGGTAAAATTCTGCGCGGTAATGCTATTCCGAACACTGTAACCAAAACGATTCACACCGATAAGGTTTTTGCGCAGGATTTACGCTCATTTGACATTGAAGCATTTCCGGGCTATGCACCGCTCGAAAGCCAGATACGCACCATAAAATCTTTTTGCCGCCCGGTGATTCTTGTAGATGATCTGCTCCATTCCGGTAACCGCATCAATGCCCTATCTCCGCTGCTCGAGCATGAGAATATTGCCATCGACCGTGTACTGGTGGGGGTGATGAGCGGCGAGGGCCGCGATTTGATGCGTACCAAGGGTATGAAGGCCGATTGTGTCTATTTTGTGCCGAACCTCCGGGCGTGGTTCGTCGAATCGACCATGTATCCATTCATCGGCGGAGACACGGTTGGTCATGACGAGCCTTCGGTTCCCGGTCTAACACCGGCCATTAATCTTGTGCTGCCCTATGCGTTCCCTCGGTTTTATAAGGAATGTAGACGCGATGCAGTTTTCAAATTTTCGCAAGTCTGCATAGAAAATTCCCGGGACATCATAAAAGTGTTGGAGAGCGAATTTCGCAGTCGGTTTGCGCGTAACCTGACGCTTTCTCGCTTGAGCGAAGCGGTCATTCTGCCGCTCTCGCCAGACAAGGGCAGCTGTCTTTATTACGACCCAAATCTGCCTGCTTCCACCTATCTGGAAAATGACCTTAAAATGCTGTTAAGAATGCGCGATGTATTGGAGTGATAAAAATGTATTATTATCAGGGAAATGACCGAACCTACGCGGCATTGTCGCCAGACCTACCGTTACAAAAGGTGGCAAATCCGAACGCGATGCAACCGCTGGCCTTTTTGTTTGATGCACCGCCCGAAAATCGACGGGCCACGTTTTGCGTGACCGACTCCAAACAACTCATGGCGCCGGAGTCGGTCGCATGGCTCGACCCCGCCCGCATCGCCGACAACGGGGCGAAAGTACCCGCAGATATTCTGAACCGCATTGAACAGCGCGCGCTGGCTGCGGTCAATATCCGGCATCCGCGCTGGCGCGAGGCTATCGATATGACGGCGTTTAAACCAAAGCGCAATCGCGTCCATCTGTTGGCGGTGGGCGATGTGGGCGGCACCCTGCTTACCGGTTTAAAGCTGCTGGGGGGTGACTGTATCGAAACCATTGGCATCTGCGACCTGAATTCCAACACGGTAGCCCGTTGGACAGCGGAGATGAGCCAGATCGCCTGGCCATGGGACTATGACGCGCTGCCCAATGTGGAAGCGGTCGATATGGCAAATTTGTTTGATTGTGACGTTTTTATCTTTGCAGCTACTAAAGCGATCCCCGCTGTTGGGAGCGCCGTTAAAGATGTGCGGATGGCACAGTTTGCTGCTAACCGCGCCATTGTTGAACACTACGCCAAATTGGCACGCAGCGCAAATTTTAAAGGACTATTTATCGTACTCTCCGATCCCGTTGATCCGTTATGTAAAGCGGCGTATCTCGCCTCCAATCAGGAAGAAGACGGCGCTTGGGACGGGCAGGGTCTACTGGCTGAGCAGGTGCAAGGTTTTGGCCTCGGGGTGATGAATGCTAGAGCTGCCGCACTGGCCAAACAGGAAGAGAGATTCCGTAGCTTTTTAACCGAGGGGCGAAGCTTTGGCCCCCATGGCGAGGGATTGGTGATCGCAAACTCGCTTGAATCTTATGACGACACAATTTCCCAGGAATTAACCGAAATGGTGAAAACCGCCAACCTTCGTATTCGCGAAATAGGCTTCAAGCCCTATGTGGCGCCGGCGCTTTCTTCGGGTGCGTTCCAGTTGCTACTGACACTGCGCGGGCAGTGGCACTGTGGCTCGGTCTGTCTAGGTGGCGTATGGTTTGGCTGCCGCAATCGTTTTACCACAACTGGAATTGAAATCGAAGGTCTGGCGCTGCCGGACGTCCTGTATAAAAGACTGTTGGAAACACAGCAGACACTCTCCGCAATCATTTAAGGAGATGGTTTAATGTCGGAGCGAATTCTGACCGTTATCTGCCCCGAAGACACCACGTCAGGGCGGTTTATTGAGACGCTGGAGGCGGCTGCAAAGGGTCACCGCACTGAAATTCTTACTCGATTGGATGCCGACCTGCCACTGCATAATCGGTGTATTTTGTTCGCGGTATCGCTGGATAAAGCCGGTATCAACCCGACGCTGTGTCAATTGTTGTCGCTGCTTAGGGGCTGCCCAGCGTATCTTCAGGATAGCGTAGCAGGCGTTTTGGTCGATGGAGCAGGCGAACTTTACACCAAGGCAGTAGGGCGCGATTTGGTATTGGCGGCCAATGGGGCCGGGTGTATTTTCCCCGGTCGCCCGATGGTAGAGGCCATCGGTTCGCTACACAACTTTGCAGTTCAGGCTAAAAACGCCGGATGCACATTGGAAACAGCTTATCGATTGGCGGTTGGCGATCTCATCGACCGCATTCTGAGCTTTGAGCCGCCGAGGCAGGTGCATCCCAAAGTTTTGGTACTACACGCCTCCAGCTACAAAACCTCCAATACAATGGCACTTTGGAGCCAAGTGAAACAAGCACTACCGCCGAACTGCGACATCACCGAAATCGGCCTGCGCAATGGCACGATGGAGGATTGTTCCGGTTGCCCCTACACCATGTGCCTACACTTTGGCGAAAAGGGCGAGTGTTTTTACGGTGGCGTGATGGTGCAAGAGGTTTATCCTGCCATCCGCGAGGCCGATGCCCTCGTGATGCTGTGTCCGAATTATAATGATGCGCTGTCCGCCAATCTTACTGCCTGCATCAACCGACTCACTGCGTTATATCGCACCGCATCCTTCGACCGCAAGGCTTTGTTTGGAGTTGTGGTGTCGGGTTACTCCGGCGGCGATATTGTAGCGGCGCAGCTTGTTTCGGCGCTATGCATGAATAAAGGGTTCTGGTTGCCGCCGGATTTTTGCCTGATGGAAACCGCCAACGACCCCGGTTCAGCTTTAAAGCTGCCGGGTATTGAGGAGAGACTGGCTCGCTTCACACAAAAAATGCTCAACCACCTATTAGAACAATAGGCATAGGACAAAACATGCAGGGTTTTTTTCTCAAAGTTATATTCAATTTTTCAAATTCTAAATAATTTAACGCCGATGCAAATCAATTGCACCGGCGTTTTAAATAGACGCATATTATTCTTTTTCAAACAGCTTTTTATCGAGTCCAGCGCGTTCCAGCGCCCAGATAAGCATTAGCCCCAATATGGTACAGGATACAAGCTGCCCCAACCCCACCTGAAAAATATTGAACCATAGCAGCGGAGAATTCAGTGTGTTTGTCTCGGCAAAGGTCAGCTCTGCGCCAATTACGATAGCGTTGACAACCACAGGCGGCAGCGAAGCCAGTACCGGCAAACCCTTTATGCGGTATTTGCGCAAACCCCGAGTCATCAGTGCGGCAATCAGTGTGGCTGCGGTGCCAAACAGGATATCGGCAGCGCCGAGAATGTTTGCACCAGCTGCGACACCGTAAATGTTGGTGATCAGGCAGCCCAGCGTTACACCGGGAATGCCCAGCGTAGTTAGTACTGGTAAGAGGGTGAGCGCCTCAGATATGCGCGCCTGCACTGCGCCAAAGGCCAGCGGAAGAAAGGCAATGGAAATAACAGCGTAAAGCGCTGCAATCATTGCACAACGAACGAGATTACGTGAGGAGATTTTTTTCATGGGTGCCTCCAAAACATGACGCGGACAGCGGTGAATTTTATGGCAAGACCATACGCTTATCCGCGCGTTGTGCAAAAATGGCACAACGACACGGCGTACGGAAAGCTGCCACCATTCCCGATATACGCCTGAGCAGTATACTAGCGCAAATGCGTTGATTTGTCAATTGGTAAAGCTTAATGAACGTAGAAGAAAGAGAGGCGCGGCAAATGCCACGCCCCTCTCCGACCCCTTACATCGTTTCGGGGATATAAATTTTTAGCATAGTCAGTACATTTTTAATTGTCTGACCAGTTGCAAGACAGAGGTTTAAACGTGCCTGCATCAGGCATTCGTCGTTGACCTTACAGCGGCAGGAGTTATAGAATTTGTGGAAGCGGGTAGCCGTCTCAATGGCAAAGTGAGTTAGCCGCGCGGGGTCATAGTTTTTGGCCGCCGCGATAATTTCCTCGGGGAAAGCGGCCAACGCACGAATCAGCTCGCGTTCCTCTGGTTCTTTGAGCAGTAATAGTTCGTTTGTGCAACACTGCCGGGGCTCAACGCCCTCGGCGGCCAGATTCTTAGCAATCGAACAGATGCGCGCGTGGGCGTATTGAACGTAATAAACCGGGTTTTGATTTGACTGCTCCACTGCCAGATCAAGGTCAAAGTCAAGCTGGGAGCCAGGCTCGCGCATGTTGAAGAAGAACCGCGCGGCGTCAATCGGAACATCGTCCAGCAGATCGGAGAGGGTGATGGCGTTACCGGTACGCTTACTCATACGCACCAGTTCGCCGCCGCTGGTCAGACGCACGAGCTGCATAAGCACAATATCGAGCTTGTCCCCACCGACGCCCAACGCATCGAGTGCGCACTTTAAGCGCGCCACATGACCGTGGTGGTCGGCTCCCCAAACGTTAATGCACTTTTCATAGCCGCGGTCTACAAACTTGTTGGCGTGGTAAGCGATATCGGCAGCAAAGTAGGTTGGGAAACCGTTGGCGCGCACCAATACGTCATCTTTTAGCTCAAGTTGGTCAATTTGTTTCTGGCTCTTACCCTGCGCCAAAAGTGCCTTGGTTTGCACCTCGGCGTTTTTATACCAGATCGCGCCATCCTTCTCATAGGTATAGCCGCGTGCAGTCAATGTTTCGACCGCCTTTTTAACCGCCCCCGATTCGTGTAGCGACGTCTCAGAAAACCAGCAATCAAAGCTGATTCGGTAACGCGTAAGGTCGGTTTTCATTTTTTCTATATTTTTGGGCAGCGCAAACTCAACCAGCGCCTGCTTACGCGAGGCGGAATCTAGGTTTAAAAGCTTGTCCCCGTTTGCTTCAATATACTGTTCGGCGCGCATTTTGATGTCCGCACCATGGTAGCCATCTTCAGGGAACGGTACGTTTTCTTCACCCTGATAATACTGAAGGTACCGCGCTTCCAACGACTTAGCGAACTTCTCAATCTGGTTGCCCGCGTCGTTGATCAAAAATTCGCGTGAGACATTATACCCGGCGGCATCCAGCGCCGCGGCCAGTCCGTCGCCAATAGCGGCGCCACGAGCATTGCCCATATGCATCGGGCCGGTGGGATTAGCCGAGACAAATTCCACCATCACCTTTTTGTCGCCGCCAAAATCGGTACGGCCGTAGGCGTCGCCTTCGGCTTGGATTCTGGACACCACGTCGGCAAACCAACTGTCGGAAACAAAGAAGTTAATAAAGCCGGGGCCCGCAACCTCTGCACGAGAAAAGTGAGTTCCCTCCAGCATAAGGTTGTCAATAATGGTCTGTGCAATGACGCGTGGGGGCTTGCCGAAGCTGCGTGCGCCCGCCATGGCGGCGTTTGTAGCAAAGTCACCGTGCGTCGGGTCTGCGGGCTGCTCGATCAAAAACGAGGGTAGTCCATTAGCTGGTGCGGGCAGGTCACCCTTATTGATAGCTTGTTCTATCGCGTTTGAGACGAGGACGCGCAGCGCCTCGCTCGTGAGAGAAATCGGTCCTAACATAAGTTACACTCTCCTGTGTTTTTATGGCATGCGCAATGTTACGCATATCCGTCGCCGCTCAAAGTTGCTAAAACGCGTGGTAGGTGCCAATAGACTCAATTGGCCTCCGGCTGTTTGCATCCTTGAGGTAAAACCTTAATAATTACGCGGTTTTCGCTAGCCAGCGCGGTATTGACATCCATCGCGTAAGAAAAATCAACTTCGCCGCCATCGTCCGACAGTGTTGAGCGGATGTCCCGCCCATTGATGCCCACCATAATGGCGCCGTAGCCAGTGTCGTAAGAGCACTGGTGACGACAGCCTTTTTCCACGACAAGCTGTGAGTTGGTCAGCCCCGTGCGCTGCATGGTCACGCGGCCCTGTTCAACATGCAGGGTGGTGCGGTGTCCCTCAAAGCCGGTGGTCTCGGTTTCATCATAGCTCAGCCAATAACCGTCATTTTTTTTATAAAAATCACCACAGGTTAAAAGCTCTACAACATCTCTTTCGCCGTTGACGTTATAGATGCCCTTAATGGTAATCATAGCTTCCTTTTTCAAGATAATGTCTCCTTTAAGCGCCGGATTTTTCGATGAGCGCCAGTTCGATCAGACGAGTAATCACCTCGCCGTAGGTCATGCCGGAGGCAATCATCATTTTGGGGTACATACTGATGGAGGTAAAGCCCGGCAGTGTATTGATCTCGTTGAGCAGAACTGAACCGTCCTTCTTGACAAAGAAATCGACGCGCGAAAGGCCTCGGCAGTTCAACGCGCGATAAGTCGTGAGAGCCAACTCGCGAACGCGTGCGGCGCTTGTCTCAGGGATGCAGGCCGGAATGAACAGCTTGGCATGGTCGTTTTTATATTTGGTGTCATAGTCATAAAAGCCGTCCGGGCTGACAATTTCGCCGGTGGTGGGGGCGATGGGTTCGAGGTTGCCCATCACAGCGCACTCCACTTCATGAGCGGTCACCAATTCTTCAACGATAACGCGGCGATCTTCGGCAAAAGCTAATTTCAATGCGGCAAAAAGCCCCTCAGCGTCGTTGGCCCGCGAACAGCCTACCGACGAGCCGGAATTGGCGGGCTTAACAAAGCAGGGATATCCCAACGCTTTAGCCACGCGACGTTCAACCTCGGCGAGATCTTCTTCGCGGCAGACCAACTGCCATTTGGCCATCGGCACACCGGCCTGTTCGGCGATGATGTGGGTGTAGACCTTGTCAAAGCTAAGAGCCGAAGCGGTTACGCCGCATCCGATAAAGGGGATGCCCGAAAGGGTCATCAACCCCTGCAATGCGCCATCCTCGCAGTTTTGTCCGTGAACAGCGGGGAAAATCACATCAATTTTTACGGTGCGCACACCGTCGGGTTCAAACACGAACAACCCATTCGTTTCGCGATCAGCCGAAAGCATCGCAGGGGTGGCATTTTGCTGCCACTCGTTTGTTGCCAGGCCGTCTGTATCTCCATTATAGAGCAGCCAGCGCCCGTCCTTGGTGATGCCGACCAACACCGGCTCAAAGCGGCTTCGGTCGATATTGTTGATGATGGATGTCGCGCTTCGCAGCGACACTTCATGCTCATTGGAAACGCCACCGAATAAAATTAGAACAACTGTCTTGTTCATAAATTATCACCTCATTATGGTATTCTATTCTAGCACAACCGGTGCGATTACACAATAAAAAAGCGGGTTCTGTAAAGGTTTTGTGGCCAAACAATGCAATTTTGGGCAAATGACTGTAAAAACGATAAAATGCGAGTTGATTTTTTCTTTTTAGATGAAAAAATTTTCCTTTTATGTTACACTAATTAGGTGTAAACAATCTGATAAATGTCGGTTTTCAGAATACGTCATTTTAAAATAGGGTGGATTAGGCGGCCTGATCACGACGGAGGGGGTCCTTATGAGAGATATGGCAAATCCGCGCGGTGGAAGAAAACAGATATGGGTGGTTTTGACGCTCTCGCTTGTTTTAGTGGTTTGTGTTGGCGTGCTGTTGTGGCTTGTCTGGAGCGAGCCCAACGGTTTGCCCGCATCTATTTCTCAAGGGCTGACCTCAGAGTCTGAAGTGTCATCCAGCCGGGCTTCCTCAAGTAGTAAGCCTAAATCTTCATCAAAGAATGATAGCAGTTCATCCCCTTCGCAGGGTAGTACAGTGCCGAGCAGCCGCCCCGTACAGCATAGTAACGAGGGTACACCGACTGGTTCCGGCACTCAAAAAGTGCAGAATTTAACCATTAACGCTGCGCTGACCCATGATGAAAACGCGACTTACTATAATGTGTTCATTAATGCTGACGGCGTCACGCTCAAAAACAAGTTGGTCAAGGGTGACCTTGTAATATCGGAATCTGTGGCAAATGGGACCGTCACGCTTGAAAACATCGTGGTCAAAGGCCGTGTTCTGGTCAACGGTGCGCAGACGGTGACGCTGCACGATGTTACGGCTGTGCGGATTGTTGCGCAACGAGGCAGCGGCACCACGGACTATATTGTCGGTGGCGCCTCTACCATTCATCAGATGACAGCTAAAAACCAGTTGACTATTGACGAAGGCAGTCTTTCGGGCAACTATGCAGGTATCAAAAAAGTGACAACCGAGCGAGGTTCGCCAATGTGGCAACAAGTGACGCTCTCAGATGGCGCGCTTGATGAGGTGACCACAAACGATGCCACCAACCTGATCTTATCTGGGCGTAGTTCTGTGGGGACAGTGATTGCCAATGCCCCCACCCATATCGGAGGCAGTGGACTGGTTAATAACCTCACTGTTTGCAGTGACGACGTCTCATATGAAAGAGAGCCCCGCAACGTGACAGTTAAAGATGACTACGATAAGCCCAGTGAGCAGAACTGGGCGATCGGTCAGACCGAGACGGCGGCAAATGGCGGAGACCATTCGGGCGGGGGCGTACTGACCCTGTCGACGCCACGCAATCTGACGATTACAGCTGCGGAAGAAAGCAGCGCGGTGCTAGCCTTTAATAGTGTCAGCAATGCCACCAGCTATACCGTTATTTATTCGGTGACCAACGGGTCAAGTACTTCGAATATCACTAATAAGCAGCTATCGGTTGATACCAACAGCTGCACCATCACTAATGCGCTCATCGGGCAGGCGGGTACGGTGATCACTTTTAAAGTGCGTGCCGTCAGCAGCTCAAGCCGCTATACCGCATCCGCTTATTCTGACTTTTGCTCAAAAACGGTGACCGTGTTGGGCGCGCCTACAAATCTCCAACTAAACCTGAATGGGAATAAGCTGGCGTTTTCATTTACTGCTGCCCCTAACGCGACGGCCTACAGCCACGAGGCGGTGCTTTCGGTTGATGGTGCAGATATCGCAAGTTTGACGCTGGCGTCGGGCGTGACCTTTGGTGAATTTTCAGGCCTGGCGTCAGGAAAAACCCACACCGTGACAGTGCGAGCCACCGGCGACGAAAATCTGGCCCTCACTTCGGCACCAACCACAGATACTTATGACGTACCACCGCTATCGTCGGCCAGTGGCCTTGCCATTTCAAACGAGGGCGGGGATTTAGCGGTTATCTTTACAGGTGCAGCGGGCATCAGTGACTACACCGTGACGCTGCGCTATGACGGCAGCATACTTCCCGTCGTGAGCCATAGGGCAAACGGGGATGAATACACCTATTTGTTTGAATGCCCATATGCCATTTCAGCAGGCAAAACATATACCGCTTCGGTTATGCCGCAGGGTGGCCTGACAGCGACCGAGACCCGCACAGTTGGGCAGCGTACACAGCCGAGCAATCCCAGAATAACTTCATCGGAGCTGGGCTTGATTACATTTGCCTTTGATAGCATATCAGGTTATAACTATAAGGTGGTCTCAGCAACGAAAAATGGGGTTGCAATACCGGGGATAACGGCATCCAACCTGACCGCGGCGGTGTCCACTGCCGAACACGAAACCTTTAACTTCAGTGTCAAAACCCTGGGCGATGGCATGTTCTTTACCGATAGTGCCCCTGTCTCGGCAAATGCAGTTACGGTGACGAAGCTGCCGGTGCCACTCAGCCCCGCTATCAGCGGTGACCAGAATAATCTGACGTTCAGCTTTAACACCAACAACAGCCATAACACGCACAATGTTGTCATACAGACTTCCACCAATGGTACAGACTGGACGAATCTCTTGTCTGATGTACTGCCGGTCGGTATTACGCAAAAATCGGTTGAGACGCCGGTCACGAGTACGCAGGTCAGATTCAGCGTGACGGCGAAAGCAGCCAACGCCTTGCAGATTGACTCTGACCGTGCAGATTCGCCTGAATTTTCGGTGGTGAAGCTTCAACCGGCGGCCGGGCTTAGCGTCAGCTATGTAACCGACAGCGGATATTATGCTGTGTTTTCATTTGACGAGGTTTTAGGTGCAACCGGTTACACCATTTCTTACACACTGGATGGTATCACTTGGGTAAGCTTGGATCCGGTAAGCAGTAGCGGAGTTGCAGCCGCCCGAGCGAAAATAGCCGATGGCAAAACGGTGAGCAACTTTACTGTTACGGCTCAAGCCATGCCCGATGCCGCACATGTCTATTTGGACTCAACGGCAAACTATTTGCCCTAAGTGGGCGAGCTTGATCATTGCGCACGACAAGAACAACAATTTCCCCGCAGGCCTAACAGGTCTGCGGGGACGTTATTTGATTGCCGAATGATTAAAAACAATCAGCGTTGCTACGCATCAAGAGACGAACAAAAAAGCCTCAGGATGCATCGGTATCCTGAGGCTTTTTAAATAAATGGCATATGGAAAACCTAAAAAGAACGGCCTATATTATTCTTGAGCAGCGTTCTCTGGTCCGGCTGGAAAAAGCTTCTGGTGAATGCCAGAGGCTTTCATGGCCTTTGAAAAAACCGGCAGCAAAATTAAGGCAACGATGACAGCAGTCATGCCATTGACAATCGACGAAGCGCCCTTAATCGCCAGTTTGGTCATTACCGTTTCAATCGGATTTCTAATCAAATAATATTCGTAGATGAAATTTTTAAAAAGGTAGACGACAACATAGCCTAGGCTACCGACAACGGCACCGACAATATTTTTTGTGCGATTTTTCCCATAGCTTTTGCCGCTATGCGCAATGACGCCGACTAAAGCGCCCAGCACGAATTTCATTGCGAAGGTAATAGGTGCCTCAGCTGCGTAAAGCGGGTTGAACAGGTCGTAGAAAAATCCGCCCAATCCGGCGCACAATCCGCCGGGAATTGGCCCTAGCAGCAACCCTGAAAGCACACAAAATACATTTCCAAAATGAATTCGGGTGATATCCCCGATGGGGATAGACAAAAAATTCGCTGCAAAAACCATAGCGGTCAGTACTCCTATCGCCGCGATGCGATAGATAGCGTTAGAAGAACGATTCATAGCGGCTCCTTTCTCCGGGCGGTTGCCCCTTGAGAAAGCGGCACGCCCTTATAACGTTTGATAGTCGGAATAGACCTCGTGGCTGGCCAATTGTCCAAGTAGTGGTTCAAGCATGACGCCAAAACGTGGATCAGTGCCGTAGCCATAAGTAGTTTTGATGGCGGCCTGTGCAAAATGGGTGGCGCGCGCCATCGCCATTGGCAGGCTGTCATTTTGCAACAGTGCGCCGGTGAGCACGGCGGCAAAAAGGTCGCCGGTGCCAGGGTAAGAGGCGGGGACATAATCGCAGGGAATGTACCAGAATGTACCGCGTACGCGGTCGTAGCCAATGTTCACCATCGCTTCGCCCGAGGCCAGCCCCACGCCGGTGATGATCACGTGGTCAGGCCCCAGCTTTGAAAGACGCACCAGCTTGCTTTTGGCTTCGTTTCGGGTCAAGGGGGCACTTTGATAGCTTTCTCCAAGCAGCACGCACGCCTCGGTCAGGTTCGGGGTGATGACGTCGGCCACCGCGACTAGCTCGTGCATGCGCTGTTGCATCAGGGAAGTTATAGTACGGTAAATCTTACCGTGGTCACCCATGACCGGATCTACCACCGACAGCGCGTTGGGGTAGCTCCTGAAAAACTCCATGCAGTGGTCAATCTGCTCTGGCGAATTTAAAAAGCCGCTGTACACACACTCAAAATCAAGCCCCAACTTTTGATAATGTGAAAGCGTAGGAGAGAGATAATCGGTCAGATCATGCAACGCCACTTCGCCCATGCCACCCGTATGGGTGGAAAGTACAGCGGTGGGAACGGGGCATACCTGCATGCCCATAGCGGACAATACAGGGATGATTACGGTAAGTGAGCAGCGTCCAAAGCCTGAAAGGTCGTGAATTGCTGCGATTCGTTGAGGTCGATTCATGAAAATCCTTCTCTCGTTAAATTTATATTACTCATAACAATTGATCAGTGCAAATTGGCTGAACAAACCGAATATTAAGCTTGTATATGTAAAAATACAACTATTTTAATCGTCGGTAAAAGATCAAAATTATGCTATATGCAAAAGAAAATTATGCCTCTCAATTATAAAAAAAAGCTAAAATGCAACTTGCACAAGAGACGCTTTTATGCAAGCGGCCAAATTGTAAATAACATAGAATCGTTTTGGGAGAAACTTTCGCGGCTACCGCGACAATTTTGGCGCAAGCTAGTATCGCCCACAATTTTAAAGTCAAGGAGAAAGTGTTATGAACAGAAACAACATGACGTCCGCCATTACCTCCGCCGCCGTTGGCATAATCGCAGGCACGGCCGCCTACATGATGAGCAACGGCGACACCACCATGCAGCGCCAGACCAAAAAGCTTAAAAGAACAGCGGGTAGAGCGGTGAAAAACGCCGGAATTATTCTTGACAGCGTTTCGCAGATCATGCATTAAATAACGGCGCGCCGGGTAAAAGCAAGGGAGGACGATCTATGTCTTCCCTTGCTCTTTTTTTCATGCCGGGCGCGAAGGGTGGACGATGACATTTATGTTTGCCACTTAACAGACGGCATTTTCTGGTTTTAAATGCGCTTTGGCCATATTTAGAAGGTCTTTATCGTTTTTAAATGTCACGCAGCGGAAAGCCTCGTCCCATTCGACCCATTTTAATTCGCTGATTTCAATCTCTTGACGCACCGCGGGTTCGTTCGGCAGTGCTTTGCCTAAAAAATAAACTACCTGTTTTTTTACGCCAGGCTTTGGATAATATTCTACAGTATGCCGAAAGCCTTGTTGAAGCGAAACGTGCAGGCCGGTTTCTTCGCGTACTTCGCGTAGCGCTGTCTCAACTTCTGTCTCGGCGCCCTCTACATGCCCTTTCGGAAAGGACCAATGCCCGCCGTGCCGATGGCGCAGCAGTAACAGCAGCAGCCGCCCGCTGTCATAACGATATACCAAAGCTCCGCAAGATTTTTCTCTCTTCATGTTTTGCCTCCGTGAAACTACACGTTTATCTTGTCTAATATAACACCTTTTACCCGTTTGGAAAAGAGCTTCAAGTATTTTTAGACGCAAAAGCGAATTGCTTTTATTTTTTTCACAAAAAAATGGGGGATTAAAGCGTGTTGCTTCAGTGGTTGATTCCTTGACAATAACAGCCTGAACATTATATAATCAGCTATGGTTTTTATAAATATTTTTGTCTCCGTAGCTCAGCTGGATAGAGCGTTCGCCTCCTAAGCGAAAGGCCGCGCGTTCGAATCGCGCCGGGGACACCAAGGTCATCAGACTAAAATAGATGCATTTTTGTATCTGCTTTAGTCTGATTTTTATGTTATATTTAGATTGAAGGTGAAAAGCCAATTATTGGAGGATGATGTCATGGGGCAATTAAAGGTTAAGAGCAAAGCGTTTGATCAAGGTGGATGGATACCTATAAGATATACGGCTCGTGGAGCAGATATATCTCCCGATTTTAAAATATATGATATCGTGCCAAATGCAAAATCAATTGCAATTACATTAGATGATGCATCGCATCCTATTTTTCCAAACTATAACCATTGGGTAATATGGAATATACCTATACGGTCGTCTATTCCAGAGGGGATACCCCATGGCAAATATGTGGATTACCTAGGTGCAACTCAAGGTGTTGGCTATGGAAGAAATAAATATAAAGGACCAAAGCCACCGCTTAAATGCATTCATACATATGTGTTTACTATTTATATTTTAGATAGCAACATAAATTTAACCGCCAGTAGTAAAAAAAGAGACCTTTTAAACAAAATTGAGGGACATATATTGCAGCAGGCCACTTTGTCTGGAAAATTTCAAAGCCATAGAGAATGAACATTTGCACATTAAGCTCATAGACGCCCTTAACGGTTAACGCCTGTGCAAGTTTTTATTTGTGGTTAGGGTAGTAACGAGTGGAAAAATGCCCCAGGTCGTGATAAAATTGGTGCAGAAAGCTTAAACTGTGTAGATAAGGAAAAGGGAAGAAAAATATGAATCGCTACGAATGGCTGGATGACTATCTACTATCAAAGCCCGGCACAACCAAGGATTTTAAAGAGGAGTGGCAATGGCTTCGCTATCAGGTGGGTGGCAAGCTTTTTGCCGCCGTAATGCACCCCTCCGATAAATACGACCCCGCCTATGCCGAAAAAGATATTATAAACCTTAAGTGTGACCCGATGCTAGCCGATATGCTGCGCAAAACGCATCAAGAAGTGCTGCCCGGCTTTTACAGCGATAAGCGCTGCTGGAATTCGGTGGATTTGGGCGGCAGTCTTTCTGACGAACAGCTCAGGCAAATGTGCGACGATTCCTATCGCCTGGTCTTTGAGAAGCTGACCAAAAAGCTGCAAAAGGAAATTTTGGAGGATTCAAAGTGAACTGCCGAATTCTCATCGACGCGGACGGATGCCCAGTGGTGGACGAAACGGTGGCATTGGCTAAACAATTTAAAGCACCTTGCCTGATTCTCTGCGACACAGCCCACCGTTTTGAAAAGCCCGGCGCACAGACGTTGGTCTTTTCAAAAGGGGCAGATAGCGTCGATTTTGCGCTGGTCAATCTGGTGCAGCCGGGCGATATTGTGGTGACGCAGGACTATGGCCTTGCGGCGATGTGCCTGGCGCGGGATACGCGGGTAATTAACCAAGACGGCATGACGTATACGCCTGAAAACATAGACGGGTTATTGCTCGCCCGGCACACGGCAAAGAAGATTCGAAACAGCGGCGGACGACTTAAAGGTCCCAAAAAGCGGACGCCGGAGCAGGACGGTGCCTTTGTGTGGGCGTTGACTAAACTTTTGGAGGAGGCGTGACCTTGCGACTTTTTATTGCCATCAACTTTGACGAAGAAGCGCATCAAAACATTCTTGCTGTGCAGCAGCGGCTACGAGAACTGGGGATGGGCAATTTTTCCAGGCCGGAAAATCTGCATTTGACGCTGGCTTTTTTGGGAGAGGTTGCATCTGAACGAGTGGATGCTATTTGTGACGCGATGAATAAGACTGCCGTCCAACCAATGACACTAACCTTTGACCATGTCGGGCGCTTTAAGCGAGACGGCGGTGATCTTTGGTGGATTGGTCTTGCGGAAAGCAGGCCGCTTCTGTCGTTGCAAAAAGAGCTGTCCGATCGCTTGGCTGATGCGGGATTTCGCCTAGATGATCGCCGATTTGCGCCCCACATTACGCTGGCACGCGAGGTTCGACTCACTGCGCTGCCCGACCGCGGCGCGCTGTTAGGCCCAGCCTTTTCCACGCAGATTAATGTCGTTAGCCTCATGCGCTCTGAGCGTATTTCTGGAAAGTTGATATACACCGAGCAATTTAGCGGGGGGGTAAAATACCGTGAGTATTAAAGAGGTCGATCAAGATAAAAAGCAATATCTTGATCTTTTGCTGCTGGCCGACGAACAGGAGAACATGGTTGATCGCTACCTTGAACGAGGTACACTGTTTGTGCTGTTTGAATCGGGCAACCCTGTTGCAGTAGCGGTCGTCACCGATGAGGGGGACGGTGTCTGTGAGCTTCAAAATCTTGCCGTGGTACCAGATCGGCAGCGGCAAGGTATCGGCAGGCGTATGGTGGAAGATATGGCTCGCCGTTATGGAGCAAGCCACCATACCATGCTTGTAGGCACGGGGGATAGTCCTAGAACGCTACCGTTTTATTTTTGCTCTGGGTTTTCCGAAAGTCACCGCATTAAAAATTATTTTACCGATTACTATGACCACCCCATTGTCGAGGCAGGGGTTCAGATTGTCGATAGAGTGGTGTTAAAACGCCCGCTATGGGTGCTGGAAACGCCGCGCTTGGGTTTTCGGCGCCTATCTCATGCCGACCATGATACTTTGCGCCCTATTCTGGGCGATCCTGAAACGATGTATGCGTGGGAGTATGGTTTTAACGACGCCCAAATTACACAATGGATTGACCGCTGTCAGATGCGATATGCCCACGATGGCTATGCCTATTATGCCGCCATAGATAAACAAAGCGGCGCGTTGGTTGGCTTGATGGGGCTGCTTAACGAAGATATTGACGGCGATATCCAATTGGGGGTGGGTTACATTCTGGCAAGGAACTACTGGGGGAAAGGCTATGCCAACGAAGGCGTAAGAAGCTGGCTTGACTATGCCTTTGCTGCATTGGGTGCGACTCGGGTGGTGGCGGTCATCCGCCCGGAAAATACCGCCTCGCGCAGGGTTGCCAAACGACTGGGTATGCGCGTGGTGGGGCAGTATGTCAAAAATGTCAACGGAAAAGAGATGCTGCATCTCGTTTACGCGATAGACTATAATAAGGAGTAAAACTATGCAGGTTTATTACTTTACCCGTACCAACCGCAGTAAAAAAATTGCCGAAGCACTGGCCGAACGCTACGGCGTAACTGCTCAGCGAATTGAAGACGGGAAAAACTGGGCGGGCGCGATAGGTTTTATTAAGGCCTGTTTTATGTCGATTAATAAAAAAGGTGTCTCTGTAAATTACCCTGAACCGACTGTGAATCAGCCTATTATTCTGGTGTTTCCAGTCTGGGCAGATACCTTTCCCCCTGCTGTTAAAACCTTTATTGACACGGTCGGCAAGACGCGCATTACCGCCATCCCAACCTCTATTAGCAGCACCATCAAGGACAGGACAGGCTTTGCTAAGGTGATTGATCTGGTCGGCAAAGAAATCTCTGCGCCAAAGGAGCTTTAAATGAAGTATGAATGCACACTATTGGCTGTCTCCGACATGGTGCGCGCAAAACAATTTTATTGTCAGTTGCTGGGGATGGAGGTTACGGCTGACTTTGGTGCGAATATTACGCTTTCTAATGTAATTTCCTTGCAGACTTTGGAAAGTTGGCAAGGTTTTGTAAACAAACCTGCCGGTGAGATTCGGTTTGGCCACAACGCCGCCGAGCTTTATTTTGAAGAAGATGACCTTGATGTATTTCTCGAAAAGCTGGCGAACTGGCCGAACATTCACTATGTCCATCCGCTCAAGGAACACCGCTGGGGCCAGCGGGTGGTACGGCTTTACGACCCCGACGGGCACATTGTCGAGGTGGGCGAAAATATGGCGGTGGTCGTGCGCCGCTTTCTGGCGGGTGGCATGACGGTGGCAGAGACTGCCCGGCGTATGGAGGTGCCGGAAGCCTTTATTCTGGCAAATAGGGAGGATGTATTTTGAAAGGACAAAACAGGACGGATATCAACATTGGTGCCAGAGTCAACATCGTGCTAAAAGCAGATCAGCGCACCGGAAAACTAACTGAGGGGGTTGTGGGGAGAATACTGACCAAGAGCAGCTTTCACCCCCACGGAATCAAGGTGATGCTAGAAGACGGCCAAGTCGGTCGGGTACAAGAGATTTTGTAATAGCGTATAGGCCTCTCGTTTTTGTGCATAGAATGCGAGGACACGGTTTGCCTAAAGCTGTTATCCTTTGATTAAAGGGAGTGCGATACGGATGGATTGGATAAAAAGACTCAACGCTGCGATCAATTATATCGAAGAGCATCTCACCGACGAGCTGAATTATGAACAGCTTGGCAGAATCGCTTGCTGTTCGGCTTATCATTTTCAGCGCATGTTCGGCTATATGGCGGGGGTTTCGCTGTCGGAGTACATTCGTCGCAGGCGGAAGAGCCGGGCAGCAGCGGATTTACAAAGCGGAGACCAAAAAATTATTGATATCGCCGCAAAGTACGGCTATGATTCGCCCACCGCTTTTAACCGTGCTTTTCAGAGTGTACATGGTTTTGCTCCGTCTCAGGCCAGAGAAAAAGGCAGGGTTCTTACATCCTTTCCACCCATCAGCTTCCAAATTACAATTAAAGGAGCGGTACAGATGGATTATAGAATCGAGAAAAAAGAAGCTTTTCGTATTGTGGGACTGGGTATGGAAATGGACAAAGATATGGAAAAGAATTTTGAGACGGTACCCAAAATGTGGGCCAAAGCGGCGCAAGATGGCAGCATCGCCAAAATGTGTGGCCTTATGAACGGCCAGCCCAAAGGGGTTCTGGGCATCAGTGCCTGCAATGGGGCGGCAGAACAGTGGCGGTATTATATCGCAGTGGCGAGCACTCTGCCTGCCGACGGTTTTGAGGAATATTTGGTTCCCGCCGCTACCTGGGCCATCTTTACTGGGCAGGGCACCGGTACCTCGATTCAGGTACTGGAGCAGCGTATCATTACCGAATGGCTACCCACCTCCGGTTATGAGTATAGTACCGGCCCCGATGTGGAGGTCTATTTCGATCCTACACCTGAAAACACACGGTACGAGGTCTGGGTTCCGGTCATTAAGCAAAACGGTTGATAAAAACGCCGCTGGAATAAAACCTGGCGGCGTACTTGCTTTAAGAAAAATAAAGCTTCACATAATAGTCGGTGCTTAGTATGTATGAAAGCTTAAACAGCGTTATCTATAACGCTTTACTACACGAGTGGGACGATTGCGCCGCAATATCCATTCGATGGTTAAAGCACTGGTGTACCACACCGCCGCCCAAGGCTATGCGCTCTGAGTTAATCACATCAATAAATGTAGCCTAGTCTACACCGCTAATGAAATGATAAAATTGTTTGCGAACCGCCCTGTGCGGCGTAAAGGAGGGTAAAACCATATGAAGACAAGAATCAAAAAAACAATTCAAAATTTGCAGCGGCATAATATGGGCGGTTATTATGTTGACACTCCTGAGGCGCTGCTTTCACTTATTACCACTCTATTAAAAGAGGGGGACACCGTCGGTTGCGGCGATTCGCTGACGCTGGCGCAGACTGGAGTGTTTGATTTTCTACGCAGCGGATCCTACCGTTTTTTAGATAAGCACCGACCGGGGCTGGTCTCCGAAGAAAAGCGTGAGATATATCTACAGAATTTTTGTGTCGATACCTTTTTTACCGGTGTCAATGCCGTTACGACGGACGGGAGGCTATTTAACATTGATGGCAACGGTAGCCGTGTCGCACCTATGCTCTACGGCCCCAGACAGGTCATCGTCGTGACCGGAACCAACAAGCTAGCAGACACACTGGAGGCCGCTATTGATCGTGCGCGGCAGGTAGCCGCCCCACTGGATGCCAAACGCCTAGAAAAAGAAACACCCTGCGCCAAGCTGGGCCGGTGCGTGGACTGCAACCACCCTCAGCGTATTTGCAACGATTTTGTTCTAATAGCGGGGCAGTTTGTCAAGGACAGAATCAAGGTCATATTTATTGACGGTGACTACGGATTTTAACTATCTGAGCGTCTTAGAAAATTTTGAACATTGGATTCGGTTTTGTAAAAATATGTAGCGCCTCCCGTGACTCATTGTTTTATAGAACGTGACGCGCATTTTATTTGCATAAAAAATCTAGTAACGGTATCAATTTCCTGATAACAGAACATTGCCGCTTGACAAAGAATAAAAACTGTGTCATATTTAAGAAAAAAGAAAAGGTGGCGTGTTGATGTCCGTATTGTCTGTTATGGTGATCTCTAATTAAATAGAGACGCAAAAGGTCGGCCGAACGAGGGGAATGCCCCTCTGGTTTAGGTTACCCTTTTGTAGAACATACCTGACAGACTGCTTCAACCGCCTCAATATAGAAGCGTGACAAGGTGTGCTTGTCACGCCATCTTTTTATATTGATTTTTTGCCCGCAGGGAGCATGCTACACTGACAGGTGTGGTGTATCTTTCTGCGGGTTTTTATTTTTAAAGAAGGTGATTAACTTGAATTCGCATTATAAAACACTTGAATTTGATAAAATATTAAATCTTCTGGCTAACAATGCATTATCAGAAGAGGTTAAGGCACGTTGTCTTGCGCTAACTCCCACCCTTAACGAGGCAGAAGCCCAGCGCTGGATGAACGAAACCACTCAGGCTCGGCGAATTTTGGAACAAGCGGGAGCCCCGCCTCTTTCACCCATGACCGAGCTGCAAAAGGTTATCGGGCTAATACAGGCGGACGCCATGCTGATACCTGAACAAATTGAGCATGTCATATCTTTTTTGGCTTCATGCCGCAGAATGCGCGCGTACCTAAAACGGGCCGAAGCAACTGATTCGGCCATCGCGTGGTATGGCAGTGGCATCGACCCGCTCGGTGATATGGAAAACGAGCTTCAGCGCTGTATCAGAAGCGGCGCGTTGGATGATCGTGCGTCTGACCGACTCAACGATATTCGCCGTCAAATGACGATCACCACCGACCAGATAAAGGGGAAGCTGGATGCGCTCCTGCGAAAAAACAAGGCCTGGTTTTCCGAAAGCTTTATCTCCATGCGCGGCGGGCATTATACACTGCCGGTTAAACGCGAACACAAAAAAGATGTCACCGGTACGGTGATCGAAGTCTCCAACACCGGGGGAACTTGCTTTATTGAGCCCGCCTCGGTTGGGCGCTTTCAGTCGGCACTGTACGCGTTAGAGGTAGAGGAGGACAGCGAAGTCCGACGTATTTTATATGTGTTGACTGCCCTGATCAGCGATAATCTGCCTACATTAAAGCGTAACGTCGAAACAATGCAGGTGTTGGATTTTCTTTTTGCCAAGGGCAAGCTCAGCCTTTCCATGCAGGCTGGACCAGTTGGCATCACTACCAATCGGTGCATTCGGCTGTTGGGTGCGCGACACCCGCTGTTGGATAAGGCCACGGCGGTGCCGTTGAATTTTGCGGTGGGCGGCGAGCTTTCCGGCGTTGTCATCACCGGACCCAATACTGGCGGCAAAACCGTCACGCTTAAAACGGTCGGATTATTTTCGCTTATGGCGCAAAGTGGATTGCATTTACCCGCCGAGGCGGGCAGTAGCCTTTGCATGCAAAATCTTGTGCTTTGTGATGTCGGCGATGGACAGAGCATTTCAGAAAACCTCTCTACTTTTTCCGCCCATATCAAAAATGTGCTGGACATTTTGCGTCAGGCGACGGGTGAATCATTGGTGTTGCTTGACGAGCTGGGCTCTGGCACCGACCCTGCCGAGGGCATGGGTATTGCAGTAGCTATTTTGGATGTACTCTGCGCAAAAGGCTGCCTCTTTGCTGCTACGACGCACTACCCTGAAATAAAAACCTATGCAGATAATACACCCGGCCTTATCAATGCCCGCATGGCCTTTGACCGTGAAAGCTTGCGTCCACTTTACCGCCTTGAAATTGGTGAGGCAGGTGAAAGTTGCGCGCTGTATATCGCCGAGCGACTGGGCATGCCCGAAGCGATGCTAAAACGCGCCCGAGAGGCTGCTTACACCGATCAAAACGCTAAAAGCTTGCCAGTTTTGCAGCAAAACAAAGCGATTAATGGTTTAGGCAAATCAACGGCACCAAAAATCACCCGGCAAAAAACACAGCAGAATCAGACGCCCCGCTGTGATACATTTCAGGTTGGAGATAGCGTGCTAGTATATCCCACCAAAGAAACTGGTATCGTCTTTGCCCGGGCTAATGACAGGGGGGAGATCGGCGTACAGGTCAAGGGAATCAAAAAACTGGTTAACCATAAGCGCATCAAGCTTCAGGTGCCTGCCAGTGAACTTTACCCGGAAAACTATGACTTTTCGATTCTTTTTGATACGGTGGAAAACCGAAAGGCCCGGCGCGTTTTAGAAAGACGCCATCAAGAAGGCAACATGATCGTAATTAAGGAAGGGGAGCAAGAGGTGTGAGCAAAAATATTATTATCCGGCCTGAGGCTGAGCAGGATTACCGTGTGGTTGAGCATCTGACACGGGACGCGTTTTGGGACGTTTATAAGCCAGGCTGTGACGAACATCTGTTGGCGCACAATCTGCGCTATTCCAAGGCGTTTTTGCCGGAGCTGGATTATGTGGCGGTACAGGATGATTGCGTTGTAGGCAATATCATGTATTCGGTGGCACAGGTAATCGACAGCGATGGTCGCGCGCACCCGGTGCTGACCTTTGGCCCATTGAGTGTTTCGCCCGATTGTCAGAGACAGGGCGTGGGCGCTGCTTTGGTGCATCACACACTAGCCATTGCCAAAAAAACCGAATATCCGGCCGTTATCATTTTTGGAAACCCCGCCTATTATCATTTGAAAAAGCCTTTCCTTATCACGAAAAGCATGTTACAGATACGCAGCTCAAACTGTAGGGATATTATCGGCAGTATGCTGGCTCGCTGATGTTATTTGGATTCATCTTTTTTTATTTCATAGAAAGGTGCATTTTTAAAACCGCACTGAAAAAGAGAAGGCATAAGCTGCGTCAAGCAGATTGCCTTCTCTTTTTCCAATACACACTATTCCTGTGGAGACTTTGCATATTTGGCTCTAAACAGCGGCTTTATCCCGCCTGCACGGATAATCCCCAAAATATGATCGCCCAGCTTTTCTGCTTGCAGCACTACACCAGTCTCCAGCACCGCTACCGTGCCAGCGGTTAAGTCCACGCGCAGCAAATGCCCGGTTTTGACCGTTTGGCTGATTCCTTTACATATAATCAGCGGCAACCCCAAATTGATAGCGTTTCTAAAAAAAATACGAGCGAAAGATTCTGCCACCACCGCCTGAACCTTCGCATTTTGCAGCGTGATGACCGCATGCTCACGGCTTGAGCCGCAACCAAAATTTGTGCCTGCCACCACAATGCTGCCCGGCGCTAGCTGGCGGATTTGTTCGTCAAGGCCTTCCAGGCAATGTTTGCCGATTTCATCTGGTTCAACCAAGGCGAGAAACCGCCCGGGATAAATCTGATCGGTGTCAATGTTGCTCCCCAGTACAACGGCAGCGCTCTCAATAATGTTGTTCATATTGGCTCTTCCTTTCTTCACAGAATGGTTCTAGGATCGGTGATGTAGCCGTTTAGCGCCGAAGCTGCGACAGTTGCGGGGGACGCTAGATACAGCTGTGCCTGAGTACTGCCCATCCGCCCAGGGAAGTTGCGGTTAGACGCTGTGATGCATATTTCGCCGGGAGCAATGACACCCTCGTGCGCGCCAAGACAAGGCCCGCAGCCGGGGGAGGTAATGGTTGCGCCTGCGACCATTAAATCCTGGATATAACCTTTATCCATGCATTCTCTCATGACCTGTGCGGAAGCGGGGACAATAATAAGTCGGATATATTCGGGGATTTTTTTGCCGCGAAGAATTTGTGCGGCAACCGCAATATCCGTCACGCGTCCGCCGGTGCAGGTGCCGATGACACCCTGATTAATTTTAACTCTACCCACGTCTTCCAGCGGGTAGACATTGTCAACGCTGTGCGGAGCTGAAAGCTGCGGGGTCAATTCGCTGATGTCAAACACATGACTTTCTGCATAGACATAATCAGCGTCGGTGTATTCTACCACAAACGGGCGAACCGCCCTTTTGCCTGCATATTCGAGCACCAGATCATTGGGCTGCATATAGGCGGTCTTAGCCCCCATCTCCACGGCCATGTTGCAGAGAACCATTCGCCCGGCAACGTCAAGCTGTTCAACATAGCTGCCGGTGAAATCTATCGCTTTATATACCGCGCCGTCCGCCTTTATTTTGCCAAGAATATGTAGAATAACATCCTTTGGATAAACGCCCTTGGGCGCGGTACCTTCAATGCGTATTTCGATAATTTCCGGTACACGCATCCATAGCTCGCCACTAAGCAGAATGGTGGCCATATCGGTTGCGCCGACGCCGGTGCCGAATGCGCCGAATGCGCCGTGTGTAGTGGTATGCGAATCAGTCGCGACCACAATCATACCCGGATAAACGACCCCCCGCTCGGGCATGACCTGATGACAAACACCTGCGTTGACGTCAAAGTGGTAGGTCAGGTTGTTTTCTTGGGCGAACGCGCGCATCTCAGCGTGATTTCTTGCCGCCTCAATCGTAGGACAGGGTGCATAATGGTCAAATACAAAAGCCACCCGATCCTTATCCCAGACCTTGGTTCCGCCCATTTCTTTAAAAGAGTACACGGTTTGCAAATACAGGTCGTTAATCTCTGCAAAGCTCACCTTTGCGGTGACAATCTCCCCCGCCATCACTGACGATTTTTCGCTTGCCTTGGCAAGAATTTTTTCTAGTGCATGCATAACGCCACTCCTTTTAAATTGCGAATATTGTATATTGTATACAATATTACGAGCTTTGATATGCAAAGTCAATTAAAATGGCGCTAAAGATATACACTGCGCACATATTTGTTGCAGGTGTATACTTTCTGCGCCATTTATTATTTAAATCACATAATATTATCGCATCTTAAAACCGTTTAAAATATTGTGCATGCTCCGCTCAATATGTGCAGCCATAGTCCGGCGGCCTGACTCAGCATCACCCTCGGCTATATAGCCGATAATCTGACTATGCTCGGCAATAGATCTTCTTCTATGCTCTTCGTCGGGTACTGCACGGCTGAAAGAAGGGCCGTTCCATAGCGTCTCACAAAAATGATACAGCTTTTGGCTTTGGGTTGCCGCCCAGATTGCAGTGTGAAAATTTTGATTATATAATTCATAAGTGTTGTCGGCAACAAAATGAAGATTGTCTGATACGGTGGCTTGAAGCGCCATTAGCTCGTTGGCATCCATGCCGTTTTGTATGGCACGCGCGACGGCTTCGCCCTCTAAAAGCATTCGTATGCTAAAGTGGTCTTTAATAAAGTTTTCGTCAATCGACTTGACAACGGCACCCTTGTTCATGCGCAACTCTATAAGCCCTTCTGCCGCGAGTGTCTGGAAAGCCTCGCGAACCGGCGTGCGCGACACCCCAATTTTTGCTGCCGTTTCAGTTAAGGACAATTCCGATCCGGCTGTAAATTCGCCGGATAAAATAGCTTTACGCACAATGGCTGCAATCTTTATCCGCGCCGGCATCAATTCCAGTTGCTCCATATTGCCACCTGTTTCTATATAGTGTATATTGTTGATGATGCTGCATACAATATATCATTTTGCCATATGTCCGTCAATTGGCGTGACAAAAAGGTATGCTCGTTCGCTGATATTGTGGCAATCAAAAATTCTTTAAAAATTCATTTATAGAGAGTTATTCCGCGTCCAAAAGGTAGTGTAGCATTTTCTCAGGTCTTTCTAGAAAGCGACGAGTCAGCTGATAATGTTCGGTCTTGCGGTAATCTACCGAACAGACACCCGCCTCTGAAAGCTCATACACCTGTGCGCCGGGGTAGGTTATCAGGATGGGCGAGTGGGTGGCGATGATGAACTGGGAATTCTTTTGCACGAGTGCGTGGAGATGCACCATCAAGGCCATAAGGCGACTGGGTGAAAGGGCGGACTCCGGTTCGTCGAGCAGATAAAGACCGTTACCGCTAAAACGATTTTCCACTAGTGAGAGAAAGCTCTCGCCGTGGGATTGCGCATGCAGCGCACCCGCACCGTATGCGGTGGGCACCTTTGCTCTGAGTTTATCTTCGTATACCGCATCGATGTAGCTGGTGGCGTTATAAAAGCTTTCGGCTCGCAGAAAAAAACCGTCCTTGGGATAAGCGCTTTTTAAGAGCGTGAGGTGTCGGTGCAGTTCTGAATGGGTGGCGCTGGTTTCAAAGCTGAAATTTCTGGTACCGCCCTCGGCGTTGAAGCCATAGGCTACAGCGATGCCCTCGAGCAGCGTCGATTTGCCCGTGCCGTTTTCGCCCACCAAAAAGGTAACCGCGTGGGTGAAGGTTAGTTCCTTTTGCTGCGCCAAATGGCGCACCGCCGGTATATTGTGCAGATAGGAATCCTCTGCCAGCGGCGTTTTTAACCGCACGCTACCGATGTAATTGCGCTGCATCCAAGCCACCTCCTTCCTAAATAGACCAGCTATATTATAGCAAACAGCCTTATCTGTGTGAAGGATGCAAATGGGGTTTACCCTGCAACAGTGTTATGGTAAAATAGTGGATAAACTAAAATAAGACAAGCGGCATATTGCTGGATGTATAACGTTAAAAAATTTTTATACGGGTGGCTATGGCCAGGTCCTGAGAACGAGACTCGGTATATTCGACCATCTTTATAAAAAAATAATACGGTGGCGCAAACAAGGACACTGGCATTATAACCTTTCTGTTATTATAGCAACAGAAAGGCGGATGGAACAATATGACGGCTCTGCTGGTTTTTGCAGCTCTGGGAACGTTTCTACTCGGCTATTTTATTATGTATCGGCTGGACTTGTTTTTTGAAAATGAAAACTTTCTTGATGGTGCGAAAGGGCGTGCTAATCAAGGTGTGTTGGTTTACGGAGCGCCCGACGTCGTAGAGAAAATGAAGAAATCCGGGATAAAGTGTAAAGCGCTTTTAACATCCTCTTTTCCTGAGGATGACTTTTATTCGGCGCTGTTTGCGCTTTCAGGTGATGATAGCAAAAACTTGGCAATATGCCATGCCGCAAAGCGCGCGGACCCCGGTATTTATATTATAGCGCGTTGCAACGCGCCAGATTTGTGCAAAATTTTTGAAGACACAGGCGCGGAACGATTGCTTAACGCAGGCGAATCGGTCGATGCGTTGCTGGGAGAAATGAGAGGGATAGGCAGATGAATATAAAACAGTGGAGCGCAACGCGAATTATCGCGGTTGGGTTCGCCTTTATTATTCTGGCGGGCGGGGTATTTTTAAGCTTACCTATTGCCAGTCGCAATGGTGAGGCGATTCCATTTTTAAACGCGCTGTTTACTTCGGTGTCTGCCACCTGTGTCACAGGGCTAGTTTTATATGATACATGGACACAGTTTTCGGTGTTTGGTCAGGCTATCATTTTATTGCTTATTCAAATCGGCGGGCTTGGCTTCATGGCCATCGCCATTTTATTTTCTCTGGTGGTTGGAAGGCGCATTGGTCTGCGCGAACGCTCCTTGTTGGCAGAAGCCATCAGCGCCACACAGGTTGGCGGCGTTATCCGTCTGGTGAAACGCATGCTGATTGGAACGGCCATTTTTGAAGGGATGGGCGCGGTGTTGTTAGCGGTACGGTTTGTTCCCAAATTTGGTTTGGGGCGGGGGCTATGGTTTTCCGTTTTCCATTCGGTATCAGCATTTTGTAACGCAGGTTTCGACTTGATGGGTGTTCGTACGCCGTCTTCGTCTCTGACATATTTTTATAACGATCCGCTGGTGGTTCTCACCATCGCCGCGTTGATCATTGTGGGCGGTATTGGCTTTGTGGTGTGGAACGATCTTGTAGAAAGTCGGTTTTATTTTTTTAAGCTCAGACTTCATACCCGCGCGGTGCTAGTGTCTACCCTCGTGCTTTTGGCGAGCGGTATGTTGCTCTTTTTGCTGCTTGAAAATGACGGGGTATTCGCTAACATGAGCACGCAAGAGCGGATTTTGTCGGCGTTTTTCCAATCGACTACGCCAAGGACAGCCGGCTTTAACACCGTGGATATAGCCGCGCTTTCAGACGGAGGCAAGCTTATCACCATGCTTTTGATGTTCATTGGGGCTGCACCCGGCGGCACCGGCGGGGGAATTAAGGTAACCACGCTGGTTGTCATGGCTTCAGCTGTTTTCGCCTCTCTTCGCAACCGCGAGGATGTTTCAATATGGCATTTTCGTTTGGAGTCTGAAATATTGCGCCGTGCTTTCTGTGGCGTGTCGGTTTATTTAGCCATGACGGTTTGCGGCATACTGGTGCTTTGTGCACAGGGTCAGCTGCTTACCAATGCTACCTTTGAATGTCTGTCTGCCATTGGTACAGTGGGTCTTTCTACTGGTATTACCCAGACGTTGCCGACCTTATCACGCATTGTTATAATGTTGCTGATGTATGCAGGTCGTATCGGAAGCCTGACAGTTTTTCTGGCGGTAGCAAGATCAAACAAAGGCGGAAAATTAAGAAATCCCATCGGCAAGGTTATTGTCGGTTAATTTGAAAGGATGGGGCGGATTATGAGATCAATGCTTGTTATAGGCGCGGGACGCTTTGGAAAAAACCTCTCCGTAAAACTTGCGGAGCTTCATAATGAAGTGATGTTGGTAGATGTCGATGAGGAGGCTGTACACAAGCTGGAGCCATTTGTTACACGAGTGCAGATTGGCGATTGTATGGATCGGGACGTGCTAGAAGAATTGGGCGTACGCAACTTTGACGTATGTTTTGTATGTATAAGCGATAATTTTCAGTCTTCGATGGAGATTACCTCACTGCTTAAAGAACTGGGCGCACCCTATGTGGTTGCAAAATCCGACCGCGAAATACATGCCGATCTGCTTAAAAAGATTGGTGCCGATGATGTGGTATATCCTGAACGCGATATGGCGCAGCGTACTGCTGTGCGTTACTCGGCGAAAGGTGCTTTTGATTATATTGAATTGTCACCGGAATATGCCATCATGGAAATAGAACCCCCCAGCGATTGGAACGGGCGAAATATCCGTGAATTGGATGTCCGCACAAAGCATCGTGTCAATGTTATTGGGGTAAGGGTTGGCAAACATATTCTTCCGCTCATCAGTGCCGACCACGTTTTTAGCGAACAGGAACATATCATTGTTGCGGGGGAGCAAAAGGATATTCTAAAAATGATCAGTAAAAAGTAATCGGATTGTGGGGTGTTCGCTACGGTTAAGCAAGGGGCAAAAACAGTTTTTGTCATGGGCTTAGCGACAACCTGTGCGCTGCTTATTGGCTTTTTGGGCGTGGGTAATGAGAGCATCATCATGGTGTTTTTGCTCAGCGTCCTGTTTACGGCGGTGCTGACCAGTAGCCGTGGTTGGGCTATCGGTGCAGCGCTTCTTTCCGGCATGCTTTTTAACTTTTTGTTTACGGAACCACGTTATTCCTTTTTTATATACAGGACAAACGACCTGATGTTGATCATGTTCTTTTTGGTAACAGGAATTGTTTCCGGCACCGTTACTTCCCGTTTACAGAGCGAGATGAAGCTGGCTAGCCAAAACGAGCGCACCGCCAAGATCATGTACCGAATTGCTTCCGGGTTCCTTTCCGCGAGCGGTAAGGAAAGCGTGGTTAAGAAAGCGGAGGATCTCGTCCGAGAATATGCTGGTCTGGATTGTACGGTTTATTTGGGGCAGGATGCCGCTAAGGGGTTTGATATTCACAGCGGCTCCGGCACGCTGGGCAAGCTGGTGCTTTCTGACAGGGAGCCGGAAGGGCAGCAGCTTTTGATTGTTCAGGCTGTCTGTACACAGCTTGGTATTGCGTTGGAGCGTGAAACGCTTGTTACGGACCGTGAAAAAATCAGGTTGGCGATGGTTCGTGAGCAGCAGCGCGGTACACTTTTGCGTTCAGTGGCACATGATCTAAGAAGTCCGCTCACAGCGCTTTCTGGTGCAGGCAACCTTCTCGCGGATAATTACAAGGAGCTCTCGGATTCTGAACGCAGGAAACTAGCCTCCGATATTAGCGAGGAAATCGTATGGTTGACCGACCTCGTTGAAAATATTCTCAATATGACCCGTATTAGTGAGCAAAAAATCGTCCTGCACAAGCAGGATGAAGTGATAGATGATGTGATTGGCGAAGCCGTCAAGCACACGGAAAGATTGTTCCGCGACCGAAGTTTTCAGGTTAAGTTGCCCGAAGAGGTGGTGACTGCGCCGATGGATGGCAAGCTGATTTCGCAGGTGATTGTAAACCTTCTGGAAAATGCAGTTCGCCATACGCCATCGGAAAGCGCGATTACGCTGACCGTGAAAGCTGAAGATAAGCTAATGGTCTCGGTTGCTGATACCGGGGGTGGAATTCCGGCGGTCATCCGAGGTCATCTGTTTGAGCGCTTTGTCACACAGGATGACGAAATTGTTGATGGGCGCCGGGGCTTGGGTCTTGGCCTTGCCATCTGCAAGGCCATTGTTGAGGCGCACGGCGGAGAAATATTTGTGGCAGATAATGCCCCGACGGGGTCTATATTTACCTTCTCGCTGCCTATGGAGGAAAGCCATGAACGACCAGCGGACGATACTTGTTATTGAAGATGACAGGTATATTTCACATTTTCTTGATATCTCTCTATCCAAAGAAAACTACAATGTTCTGACAGCGGAAACAGCCGCCGAAGGCATGTTCCTTTTCTCCTCACACCGACCCAATATTGTCTTGTTGGATCTCGGTTTGCCGGACAGGGACGGCGTTGATCTTTTGCGCGAATTGCGGACTTTTTCCGATACGCCGGTTCTGATCGTCTCGGCGCGTGGGCAGGAGAAGGAGAAGATTGCGGCGCTTGATTTTGGCGCCAACGATTATATTACAAAGCCTTTCCATATGGGGGAGCTGAAGGCGCGGATCCGCGTGGTGGAGCGCTCCTTACAAAAGGCCGAGGCAGAAGCAGGCGATACAAAATTTTCCTGCGATTGGCTGATGGTGGATTATGAGAAGCGCAAGGTTTTTGTATCGGGGAATGAAATTCATTTGACCCCTACAGAATATAAAACGCTGCTGCTTTTAATTGCAAATAAGGGTAAAGTGCTAACGCATAACTACATCATCAGGCAGATTTGGGGCTACGAGGGCGGAGACAGCAAAAGTGTGCGGGTTTTTATGGCCAACCTTCGCCGAAAGCTTGAGAAGGACACCACCCACCCACGTTTTATTCTCACCGAAGTAGGTGTGGGTTATCGTTTCGCTGATGAATAATGTGATGTTTATAAAAAATTAATTAACAATAAGGCAAACAGCGGCATGGAGATTTCCATGCCGCTGTGAATATACATAACAATATAAGGGGTTAGTATTTGTGCGTTCCAACAGATAATTAACGTTAGATATATGAAATAGTGCTAATTAAAACGAGGGAACCCAACCAACTCTTAACTCCAAAAGGCTTCACATGCCTTTTATAAACAATGCCGGTTTGATTTTCAAAAGACTATTATATTGACAAGAAAAATGTTTGGTACTTATAATAAAGATATAAAGTTATTATTTTGTGAACTATTTCATAATATTTAATAATCAGGGAGGTTTATATGGTGCCGCTTAATTCGTGTTTTATAATTGGCGAGTCGCGTACAAACGCCGATAACGCCATCACCAAGATTTACAACTCGTTTTACATGGCCTTTGAGGTTGACGATGCGACAGGGCGTATTTTGGCCTTTAGCTGTACTCACACGCTTGAGCTAACCGAAAACTTTCTGCGCAAAATGTTTGTCGGAAAAGACTTTCTCGGCGTGGAACAGTGGCTTGAGGAAGAACTTAACCGTCGTTATGGCGGCTCTTCGCGCAAGGCGGTTATCGTTTCTTACCGTGATGCGGTCAAGCGTTATCATGCTATGCGCGGCGGTCAACAATGACAAAATACCTGCGAATTTATGAAAATATGACTAAATTGTTCTTGATTTGTTATTAGTTTATATAAACTTTCGGCTGCCTACTTGACGATATTGCAAAGTATGGGTTATGCTAACAGCAAGAAATGACTTATCTTTTGATATTGGAATAATGCGCTGCTTCAGATTGCCAGATATGATTCCGTTTTGCGGGTCACAGTCATGTCACAGCTTTTGAAAACCAGCAAGACCAAAAAGGCTATTTTGATGTCTTTTGTTCTTGTTGGTTTTTTATTTTGAAATAACTGGAAAAGCTTGAGAATTCTATATAAATGAGAGGAAGAGTGCGCATGATCATTGGCATTGTCAAGGAAATTAAGAACAATGAGTTCCGAGTGGGACTCACTCCCGGTGGGGTTGCGGCTTTTGTTGAGACGGGTAATCGTGTATTGGTGGAGCAGGGGGCTGGACTCGGATCCGGCTTTACCGACAAGGAGTACCTCGCTGCGGGCGCGCAGATTGAAGATCAAGCCGAGTCTGTATGGAATAGCTCAGAGATGATCATCAAGGTCAAAGAACCGATTGAGACGGAGTATAAATACTTCCGCGAAGGTCTCGTACTGTATACATATCTGCACCTGGCAGCTGATGCACCTTTAACCAGTGCTTTACTTAAAGCAAAAGTGAAGGCTGTGGCCTATGAAACGATTATTGGCCGTGAGGGTGGACTGCCCTGTCTTGCGCCGATGAGCGAGATCGCGGGACGCATGTCAGTGCAGGAGGGTGCAAAATATCTTGAAAAAACCTTTGGTGGACGCGGTGTTCTGTTGGCAGGAGTGCCCGGCGTGGAGCGCGGTAATGTTGTGATTTTGGGAGGCGGCAATGTTGGCACCAACGCCTGCAAAATTGCTGTTGGCATGGGAGCCAACGTCACAATTCTTGACGTGAGCGCCCGCCGCCTCGCTTATCTTGATGATATTTTCCCGCGCCAGATCACCACTTTGTATAGCAGTCGCGATAATATCTGCCGTTGTCTTGAACATGCGGATCTCGTAGTTGGGGCCGTGTTGCTTCCAGGACGCGCAGCCCCGAAGCTGGTGCTTCGTGAAGATCTCAAGCGTATGAAGCCTGGCGCGGTAATTGTTGATGTAGCGGTCGACCAGGGTGGTTGTGTTGAAACGAGCCACCCCACCACCCACAATGACCCCGTATTTACAGTAGATGGTGTCGTCCATTACTGCGTAGCCAATATGCCCGGTGCGGTGTCACGCACCTCTACACAGGCATTGGTCAATGCAACCCTGCCTTATGGTTTAGCACTGGCTGCCAAGGGCGTGGAAAAAGCTTGTCAGGATGACCACGGGTTGATGTCTGGTCTAAACTGCTACGACGGAAAATGCTGTTTTGCCGGCGTAGCCGAGGCGCTGGGCTTGGAATATACCGCAGCAGATACACTTCTGAAATAATTTAGATTGTCGTAGTACCAGCACACCTTACTTTTTGGATATATGCGAGGAGCAAAGCAGCCCGCATATTGATAAGCAGTTGCCTAAAAAATGAAGGGAGAGACCACTATGATTACAAACGGCTTCACCTACATCGCATTCCTGGTATTTTTCTCATCAATGTTGGTTGCTGTCAAAAAAGCAACCAAGTGGAAAATCTTTGACTATGTTCCGCCAATTGTTATGGTGTACTTGTTCAATATGATTTTCTGCACCTTCAACCTTTGGGATATGAAGGCCACCTCCGTCGCTTATTCAGCAACCAAGAACAACCTGCTCTACGCCATGATATTTGTCATGCTGCTACGCTGCGATTTCCGCAAGCTTGCAAAGCTCGGCGGCCGCATGATCGCCATCTTTATGGGCGGTGCCATCTCGATCGCTTTTGGCTTTGTTGTTGCATTTGTCCTCTTTAAGGGTTCGCTGGGTGCAGACTCCTGGCGTGCAATGGCTGCGCTTGCCGCATCGTGGATCGGTGGCTCTGGCAATATGGCTGCTGTTCAAGACGCGTTGGCTGTCCCCGAAGCCGATTTCGCCGCTGCGCTGATTGTGGATACAATCTATTATTCCGTGTGGATTGCAACGCTTCTCATAGTTATTCCGTTCGCCTCTAAGTGGAACAAGATGGTGAAAGCTGACACTTCCAAGCTTGATGCTATTGCAGCCGCCGCAAACGCGGAATTGACAAACAAAAAGGAAGCAGTCGACTTTACCTCGCTGTTTACGCTGCTTGGTTTGTCTCTGATAGTTTCTGCGGTTTGCCAGAAACTTGGCGGCGTTCTCGCTTACGGCTTGATAGATAAGGGCACCGCTACCGTACTTCTGGTAACTGCAATAGGCTTGATTGCTGCAATGTCTCCTCTAGGCAAAATGTCTGGCGTTGAGGAAATGTCCAATATCTATCTGTATGTCGTTATTTCTCTGCTTGCTTCCCGTGCCGGCTTGGGTGAGCTGCTCGACGCGCCCCTGTGGCTGGTTGCCGGTTTAGTGGTTCTGATTATTCATGTAGTCGTTATGTTCATTCTTTCCAAGCTGTTCCATTGGGACCTCTGCATGGTATCCACGGCCTCTCTGGCAAACCTCGGCGGTTCGGCGTCCGCACCTATCGTTGCTTCTGCCTATAACGGCTCCTATGCCGGTATCGGCGTTCTCATGGGCGTGCTAGGCGCAGCTGTCGGTAACATTATGGGCTTGGCGTGCGCCAGCATTATGCAACTGCTTGTCTGAATATTTATCAGACGTGTGCTTGTTCGATAGGAGTGTATTATGAATCAAAACCATTATTTTAAAAATTTGAACATTGGCCTGCCTGACGACATTCTTCGCCATAAGATTTACGGAGACTTTGATGGTGCGATTCGGCTGATCGATAAAAGGCTCACGTCACAAAATCTTCCGCAGGCTTTTCGCAACTGTCTAATCGCCGAACGGGAAATCATGCTGAGGCTTCCAGAAAACTATCCCTTTACAAAGGTAGAGGCAGTCAAGCGTGTGCAGTTACATATTGCTGACTTTACCGAAGAGGAGTTTGACACCCTTGAGGCGGATGGGAGAATCGACTGGATCTATGTTTGCGGGGTACCACATTATTTCGACCGCTTTTTTGAAACACTGCTCAAGACGGATACTGCCTTCGCTACGCGGGCAGGGCAGTCCAACGTCTTGTCCGACGGAGGCGGCGGACTTGCGGCCGAACCGCTAGATCGCGTTGCTAGAATAATGCGAGAAAAAGGAAGCTTTTCCAATCGCATTCGAATACGCGCCAGCGTTCGGATAAAGGATGAGGCTTTCAAAATAGGTGAATTTGTTCGCGTTCATTTACCTATTCCTTGTGCCTGTGAGCAGCAAAGCGCAATTAAAATAGAGCGCATTGAACCGCCAGGGGGGATTGTCTCACCGGAGAACGCACCGCAACGCACCGTATGCTGGGAAGAGCGTATGGCGGAAAATCACGCCTTTACGGTGGAATATTCCTATACCCATACCGCCCGATACCACGATCTTTCAACGGTTATCCCCGACCAAAACCAGCCTGATTTTGATACCGATGAGCAGTTCCCGCACATCGTGTTTACACCGTATATTCGCGAGTTGGCGCGGACGCTGACCGAGGGTATCGATAACCCGCTGGATAAGGCCAAAGCTTTCTATGACTTTATAACACAGAATGTAAAGTATTCCTTTGTTCGCTCTTACTTTACGCTGGAGAACATTCCCGAAACCTGTGCAAGAAATCTTATGGGCGACTGCGGCATGATGGCGCTACTATTCATAACACTCTGCCGTTGTGCGGGCATTCCCGCCAGATGGCAAAGCGGGCTTTATACACGTCCGGATTTTTGCGGCGCACATGACTGGGCTATGTTCTATGTGGCACCCTGTGGCTGGCTTTATGCCGACCCATCTTTTGGGTGCGGAGCGGAAAGAGAACACAACCAAGAGCGCCGCGGATTCTATTTTGGAAATCTGGACGCTTTCCGCATGGTGGCAAACACCCGTTTTCAGTCCGATTTCACCGTTGAAAAACAATACTGGCGTGCCGACCCATATGACAACCAGCTAGGTGAAATTGAAACTTCTCAACGAGGCTTGCGCTATTTTGAATATGACCGCTCTAAGGAAGTTGTAGCCTACGAGGAACTTTAACACCATTTTGCCACCAATTTTTGGCGCATCACGCTATGATAAGAGGGACCACCATTATGAATCCTTATGCTCTGATTGATCTTCATTGCGATACCCTTACCGACTGGAAATATACCAACACCGGTAATCCTGATACCATTAACGACCCCAAACGGGTGCTTTCACTTTCATCTATCCCGGCTGACGTACACTGGGCGCAGTTCTTTGCGGTATTTATACCCGACGAAGAGCGCGGACAGGCGGCAATTGATTACTTTGAATTTAACCGCCAAAGCTTTGAACGACAGATGAAACAGTTCGCTGACCGGGTTGCACCCTGTCGCTCCTTTTCCGACATGGAAGCGGCTTTTGCCCAGAACAAAATCGCAGCATTTCTCACCATTGAGAATGGCTCTGCGCTGGCGGGAGATCTTGGCCGTGTTAAAGAGCTGGCAGAGGCGGGTGTCAGAGCCATTACGCTGGTTTGGAATGGCGAAAACGAGATCGGTTCGGGGCACACTACCAATCATGGACTTTCCGACTTTGGGCGAGCAGTGATTCCTGAGCTTGAGAAGAACGGTATCCTAGTCGATATTTCGCACCTCAATGACTTCGGATTTTGCGATCTGCTGGAGGTAGCGAAAAAGCCGTTCTTGGCGACCCACTCCAACGCCCGCGCGCTCTGTGGCCATAAGCGAAATCTCACTGATGATATGATCCGTGAGATGGTAAGTCGTGATTGCCTCATCGGGCTAAACTATTTTGTCAAATTCCTGAGAGAAGACGGAATAGTGGAAAGCCTTGATGATATCTACCGCCACACCATGCATTTTCTTGAGCTTGGGGCCGAAAAGAACTTGTCTCTTGGCTCAGATTTCGACGGCGCCGTTCTGCCGGAATGTCTCAATACCCCATCAAAAGCCGCCGGAATTTATGAATATTATCTTTCGCGTGGGCTTAGCCAGAAGATTGCTGATGGTATTCTCTACCGAAATGCATGGGATTTCTTTAAGCAGAACTTGCCATAACCATCATTCAGGAAGGTCAAGTCATGTTAGTTGATGACTTAACCTGCCCAATAATCTAGCCAAGGGCACGTTACCAAATAATTTGGTAACGTGCCCTTTTGCGTGATCAGCTTGTTAGTGACCCGGATTTGCATAATAGACCATGAAAAAGCGGCTAGAATGCCCCGCCGTTTTAGACTTTCACTTGGTTTGACAATCCCTGTATAATGTATATTACTTGATAAATTTATCTGTTAAACTAATCGCCAGAAAAACAGCAAGAATAATTAAAAGGCCCTTAAAATCACTTGTTATAATACTACGTAGAAAGGAGGGCGCTGCAATGCGGAAAATAGTGAATGTTACAGAAGTCATAAATTACATTGAAGAACACCTTGCCGATAAATTAAACTTAGAGATGGTTTCTAAAGCTGTTCATTACTCGAAATATTACATACATCGCATTTTTTCAGAAACGGTTGGTTTATCTATACATGACTATGTACAACGCCGCCAATTAACCGAAGCTGCAAAGCTACTTGTATTCTCGGACAAACCAATTATTGAGATTGCACTTATAGCCGGATATGAAAGTCAGCAGGCGTTTACTGCGATTTTCAAAGCAATGTATAAAAAATCTCCCAATCAATATCGCGAAGCTGAAGAGTTTTACCCATTGCAGCTACGGTATATTTTGAATGAGGAACCTACAAAAATAAAGGCTGAAATCAACTGGATAACGGATATTACTATTGCCACAATCAACGATGTTCAGCAATGGATGGATTTCGTCTATCTTGTTATTGACGGATTTCCATGCTTGAATGAAGACGAATATATCGAATCGTTAAAAAAAGCTATTCTAAAAAAACAAGCATTGCTATTAAAAGATAAGGATATAGTTATTGGCGCAATGGTGCTTAATGTTGATACTGGGAGCATTGATTTTCTAGGAGTCCACCCACAATATAGAAAGAATGGAATAGCAAAAGCTTTCCTTCAAAAAGCATTTAACGAATTGTTAAAAGATACGTCTATAAGCATTACAACATTTCGTGAGGGCGATAAAGCCGACCCAGGATACCGGGATGTATTTAAGAAACTTGGATTTGCAGAAGCAGAATTGCTAGTGGAATTTGGATATCCGACCCAAAAGTTCACCCTGCAAAAAGAAGATTTAGAGGTGAATAATGGTGAACGACACACTATCTGAAAACTTTAAAAATCCATTAGCTGAAAATTATAATATGCGGTCATTGCTGCGTTTTGCGTTCCCTACCATCGCCATGATGATTTTTATGGGACTGTATACAATTGGGGATACCATTATTACAGCCCGGTTTGTAAATACAGATGCATTGTCCGCTATAAACATCATTACGCCAGTAATTAATATTATTGTAGGGCTTAGTACAATGTTAGCAACAGGCGGCAGCGCAATTGTGGCCAGAAAGATGGGGGCGGGCGATAATAAGCGCGCGTCTCAGGATTTTACGCTCATCGTTTTAACCGGTGCCAGTCTAGGCCTTGCTATTGCTTTTTTAGGCAGTGTTTTTATTGATAAAATTATTTTGGGACTTGGGGCAAGTACGGTCTTATTCCCATATTGCAAAGACTATTTGTTTATTTTGTTGCTTTTTGCGCCTGCAAGTATGATGCAAGTGCTATTTCAGAACTTAATTGTTACGGCAGGAAAACCTGGTTTTGGAATGGTCTTGGCAGTGGGTGCTGGCGCTATCAATGTATTACTTGATTACATTTTTATAGTTCCATTAAAAATGGGAATTGCCGGTTCGGCCCTTGGTACGGGAATTGGATACCTGATGCCAACCGTGATCGGAATTGCGTTTTTTATGGATACAAAAGGAACTCTAAAATTTCAAAAACCAGTGCTTGATTTCGCAGTTTTATGGGAAACCAGTTCAAACGGTTTTTCTGAAATGGTAAGCCAAGTTGCAACAGCTGTAACCATATTCTTATTTAACGTTACAATGATGAGGTTACTTGGCGAAAACGGTGTTGCCGCAATAACCATTATTATATATACACAGTTTATGCTAACGACTTTATATATTGGCTTTTCAATGGGGGTTGCTCCTATTATTAGTTATAATTATGGTAGCGAAGACTTTGACCGCTTAAAAAAAATACTTCGAATTTGCGTGACTTTTATTTGTATGGTATCAATTGCAGTCTTTATTTTTGCGATGTTACTGGGCTCTCCTTTAGTGAGCATTTTCTCACCAGAAGGTACACCAGTATATCAAATAGCAAGGCAGGGATTTTTGATTTTTCCTATAAGTTTTTTATTTTGTGGTTTTAATATTTTTGCTTCGGCTATGTTTACAGCCTTATCAAATGGAAAAGCATCAGCAGTCATTTCTACCTCGCGGACATTCGTTTTTATTACTTTAGCGTTGTTAACACTTCCAAAACTCTTTCATGTAATGGGCGTTTGGATTGCAGTTCCGCTCGCTGAATTTATAACTGTTTTTATATCAATCGGCCTTATTATAAAGAATAAGAAGAAATACTATTATTTGCAGGAGTCTCAGGATTGGTTAAAACTCTTATAGGTAAAGTAAAAATGTATTGACAATTTGGTCTAATAGCGTTAGACTTACATTAGTCTAACGCTATTAGACTTTTTGTCAGGAGGTTTACTATATGGCAACTTATAAACTCGGAGAAATGGAACAGCGGTTTGCAGATTTGATTTGGCAGCGCGAGCCGATTTCCTCCGGCGAGCTTGTAAAGCTCTGCGATACGGAGTTTGGCTGGAAAAAATCCACGACGTACACCATGCTCAAACGGCTGTGTGATAGAGGAATATTTGATAACCAAAAGGGAACGGTTGCGGCGTTAATCCCTCATGAAGATTTTTTAGCCATGCAGGGCGAACAGTTTTTAACGGAAACGTTTGGCGGATCTCTGCCGCAGTTTCTTACCGCTTTCACCCGCAGAAATAAATTGAGCGAAAAAGAAATTCTGGAAATACAACGCTTGATTGACACACATAAGGAGGGGTAGCCGTGCTGGATACAGTTTTTTTAAAGGTCTTAAATATGAGCTATACCGCCAGCTATGTCATACTTGCTGTTATATTGGTAAGGCTTTTGCTCAAAAAAGCGCCCAAGAGCTTTTCCTACGCGCTGTGGAGCGTAGTCTTATTTCGGCTCATCTGCCCATGGTCATTTGAAAGTGCTTTTAGCCTGCTATCGATAGGAGGGAGAACTACAGAGCAGTTTCAGCCTTTTCCCGAGCAATTTGTTACGCTGGGAACAGTCCGTAGCCATGTGGACACTAACGGTGGAGGGATGATTCCATCCTCTGTTTCTCCTGCGCCGAAAGAACCTCTTTTTGAAAATATCTTCACATTGATTTGGCTCATAGGGATAGCGGCTTTGCTGATATACAGCGTAGTTATGCTGCTTAAATTGAAAAAACAGCTCAAAGGAGCTGTGCATGACACGGAGAATATCTACCTTTCTGCCAACTTGGCCACCCCCTTTGTCATGAGAGCGGTCTGGCCCAGAATCTATCTTCCTCTGTCGCTTTCCGAAACGGAAAAGCATTACATTATGCTTCACGAGCAGACGCATATCCGCAGGTTTGATCATCTTATCAAGCTTGTCAGCTTTCTTGTGCTCTGTATCCATTGGTTCAACCCATTGGCATGGGTGGCGTTTTTCCTCTCTGGTCGGGATATGGAAATGTCCTGCGATGAAACGGTTATCAAAAAACTGGGCAGTGAAGTGAAGAAAGAATACTCATCCTCACTGCTCTCTCTTGCTACAGGACGGCGAATGATCGGCGGTATTCCTTTGGCCTTTGGCGAGGGGGATACAAAAAGCCGCATTCAAAATGTGCTGAATTATAAAAAGCTGCCTTTCTGGATTGCAGTCGAAGCCATCGTACTATGCGGCGTTCTGATTGTCGGCCTTATGGCAAATCCTCACAGCAAAGAAATTATTATGGTGAATGATACTCTATACGAAAAAAGCGGTGAAACCGTCAGCGAGCTCCCCTTAAACACCTTCGAAATCGGAGTTTTGGGCAGCATTCTGCACACCGCCAGCAGTATGCCGGAACACAATTTTCAAGGCGCGGGGCTGGATGAAAAATATGCGGGAAACCGCATATTTCAGAGCGGTCCCGATGACGACATCATTTATCTGGAGGATTTTGAAGGGTTTTTCATTGCATTTGAGGCGCAGTCTCCTCCTGCATGGCGTAGCACTGTGGTAGCTGTTTCATTTCCCGCACATTCTGAAAACGAATCCTTCGCCGGTAAAACCGAGCCGTTTGCTGCAAAATTTCTTCTCCCAAATGGCTGGGAAGTCAGACAGCCGAATGCGAATAGCGATCAGGGTGTTGGCTATTTCAGTTCCAATTTTCTTATCGAGATGCACCTGTATCATGATGATTTATTCGTGGGTCAGATTGGTTTTAACGGGTTTGAGCCTTATGAAGGAGAAGTCCCCGCGGAGGATTACTATAAAACCGTCTATTCTGTGCTTCGCCTTGGCAGCATGTATACTTGGGACGCCTATACCCCTGTTAACACAACGGAAACCTTTGAGGCGGCAGTTGCTACGGTCAGCTACCTGAATGAAACGGAAGTTGAAAAGCATCCCGGCGCCATGCCCGACGTACCAGTGACGGAAGTTCCGGGCGTCCTTGCCTATGACAAAAACCTGAAGGTGTATATGGGAATCCAATTTATCCGTGATGTCGTGACACAGCAGCAAGCGGAGCAGATTGCTTCAAGCGTCCGCTTCACAGCAGCGTCTGAACAATCCACACCAGCAGCACAATCCTCTGCGGGGCTTGAACAACAGACTGAGATTACCTTTTTTGTCAAGCCTGATGAGCCTGCACAGGTCATCGGGGAAACCGCGGCTAACATCTGGCTAAAGTCTTATATGGGAGAAAATGTTTCCCCAACAGAGCGGATTGCAGACTACACAATCAATGCGGTCACGGTGATTGCGGGAGACCCCAACGAAGGGCAACGCTGGTCAGATATGGCGTATCAATATGTGGTGCGTGTGGATTACGATATTACAACCGCTTCCGAGGAATACTTTGCCCCCGGCGACGGAGCCTCCGGCAAAGGAATGTTTCAGGGCTTGTTCCGCGAGCTATGTGTAAAGGCTTTAGGTAACAGCAACTTTGAGATTGTAAGTATAGGAACCGGCGGTGGAGAGCAGGAATTTGCCACGCAGGAGGAAAGGGTGTATTTTCGAAATCTCCCCACAGATCAGGAAGCGCTGTACCAACGTCTGGCACAGCGCGGACTCAGGGAATGGCAGATTCATACGCTGACCAACACGGGCTTTAATTTTGAAGAAATGCTGCAACTGTCCGACGGGGAAATCACCAAAATCCTTGCGCCAGGTTCCTCCTTTATGGGAGATACGATGAGTGAAGATGAATTTTACAAGCTTGTGGATTCCGGTATTGCAGAAAATGATATATACATCCTGCAAAGCCTTGGATATGATTATGATTCCATCGTCTCTTTAACGCCGGAGCAAATGGATTTTATTTTTCCAAACACCGAGCTCGTTGATAACCTCGTTGCACTTGGATACGATAGAAACATGGTAGAAGTGTCTGGGTTTCTTTATGAGGGAGGCTGGGAAACATACAAAGAACTACTTGATGAAGTGTTTAAAGCACACCCATAGTAGGCAATCGTCTAACACCATGTACCTTGTCTTAAAATAGATATAAAAGTGCCCACAATCATTTTCAAGTGATTGTGGGCATTTATGACGATAATACTGCCTCGGCTTACTATTTTGATATACCATTCTTTATGAGAACATCTCATTTAGCGACTATCAGCAAGAGTACCACGAATATAAGAAAACCCCACGTAAATCAAACGTGGGGTTTTTATTGGCGGAGCGGGTGGGATTCGAACCCACGGACGGTTGCCCGTCAACTGATTTCGAGTCAGTCCCGTTATGACCACTTCGATACCGCTCCGTATTAAATTGATGCAAATATATTCGCCGCTGCTATGTCATTTTTACCAAAAATATAATGAAGCATGCCCTGATATACTTGATCAACGCCTAAACATTATATCTCAATACAAATGAAAAGTCAATCAAAAACATACAAAGCAGCGGCGGCAGTACCAAACAATTATGTGTCAAAAACAATTTTTGCAGCCGAAACCGTAGCAGAAGCATCCTTCGCATAATAATGCGCACCTATGGCTGCGGCATAATCTGCGGTGAGTACCGCACCGCCAACCACCACACGGCAATCAGGGCACTGTGCGCCAAGCAATCTAATGGTTTCCTCCATGGCGGGCAACGTGGTGGTCATCAGAGCGGAAAGGCCGCAAAGCGTAGCTTGGGCTGACTTGACAGCTTCAACAACTGTTGTGGGTGGCACGTCGCGCCCTAGGTCTATAATGCGGTACCCGTAATTTTCGAGAACGGCCCGCACAATATTTTTGCCGATGTCATGAATATCGCCCTGAACCGTTGCCAGCACGATTGTGCCGCGGTTGGCCTGTTCGCTTTTAGATTCCGCGATTCTTTCGCGCACCACATCGAAAGCGGCCTTGGCTGCGCCCGCCGAACGGATAAGCTGGGGCAAAAAGATTTCATTTTTCTCATAACGTTTGCCCACATCATCAAGCGTTGGAATTAGAATATCGGCAATGAGCGATTCGGGCGTAGTGGATTCCAACAGACTGCGCGCCGATTGTTTTGCCTGCTGCTCTAACCCGGCGTGGATAGCCGACGCGACATCGCCCTTTGCACTTTTTTCTGGAACAGCGACAGGCTGTGCGGTGGTTTGCGCAAACCGTTGGATATAATCTTCACCGTTTGCATCATAGCCAAACAGCATGCGAAAAACAGAAAGTGCCTCCATCATGCCGGCGTCGGCAGGGTTGATAATCGACAGGTTAAGTCCCGCTTGCAATGCCAGGGTGAAAAACGTTCGGTTAACAAGGTCTCGTCGGGGCAGGCCGAAAGACACATTAGAAACGCCCAGCGCAGTTTTGACACCCAACGCATGCACCTGTCGTACTGCCTCGAGCGTGATTTGGGCGTTGCGCTGGTCGGCGCCGACTGTCATAGTCAGGCAGTCGATAATAACATGCTCACGGGGAATGCCCGCGTGTTCACAGCGCGTGATAATTTTCTTGGCGATCTCCACGCGCCCCTCGGCCGTTTCCGGTATGCCGCTTTGATCCAGCGTGAGCCCGACAACCGCAGCACCATATTTTTTTACGACCGGCAACAACCGATCTAACACCTCGTCCTTTCCGTTGACCGAGTTGACGACGGCGCGACCGTTATAAACCCTTAAACCGGCCTCAATTGCGTCGGGATTGGAAGAATCAATCTGCAGCGGCAGTGGGCAGACCGACTGAATGGCCTTAACGACTTTGGCCATCATGGCGGGCTCGTCAATACCAGGTAGACCGACGTTGACATCGAGCATCTGTGCGCCATCCTCCTGTTGGGCGACAGCCTGACGCAGAATATAGCCCATGTCAGAATCGGCCAGTGCTTGTTTAAGAAGCTTTTTGCCGGTTGGATTCAGCCGCTCCCCAACGACGATCGGCGCATCCAGCAGAACCGAAACCGTGGATGAGCATGCAGCACAGGGAACGGTTTTTGGCGCGGGAATCGGCGTCATGACGTTAGCTGTTTGGGTAAGCGCAAAGATATATTCCGGTGTGGTGCCACAGCAGCCGCCAACAACCGACGCACCACAGGCAATCAGGGTGCGCATGCCATCCGCAAACTGCTCGTCGGATAAATCGTAGCCGCCGCCCGCATTGGGAAGTCCGGCGTTCGGCTTTGCAGCGATGGGTAGCCGTGTCCAACGGCGTAACTCGGTGATGATCTCGCCCAATTGTAGCGGACCCACCGAACAATTGACGCCAATAACGTCGGCGCCGTGGCCTTCCAACGTCAGAGCCATAGCGGGAATATCACAGCCGGTAAAGGTTCTGCCCCCCGCCTCAAAAGTCATAGTCACTATCACGGGCAGGTTGCAACATTCCTTGGCGGCCAGCAGCGCAGCCTTGGCTTCATAGACATCCATCATCGTCTCAATCGCAATCAGATCCACGCCGGCTTTCACGCCTGCCCTAATCTGTTGGGTAAAGAGTTCAACGGCGCGCTCAAAGGGCATAGTGCCCAGCGGTTCTAGAAGTTCGCCTAATGGGCCGATATCCAGCGCAACCATGCCGTCAAAGGGGGCGGCCGCACGTCGGGCGCAACCTACGGCCGCTGAAATCACGTCGTCAACACTGTGGCCGGTGCCCTCCAGCTTAGGTGAACTGGCCGAAAAAGTGTTGGTGTAAACGATATGGCTGCCCGCCTTGAAGTAAGCGGCATGAATATCTTCAATGACCTTAGGGTTGGTTATGCACAGCAGCGACGGGTTTTCACCCGGATTGAGCCCTGAACGCTGCAGCATCGTACCCATGGCACCGTCGATGAAGATAATCTGTTTATTAAGCGCCTCTAAAAAACGGTTCATGGAATCAGCCTTTCGTTTTGGATTTACTGTAAGAGCAGCGCCCCGCCATGTTGCAGGCAGAGCAGCCCGGTTTTGTGACAGAAGGGGTGAAAGTGTCTCTGATCGTGCAAATATCCGAAATTCCAATGATGGCGGTGACGGATTTTATCGGAGAAAGCAGCAGCGAACTGCCGACCGTAAGGCCAAGCAGACGGCGCGCATCAAGTAACTCAAGCAACTTTGGTTGTAACACCAAGGGCAGATCACCATAGCCCGGCGAAAAGCGGAAGGTCGCAGCGTTCGGCTCAGCTAGTAACAGTTCTCGCCCGCGTTCGGTGGCATGGTCGGCCAAATCTTCAATGGCAGTAGTGGCACAGGCGTCCAGCAGCAGTGCCTGATAGGGGGTGGTCTGTCCTGCGATTGAGATATGGCGATCCACTGCAAAGCCGAGCGTCACCGCTAAAAGCATACATCGGTTACAGCCCTTTAAATGTCGCGCGATGGCAGCTCCAGGTAGGGTAAGTCCGCCGCAAACCGGCTGCTCTTCCTCCTGCCAACAAAGCGGGAGCACAACCGCCGCCGCAGCAGGCGCAGCAAGCGTCAGAATTTTATCGGCGGCCGCAGTCAGGTCATCGGAAAGGGATGTGTCTTCACGGCTTCTCAAATATCGGAGCGCCTCGCTTTGGTCGATGGCCAGCGGGCGGGAAAGAGGTAACCTCACGGCGTCTCCCCATTGGATGAAGCCAGAATGTTCGCAATACTTTTATGGATAGTTTCTGCAATGATCGGATTATTCATGGTGTAAAGATGTACACCTGAAACACCGCTGGCAATCAGATCGACAATCTGTTCGGTCGCGTAACATAGCCCCGCGTCAAACAACGCCTGTGGATTGTCCCCGTAACGCGCCATGATTTTAGCGAATTTTTGAGGCAGCTTAGCTCCACAGAGCGACACCATGCGCTCAATTTGCTTGACGTTAACTACCGGCATAATACCGGCCTGAATCGGCACTTTGATATTTTCTTTATCACACAGCTCAGCCATGCGCAAAAAGTCTTCATTGTCAAAGAAAAGCTGCGAAACAAGGTGCGATGCGCCCAGAGCAACCTTTTCTTTAAGATATTTGATATCTTGCTGAGCGTTGTCGCTATCGGGGTGGCCCTCCGGGTAGCAGGCCGCAGCAATATCAAACCCGCCGCGCGCACTGATGTGCGCGATTAAATCGGTTGCGTACGCAAAATGGGGCGAAGGTTCGGCTTCGGCCACTCTGTCGCCGCGTAGCGCCAGAATATTTTCTATCTTTTCCTTCTCCAGCGCGTCCAACATAGCATCAACCTGGCTGCGGGTGGAATTGATACAGGTTAAATGGGCTAACGGGGTGATGCCACAGTTGTTTTGTATGTGGGACACGAGCGCACAGGTGACCTTCTGCTGAGCCAGAGAACCGCCGGCACCGTAGGTGACGCTGATGTAATCAGGCTTTAGCGAAGAGAGGCGATCCATCGTAGCATAAAGGCTTTCGACAGGACGGTCGCGCTTGGGCGGAAAAATCTCCAGCGAAAAAGTCAGCGGTTTTTTGCGGCATATTTCAGAAATTTTCATGGTCGGTTCTCCTGTGGTGTAGGTTGATTAAAGCGTCCGAATATGCAAAGCCACACGCAGGGTGGGGCGTGACTGGTGGCTTCAACGCGGTGCCTTAAATGTGCGGGAATAAACAGCATATCTCCAGCGGTCAGGAAAACCTGACAGCGCTCAAAGCTCAGCAGGGCGCTGCCTGAAATCAGGCAGACCAACTCATCTTCGGCCTGGTCGTACCAAAAGTCCTTGGGAGAATGGTGCCCCTGTGATACGGTGCGCTCTATCCGACAACTATCGGATAACGCCAGCAGCTGGCAAAATTCCTCCGGGGTTCTTTCGGGAATCGAAAACAGATTCATAAACATGCCCTCTATTTATCAATGTGCAGCATAGCTGCAAATTCCGCAGGAAGGTTGCGCAAGGTGTCAAATAACGTGCCGACGGCCTGTTCAAACTCATCAGCCTGACGTTTCATCGCATCGGTCGAAGATTTTCGGATAATATTTAGCTTTTTGTCCAGTGTTTTTTCGATGGCAGCGCGAACATCAGGGTCGGAAGTTTTTTTCATGCGCTCCATCAGCTCGGTACACTCCTTCAGGGCGGCGCGCAAATCGTCCTCATCCGCCTGAATAAAGCGACGGCGCATAGCCTCGTTTTCAGCGGGGCTAAGAAAGTTCATCTCAAGAAGCACCGCGTCGCCTGAAAAACTCTGAATTTTTTTGCGCAACATATCCAACGCTGCCAAACTCTCTTTGTTGTTGGGCAAAAGGGCCATACCGGGGCGTAAGGTCTGCGCGCGCAGTGCGCGTAGTTTACGCCAGACAAATACGCGAGCTTTTGTGGGGGTGGCGGGAACTGAATATACAAGCGCAATCCATTCTGTTTTGGCAGACGGCATGCTGTTTCCCCTCCCCAAATTGTTTTATGATGCTATAGCAAAGCGGAAATTACCGCATTAGAAAGTAAAAATCCCTGTGCAGTCAGCGAAATGCCCATATCATCTAATGTGAGCAGTCCAGCATCACCAAGCGGTGAGGCCTTTTTCTTAATCTGATCAACAAAATTAGTAGAAAAAGAATCGAAGCGGATGCCCTCGCTCAGTCGCAACCCCAGCATCAGACGTTCATTTTCGTCACCGCCCGAACCGTCATAAACGGTGATATCCCATGGGCTTTCTGCGGTGGTGAAGGCGGCGAAATTCCGCGGGAAATAAAAGCGCCTACCATTGTAAAAAGAATGTGCAGCGGGCCCGATGCCCAGATAGGGCTGGCAGCGCCAATATTTAAGATTGTGCAAGCTTTGCGCACTGTCGCCCTTTGAAAAGTTTGAGATTTCATATTGGGCAAAGCCGTGCTGTAGACAGCTCTCCACCATTTTAAGATAACAGTCGGCGGCAAAATCCTCATCCGGATCAGCGTAGTGTTTGGCGAAAAAAGTGCCCTGCTCAATTTTCAAGAGATAAGCCGACAAATGGTCGATCGGCAACGCGGCCAGCGCCTTGATAGACGCGTCGACTTCTTCGATACGCTGCCCCGGCACCGCCAGCATCAAGTCGGCCGAAATGTGTTCAAAGCCCGCGCGGTCAGCCGCCAGAATCATTTCTTCCGCGCGCCCGGCGGAATGTCTGCGCCCGAGTGTATGCAGCGTCTCGTCATTCATCGACTGTACGCCAAACGAGATGCGGTTAAATCCACCTTCGGTTAATTGACGCAAAAACGACTCATCCACAGCACAGGGGTTTGCTTCTATGGTCACTTCAAGCGGACTTTCGCCGAAACGGTGCTTTAGCGCATTTAACAGCGAAATCAAACGTTCGGCCCCTAATAAAACAGGGGTACCGCCGCCAAAATAGATGGTGTCGGCTTCAAATGTGCCATTAAAACCATCTATCGCTCTGAGAATAGCGGTGAGATATCGATCATAATCCTCGGCAGTACCGCGTTGCGAATAGAAGTCGCAATAAGGGCATTTGGCTGTACAGAATGGGACGTGTAGATAGATGCCCCCGGTCATTCGTCAAGTTTAAGGACCGACATAAACGCCTCCTGCGGTACCTCGACCGAGCCGACCTGGCGCATGCGTTTTTTGCCTTCCTTCTGTTTTTCTAACAGCTTTCTCTTTCGACTGATGTCGCCACCGTAGCACTTGGCCAGCACGTCCTTACGCATAGCTCTCACCGTCTCACGCGCAATGACCTTGCCGCCAACCGCGCCCTGCACAGGGATTTCAAACAGTTGGCGCGGAATGGTATCCTTGAGCTTTTCGCACATGCGCCGCGCACGAGGGTAGGCGCCGTCGGCATGAACGATGAAAGATAGCGCGTCGACTACCTCTCCGTTGAGCAGGATATCGAGCTTGACAAGCTTCGAGGGCTCATATCCCGTCAGCTCATAGTCAAAAGAGGCATAGCCCTTTGTGCGTGATTTCAGCGCATCAAAAAAGTCGTATACCACCTCGTTGAGCGGTAAACGGTAATGCAGCTCGACACGGTCAGCGTCAAGATATTTAGTGTCAAGATAGATGCCACGCCGGCTTTGGCACAACTCCATAATACTGCCGATATAGGCGGCAGGGGTGAAGATACTCGCCTTGATAAACGGTTCCTCGGCCATTTCTATCAACGAGGGATCGGGGTAATTGGTGGGGTTGTCTATACGCAGCCGCGTGCCGTCGGTCAGATTCAGATAATAGACAACCGATGGGGCGGTGGTGATGAGGTCAAGGTTATATTCACGCTCTAGGCGCTCCTGGATGATTTCAAGGTGTAAGAGACCCAAAAAACCGCAGCGGAAACCGAACCCTAAAGCCATCGACGTTTCGGGCTCGAACGAGAGCGAGGCGTCGTTGAGGTTCAGTTTTTCCAGCGCGTCGCGCAGATCGGGATATTTAGCGCCGTCGGCGGGGTAGATGCCGCAGAAAACCATTGGGTTGACTTTGCGGTAGCCGGGCAGCGGAATATCGGCAGGGCGTTCAACGCTGGTTACGGTGTCGCCGACATGTGTATCCTGCACCGTTTTGATCGAGGCGGTAAAATAACCCACTTCACCCGCCGATAGACTACCGGTGGGGACGAGGTTGACGGCACCCATCACACCGCATTCGACAATCTGGAACTGCGCATTTGATGCCATCATCTTAATTTTCATGCCAGTTTTAAGACAGCCTTCTTTCACCCGCACATAGACGATGACACCCTTGTAACTGTCATAGCAGGAATCGAAAATTAACGCCTTGAGCGGCGCTGTGCTGTCACCCTGAGGCGCGGGGATGTCTGAGACCACGCGCTCAAGCACCTCTTCAATACCGATGCCCTGCTTGGCTGATATGCGCGGGGCATCCAATGCGGGGATGCCGATGATGTCCTCCACCTCTTGGCATACGCGGTCGGGGTCTGCGGCGGGCAGATCAATTTTATTGACAATTGGTACGACCTCAAGGTCATGCTCTATGGCGAGATAAGTGTTGGCCAGTGTCTGTGCCTCAATGCCCTGAGAGGCGTCCACGACCAGAAGAGCACCTTCACAGGCGGCCAGTGAGCGGGACACCTCGTAGTTAAAATCGACGTGTCCAGGTGTGTCGATCAGATTAAAGGCATAGGTCTGACCGTCCTTGGCGTTATAGTTGAGACGCACCGCGCGCGATTTGATGGTGATACCGCGCTCACGCTCGATATCCATATTGTCGAGTAGCTGTTCGGACATGTCTCGCCGCGCGATCGTATTGGTTTTCTCCAGGATGCGGTCGGCCAATGTGCTTTTGCCGTGGTCGATATGTGCGATGATGCAGAAGTTTCGGATAAGCTTCTGGGCTTCGGTCATGGTTTAGTCTCCTTCGACTGATAATATCTTTACTAATTATACCACGAACTCTTAATTCATGGAAAAGCCATGCTGTATGGTTTAACTAAAAAACGAAAGCAAGGCGCGTAAACTAAGGGGGTACCATTAAAAGGGCGATACGTGGGTTTAATAACCGCTATAACCATTATATCACAAGAACAAGATATGCAGTTGCATAATTGCCCAGTAAAAGGGGGGCCGTTTTAAGCGGCGCGCCATGGGCATCATTGCATTATTATAGCTGCGTTATAGTTATTATAAAGAGAAAGGCGCGCCATGGCAAATTTGCTTACAAAAAGGCAAAAAATCAGATTGCAAATCGGGCTGCTGACAGCCGCCCGACCATAGCAAATACTTTGCAATTATTATACCACTGTACGCTATGGTTGTGGTTGATAAAAATGTAAAAAAGCTTGTCCCGAACGTCTTGGGACAGCCTATACTATCTGAGGCTTTTTATTATACTAAAATCGCATAGACTCAGCGACAAATTTAACCCCCTCAAATGTCGATGGAAATTTCTTTGTAGAATAGCTGTATTGGGGTTATTATACAATAAAAAGCAAATAAAACGCAACGAAAAGCATAAAAGTAATGTAATTTTAAGGCAAATAAAATATTTACACTTAAATACGTGTAAAATGACAGTTAATCTTGCATTTACCTATTGTAAATGACAGAGTAACTTGCTATAATATCGAGGAATTAAACAAAATTATTGATTAGAAATTATGCGTCATGCACATAAATTGAAGGAGGAGTATTTGTGAGAGGTGTACACACATTTGTAAATGACATCAGGAGAAGTGTTTTTACCGAAATTGCCCGCCTGGCGTATGAAGGCGGTGACTATTCCCGTATTGTTGCGCTGCCTTTTAAAATTATTCCGGGTGAGGTGGCGGCTAACCGCGAGAATATTTTTTTAGAGCGTGCCATTGTTGCTGAACGCTTGCGCTTAGCCATCGGCCTGCCGCTGCGCCCGGTAGCGGAGCACGCTCCGGTCAGCGATGGTATTATCGAGAGCGCCATTGCTAGAAAGTATTATGACCCGCCGCTGGTTAACATTATTTCTTTTGCGTGCAATGCCTGTCCTACAAAGCAGGTGCGGGTGACCGACGCCTGTCAGGGCTGTATTGCCCACCCTTGTCGAGAGGTCTGCCCAAAGGACGCCATCAAAACAGTCAAGGGCAATAAAAGTGTGATTGACCAGAGCAAGTGTATTAAATGTGGCAAATGCATTGAACAGTGCGCCTATAACGCTATCATAAAAATTGAACGCCCCTGCGCTGCGGCTTGCGGTATGGACGCAATTGAAAGTGATGAGTTTGGTCGTGCCAAGATTAACTACGATAAATGTGTCAGCTGTGGCATGTGTCTTGTCAACTGCCCCTTTTCGGCGATTGCGGACAAGAGCCAGATTTTTCAGTTGATTCACGCCATCAAAGAGGGCGATGAGGTCGTTGCGGCGGTGGCCCCGGCGTTTGTCGGCCAGTTCGGAGACAAGGTGACCCCGCAGAAGCTTATGGCGGCGATGAAGGCACTAGGCTTTGCAGACATGGTTGACGTTTCGGTCGGTGCAGATCTGTGCACCATAGAAGAGGCGCATGATTTTCTTGAGAAGGTGCCTGCTGAGCAGCCTTTTATGGCGACGAGCTGCTGCCCGTCGTGGAGCGTAATGGCCAAGAAATTATTCCCCGAATTTGAACCCTATATTTCGATGGCACTCACACCCATGGTTCTGACGGCACGCATGGTCAAAAAGAAGCGGCCTAATGCGCGTGTAGTGTTTATCGGCCCTTGCGCCGCGAAAAAGCTGGAAGCTTCGCGCCGAACTGTGCGCAGCGATGTGGATTTTGTGCTGACTTTTGAAGAGCTTCAGGGCATGTTTGACGCTAAGAACATTGATTTTAATACCATTGAGCCAGTTGAAACAGAGGTGTTTGGTGAATCAACCGGTGCGGGTCGTGGGTTTGCGGTTTCGGGCGGTGTGGCAGGCGCTGTGGCACACGCCATTAAAACCATGCACCCTGACCGCGAAGTGCTGGTGGATTATGCCGACGGCCTGCGTGAATGCCGCAAGATGCTGGCGTTAGCCAAAGCAGGTAAGCGCAACGGATACCTGCTCGAAGGTATGGGTTGTCCTGGCGGCTGCGTGGCGGGCGCCGGCACCATTCAGCCAGTTTATAAAAGTGCGGCAAATGTTTCGCGCTACCAGAGTGGTGCATCGGAGCACAACTCGATGAACTCGCCCTATGCGGCGCAGTTGCACGAGCTGGAAAAATAATTAATATTAGGAGGGATACGGGCAAAGGTTCGCATCCCTCCTTTTTATGTGCTTTATAAAACGATATCCAGTGATTGCAAAAATCGGGGTTGTCCCATATAATACAGTTTATAACATTTATATCTGGCATTTTAGGAGGATTCATTATGGATTACGCACAGGAATCGCTCAAGCTGCACTATGCGCTGCGCGGCAAGCTCGAAACAGTTCCCAAGGTGGCTGTTACCGGCAAGGATGAGCTTTCGCTTGCCTATACCCCCGGCGTTGCTACCCCGTGTCTGGAGATACAAAAGGATCCGGCCAAAAGCTACGAGCTGACCGGCCGCTGGAATACCGTCGCGGTTGTCACCGACGGTTCTGCTGTACTGGGGCTTGGTGACATCGGCCCTGAGGCGGGCATGCCGGTTATGGAGGGCAAATGCGTGCTGTTCAAGGCTTTTGGCGACGTAGACGCCGTACCGCTTTGCATTCGCTCTCAAAAGGTGGAGGATATCGTCAATACAGTCGCGCTGCTGGCGGGCAGCTTTGGCGGTATCAATCTTGAGGATATTGCCGCCCCGCGCTGTTTTGAGATTGAGCGCCAATTAAAGGCGCGCTGTGATATTCCGATCTTTCATGACGATCAGCACGGAACGGCCGTAGTGGTACTGGCTGCTTTAATTAACGCGTTGAAGCTCACCGGAAGAGACATCAAAGATATCAGCGTTGTCACCAGCGGTGCGGGTGCTGCGGGTATTGCCATCATCAAGCTGCTTCAAGCGATGGGGCTTCAGGACGTTGTGATGTGCGATCGCAACGGTGCCATTTATGAGGGCCGTGACGATCTTAATACCGAAAAACAGGAGATGTCGAAAATTTCGAACAAGCTTGGCAAGAAAGGAACGCTTGCAGAGGTTTTGCGCGGTGCGGATGTATTCATTGGCGTTTCGGCACCCGGCACTGTCACCGGCGAGATGGTGCGCACCATGGCCGATAAGGCTATTTTGTTTCCGATGGCGAACCCCATCCCCGAAATTATGCCCGATGAGGCCATTGCCGCGGGCGCTGCGGTGGTGGGTACCGGTCGTTCCGACTTTGCTAACCAGATTAATAACGTTCTGGCGTTCCCGGGCATTTTTCGTGGCGCCTTTGACGTTCGCGCCAGCGACATCAATGACGAGATGAAAATTGCTGCGGCTTACGCACTGGCCGGCCTTGTCTCGGAGGCCGAGCTGTCGGCGGAATATATCATTCCCGCGCCGTTTGACCCGCGCGTTAAGGACGCAGTCGCGAAGGCGGTGGCAGAGGCTGCACGCAAGAGCGGTGTCGCCAGAATTTAACCGATCTATTATGCTGTGGATGGCGTTGGCTGTCCGCAGCATTTTCTTGCGTCTGCACTCCTTACAAAAGCGGTGCTCTTTTTGGTGTACTTTCTGTCATACAAAGAGAAAAAAGATGTTGCAAGGTTGTGTTAAAGGCAAAGTCGTGTATAATAATGCTGTATGAGCGATGCAAGCAGCAACACGAAAAGCGGGGGGAGATACTGATGAACACCAACCTTTCAGCGCTGCAAAACGGCAGCGACATTCGCGGGGTGGCGCTGGCCGTTCCTGGTGGCGCGCCGGTCAGTCTCACGGCGGACATTGCAAACAGAATTGCCATTGCGTTTGTGCAATATGTGGCTAAAAAGGCGGGTAAAAATTGTGAAAGCCTTAAAATTGGTGTGGGGCATGACTCGCGCGTGACGGCAACGGCATTAAAGGAAGCGATACTTTCCGGAATTCTGGCCGCAGGAGCGCAGGCGTTTGATTGTGCAATGGCCTCAACCCCGGCCATGTTTTGCGCCACGGTTTATTCTGAGACCGATTTTGACGGCTCGGTGATGATCACGGCCAGTCACCTGCCGATGGAACGCAACGGTATGAAGCTTTTTGACCGCGACGGTGGGTTTGACAAGCCGGACATTAAGGCGGTGCTCAAAGCGGCGGAACAGATTATCGAACAACATAGCGACAAACAGGCGCAGCCGCTTGATTTAATTTCACTTTATTCAGCCGACCTTTGTCAAAAGATTAAACGCGGCGTTGCTGCGGCGGACTATGACCATCCGCTCGCCGGACTGCACGTCGTGCTGGATGCCGGTAACGGCGCGGGTGGCTTTTTTGCCGAGAAGGTGCTGTTGCCGCTGGGGGCCGACATTTCTGGTAGCCAGTTTTTAGAGCCTGACGGCACTTTCCCGAATCATATGCCGAATCCTGAGAACAAGGCGGCTATGGCGTCAGTGCGCGCGGCAACAGTTAAAAACAATGCCGATCTCGGCATTATCTTTGATACAGACGTCGATCGTATGTCGGCGGTGCTTCCCAATGGCGAAGAGGTCAATCGCGACGCTATTATTGCGATGATGGCAGCGGTTTTAGCGCCCGATTATCCCGGTGCGACGGTCGTCACCGATTCGGTGACGTCGGACAGGCTCACAACATTTTTGGAAAGCGAACTGGGAATGCGGCACCACCGCTTTAAGCGCGGTTATAAAAATGTGATCAATGAGGCGATTCGCCTGAACAAGGAAGGCGTTGTCTGTCCGCTGGCGATCGAAACCTCTGGCCATGGCGCACTGTCGGAAAATTATTTTCTTGACGACGGTGCCTATATGGCGGTCAAGCTTTTAGTGGCCGCTGCGCGAGCAAAGAATCAGGGCAAGCGGTTGGGCGCTCTGATTGAGACGCTACCCGCTGCCTTTGAAGAAAAAGAAGTACGCATCCCGATTGCAGGGGCTGATTTTGCCAAGACCGGTGAAACGGTTCTTAAAGTTTTTGAAGAGCGGGCACGAGAAGCAGGTTATACGGTTGCGCCTAATTCTTATGAGGGCATACGACTGACCTTTCCCGAAGGGTGGGCGCTGTTACGCCTATCACTGCATGATCCGTTGTTGCCGCTGAACGTTGAGGGCAACGCCGAAGGCGACTGCCAGACTTTATTGCGCCGGGTGGCCGGGCTGCTGCAGAGCTTTGATGCACTTGATCTGTCAGTGTTAGAAAAATAGTCTGAGGGCGCCAGATATGGAATATGGCTTTTTGTTTTTGGGTATGGGTATTGGCGTTATTATAGGTATGCAGTATATTCCGCACCAGAATAAAAAGGGTAATAAAAAAGTAGTTGACCAAATGTGGCAATTGATTGAAAAGTTTGGGCGGTGAACTACAGTTTTCCGGTATTGGTGGGCGGGTCTTGAGCCTTCAAAATTCGCCGTGCTGAAAAATTTGTTAAAATAGCCGGCAGCGGCGCTGTCGAGCAGTTAAAATAAAGTATTGAAAGGGAGCTTTGTTATGGAACAATCTCGCATCAGAGAGTTGGCGATTACAGCCACAAAGGCGCGTCTTGCCGCGCTAAAGGCTGTGCATACCTGCGCTTCGGGCCATATCGGCGGGTCGCTTTCCGCCATGGATATGCTCACGGTCTTATATTTTGAAACGATGAAGGTGGACCCCGCTAATTCCAAGAACCCCAATCGCGACCGTTTTGTGCTTTCTAAGGGGCATTGCACCCCGGCACTTTATTCGGTGCTGGCACTGCGTGGCTTCTTCCCCGCTTCTGACCTTGACCTCTTCCGTTCGGTAGAGGGGCACATGTCTGGCCACGCTGAGATGCATCACGTCAACGGTGTTGATATGTCCACAGGCTCCTTGGGGCAGGGGCTTTCGGCTGCGGTCGGTATGGCGCTGGCCGGCAAAATCGACCAAAAGGATTACCGTGTCTACGCCATGATGGGCGATGGTGAAATTGCAGAGGGCCAGATTTGGGAGGCTGGGATGGCCGCCTCAAAATACGAGCTTGATAACCTCTGTGGTATTATCGATGTCAACGGTCTCCAGATTGATGGTGCAACCAAGGACGTTATGCCCTCTGAACCGCTTGATAAGAAGTGGGAAGCCTTTGGCTGGAAGGTATTTAAAGTAGACGGACATGATTATGCTGCCATTAAAGCGGTGCTTGACGAGGCTAAAACCGTCAAGGGCCAGCCGGTTATGATTCTGGCGAACACCGTTAAGGGCAAGGGCGTTTCTTATATGGAAAACAACTATGCCTGGCACGGCAAGGCACCCAATGACGAGCTGTATGAGCAAGGTAAGGCCGAGCTGGAAGCGTTTTTGAAAGGACTGGAGGGTTAAGACGATGGGTGAAGTGATTGCAACACGTGCCGCCTACGGTAAGGCGATTATCAAGCTGGCGGAAAACCATCCTGAGTTGCTAGTGCTGGATGCCGATCTTTCGGGTGCGACGATGACCAATGGATTTGCCAAGGCTTGCCCGGAACGTTTTTTCAACATGGGCATCGCCGAGGCCGATATGGCCGGTGTGGCAGCGGGGCTTGCGGCTTGCGGCAAAAAACCGTTTATTAACTCCTTTGCAATGTTTACAGCCGGTCGCGCTTGGGAGCAGATTCGAAACTCTATTTGCTATCCCCGTTTGAATGTTAAGGTTGTCGGTTCGCACGGAGGTCTTTCTGTCGGTGAGGACGGCGCAACCCACCAGTGCATCGAGGATTTTGCGCTGATGCGTGCCATTCCGGGCATGATGGTGCTTTGCCCTTGCGACGGCTATGAGATGGAGCAGGCTGTCAAGGCGCTGGTTGAATACAACGGCCCTGCCTATATGCGTTTGGGCCGTCTGGCGGTCGAAACGGTGACCGATACGATTGAAGGCTATCACTTTGAACTGGGCAAGGGAATTGCGCTCAAGGATGGGGCCGATGTGACGATTGTCGCGGTGGGCATGATGGTGCAGGAGGCGCTCAAAGCCGCCGAGCTGCTGGCCTCAGAGGGCATTTCGGCCCGCGTCCTCGATATGCATACCATCAAGCCGCTGGACACCGACCTTTTGCTCAAAGCCGCCAAAGAGACCGGTGCAATCGTCACCAGTGAAGAGCATAACGTGCTGGGCGGCCTCGGCGCGGCGGTGGCCGAATTCCTGAGCGAAAATTATCCGGTGCCGGTTGTTCGCCACGGCGTACAGGATGAGTTTGGCCGCTCGGGCAAGGCTCAGCTGGTTCTCAAAGCTTATAAGCTGACAGCCGAGGAGATTGCCGCCAAGGCCAAGCTGGCTATATCTAAGAAAAAATAGGTAAACGTAATAAAAGGGGGCACGGCAGCGGATGAATAGATCGGCTGCCGTGCCTCCACTTAGTTTTAGAGAAAAGGATTTGAGAGGAAAACCACGTCGCCACAGTTGATTGACGGAATTGAAAACTAAAGATGGCAGTATTGTGTGGGAGCTTATACGCCATATCGCCGACTTAAATACAAAACTTATTGTGGACAAAGGAGTAAACGCTATGTGTGACGCAGACGAGCTGCTCAAAGTGGTGATCGCCGAGGCAAAGGCGCTGGGCATCCCTGTCTCGCCGGATATTCTACCAAATGTGCAGATTAATACCCGCGCTAAAACGCGGTTTGGCCGTTGCGTCGTTTTAGCGGACGGCAGCTGCCAGATTGAGCTAGCGGGGCGGGTGGTCGCTGCGGGGGAGCATGCCTGCAAAACGGTGCTGGCGCATGAAATATTACATAGCTGTAAGGGGTGTCGTAATCATCAGGTGCGGTGGAAGAGTTTTGCCGAACGTATGAATGCGGCCTACGGCTACGACATTCAGCGCACCCACAGCCCGGAGGTGCTCGGAATATTAAATGATAAGCCCTGCCGTTACCGGTTGCAGTGCCAGCGCTGTGGGGCGGTGTTGACACGAATGAAAAAAAGCGCCCTTGTGCTACATCCGGAACGTTACCGGTGTCGCTGTGGGGGGCAATTGCTTCACCTTTAAACCAGGCCGGCGTTTTTATAGAATTCTTGCTCTTGCCGATATTTTTTGTGCGCTTCTAGCCGCTCGCGGATATACAGCGACGTGCGGGTGAAAATTCGCCAATCTTCGGGCAGAACCCACGCCTCGGTGTGTTGAAGTGTCTCGGCAAGCTTTTCGGCAGCCGTGAAATCCAGCCGGTACTGCTTGGCGGGGGTATCTAGTTCGTAGATGAGTGGTTCAACTTGTTCCAAGTGCAGCGAAGGTAAAAAGCCCGGAAAACCATTTCGGTCGGCCTTGAGGTCTACCCATATAAAGCTCATAATAAAACAAAAAGCGATTAGGGTTATGACAAAGGACGTGAAGAAGATGCGCAACAGCTCTTTTCTTTGCATGATATTATGTTTTAACTTCCCTTCTTTTGCGTTTCAAGCAGCACCTGCGCCAGCGCTTCTCCGGCAAGCACAGCGGTGTTTTTAGCTTCATCTAACGTGTTGGCATGCGAACCAAATTCAATCAGCAACGCACCGGTAGAAAGCTGCTGATTATACTTGCGATAAGAAAACATCAACGGTCGGGTAATGCCGGGGGTATTAAGCTCAAGCCTATCAGAAAAAGCAGCGGCAAAGCGGAAATTTTCGTGCCAGTTCGGAATAAGTCCGCTGCCGTCATCACAGTTTGCAATAACCATCAGCTGGGCGTATTTTTTGCCGTTTACCTCCAGTGTGGGTTTTACAATGACTTTGCCGTCCCGCTCTATGGCATCGCGGTGCAGGTCAAGCACAACCTTAATTGTGGGGTAGCGCACCAGATAGTCCTTAATAGCGCGATAGCTATTGGCATAGGAGCCGTCATAAGAGGGGTAATCGTGCTGGCTAGTGTCCTGCAAAACGACGATACCGTGTTCTCGCAGCGTTTGTGCCATGACAGCCCCCACCGCTACCATATTGTTATTGTTGTCGGTGCTGCGCCAGTTATACCGCGTGTCGTAGATCTCGCTGTCATAGGGACAAAAGCTTTCGGTGGCGTGGGTGTGATATATTAAAACCTGCGGTTCCTTCGTGTTTTCCAACGCGATGTTCATCGGCTGTTTCAACACATTCTTGATATCCTGCTCTGAAAAAGACGTGTAATTCCTCAGCCAAAAATGGCTTATTGGAAAGGCAAGTCCGCCTTTTTTACCCGACATATTTTCCGCCAGCACCTCGCCTTGATATTTTTTTGGTATTTCAGGCTGAGCTGACGAAAAGGAATCAATCACGGGAGGTTCGGATTCCGATGCCGATTCATCGCTGAGTGGCTGCGAAACCACCTCGGCCGAAGAGGTGGGAACGGAAGTCGATTCCGAAGCGGGGGCTTCGGAGACGCTCGCCGGGGCGGATGCAGTGCCAAAACGCTCTTTGAGCTGGTTAACGGTGCCCTCTGGCATAGTCAATGCAGCCGAAAAAAGTGCCGTGCGAACCAGAAGCGGCGAAAGCGCGGGCAAAATTATAGCAAGAACGCTCCAAAGAGCGATAAGCGTGATCGCAGCAGCAATGGCCACTTTTAAGCGGCGCAGCATTTTATATTCCGTCTTTTTCACCTGCATGCCCTCCGTATAATCATCATTCCATCTTATTCGGCGAGTCGGAGAAGTATGCAAAATGACATGCTATGGATTCAGCTCATCAGTGCGGTGATATCTTGCTGGCTCAGCTGTGGTTGAAGCGCCCGGTTGATAGCCACGGCCATAATACGTGCCCCTTGTGTGATAACCTGATCAATGTCGCGGGGGGTTACCATCATGGACAACGCAGCTTCGTTGCTGTTACTGCAGGAGGGGCAGAGGTCATTTAATAACGTTGCGGCATCCACTACGGTTGGTATGCCAAACGAAAATACCGGTACGCCCAAAGACTGACTCGAAAGCTCTGCGCGGGCATTTAAGACACCGGAGCCGGGCGAAATACCGGAGGTTGAAAGCTGTATTGTATTGCCTAGACGCGAGGCTGAGCGGGCCGCAAGGGCATCTACTGCAATCACAGCAGAGAATGGTAACGTTTTAAGTGCAGCGAAGACAAGACTTGCTGCCTCAAAACCAGTTTGTCCCATGACGCCGGGCGCCAGCGAACAAACCTTACGCAGATTTTGCAGACCGATGCTTTCAAGCTGTTCGGGCAAAAAGTGGTAGGTGGCAATTACCTGCTGTGCCACGTCAGGGCCCAACGAATCGGGTGTAATGTCTCGGTTACCCAGCCCCACCACCAACACAGGCCCTTCAGGCAGCAATTCCTGTAGCGAATGAGTCAAAAGGTCGATAAATGCCTGATCGTTTGTCAATGCGCCCTCAAAGGTCAGGTATGTCCCGATTGGCCGGCCAAGCCGCTCGACGGCCTGCGGAGTCTCAATGCAGACAGTGGTAACTTTAATGTCTTGAATTACCTTTTCTGAAACAGATACGCCAGAAGGCAGCTTTCCGTCGCCGGTATCGGCTGCTTCAAGTGCTAGGTCGGTGCGAAATTCCGTTGATTTTTGCATAAATAATTCTTCCCATCAAAAAAATTGTGAAAACAGTTGCTTTTTTACGCAAATAATGATAATATAACTTGTACTGTACTGCGATAGTAAGGAGGTGTAACAATGCCCAACATCAAATCCGCGAAAAAGAGAGTTAAGGTTATTGCAACGAAAACCGAGCTCAACAAGGCTCAGAAATCCCGTCTGAGATCCACCGTGAAGAAGGCGGAGCTTTCTCTCGCAGAGGGTGCTGAAAACAGCGCTGAGGTTGTTCGCAATGCCATCAAGCTTGTCGATCAGGCCGCCGCTAAGGGAGTTATTCACAAGAATACAGCTTCCCGTAAGAAGTCTGCTCTGGCTAACAAGCTGAATAAAATAGGCTAAACAAAAAACGAACGGTTTCACCGTTCGTTTTTAGTTTGCGCTGGTTTTGACCTTTTAATAACATAAAAACCAGATGTATTAAAAAAAGGCTGCGATTGCAGCCTTTTTGCTATTAGATGCACATTTATTTTTCTTACAATACGGCTACGGCGTTGGCCGCTAACGCCAGCCAGTCACCGCCAGGGATACTCTCAATTGCGCCAGCATCCACCGCAGCGGCAATTTCGGGTTTGATTGGCAGTCGGCCCAGCACGCGTGTTTTGTGCTGTTCGGCAATCTCGCCCAGTTTGCTTTCGCCAAAGATCGAAAACTTTTTGCCGCAGTCGGGGCACTCAACATAGCTCATATTTTCCACCAGGCCAAGCACCGGTATGTTCATCATCTCAGCCATGCGCATCGCTTTTTCTACGATCATCGAAACAAGATCCTGTGGAGAGGTGACGACAATGATGCCATTGACTGGGATGGATTGAAACACCGTCAGTGGTACGTCGCCGGTTCCGGGGGGCATGTCAATAAACATATAGTCGATATCTTCCCAGAGCACGTCGCTCCAAAACTGTTTGACCGCATTGGCTATGACAGGACCGCGCCAGACGACAGGATCCGCGTCATTTTCAAGCAGCAGGTTGACGCTCATCACATCGATGCCCCCCGCCGACTTTACCGGTAGTATCACGTTCCCATCGGTGGCGGCCTTTTGGGCAATGCCGAATGCTCGCGGGGCCGAGGGGCCGGTGATGTCGGCATCCAGCACACCGACGTGGGCGCCGCGCCGATTCATTTCACAGGCCATCAGTGCCGTTACAAGGCTTTTGCCAACGCCACCCTTACCGCTGACAACAGCGATGACTTTCTTAACGCTACTTTGGGGGTTAAGCGCTTCGAGCAGACTTTGTGTATTCTGGCGTTCGCTGCAGTTTGCGGAGCAGCTGCCACAATTGTGGTTGCATTCTGTGCTCATTAATTAAAACTCCTTTAAAATAATCTCCTGCATAAATATAGGACTATTTGGCGTGGCTGTCAAGAGTATTGCTTGACCGATGTGTTATACTGATAATATTATTATTGCCTGAAAAGAGGGGAAAAGGTGCGATTTGATATTCCGGAAAATATTCAAACGGTGCTGGAATGTCTGCGCAGGGCGGGTTTTCGCGCGGTGCCGGTGGGCGGCTGTGTGCGCGACCTGTTGTTAGGCAACACGCCGCATGACTGGGATATTACCACCTCGGCTACACCGACGGAAATGTTGGCAGTGTTCTCTGGTTTTAGAATGCTCAAGATCGGTCAGGGTGCCGCAAAGCATGGAACGATAACCGTTGTTATTGACCATACACCAATCGAGGTGACAACCTTTAGGCAGGATGGAACCTATTCCGACAGCAGAAGGCCGGATAGTGTTTGTTTTTCGCGCGCGATTGAAACCGATCTTGCACGCAGAGACTTTACAATCAACGCGATGTGCTTAGGCGAAGACGATAGCATTATAGATCTGTTTGGTGGTCAGCAAGATTTACAAAAAGGCATCATACGTGCAATTGGGGCACCTGAGCGCCGCTTTGGCGAAGATGCTTTGCGGATTTTGCGGGCGTTGCGTTTTGCTGCTGTGTTGGGGTTTGTTATAGAACCTCAGACGGCGGGTAGCATGCTACAGCATACCGGCCAGCTTGCGGCACTTTCAGCCGAACGGATACGCGCCGAACTTGAAAAGCTGCTTTGTGCACCGGATTGTGCGCGAGTATTGATGGAATACCACGAAATAATTTTCGCCGTTTTTCCCGAACTAAAACCCACGTTGGGGTTGGAGCAGCGAAAGGATTACCACTGCTACGATGTATATGCCCATACTGCGCATGCAGTGGGGTTTGCACCGCCGGAATCTGTCCTGAAGGTTGCCCTGTTGCTACACGATATTGGAAAACCACTTTGCGCCGACGGCCACGGGCATTTTTATGGACACGCAGCACAAAGTGCCAAGTTGGCCGAAGTGGTTCTTAGACGTCTGAAATTTGGTAATACTGCGCGAGAACAGATTCTATTTCTCGTGCAACGGCATGACCTTTCGCTGTGCGATGCAGATAAGATTAAAATCAAAAAATTGCTTTCAAAGTATGGCTTTGCGGCAATGCGTCGATTGCTGTTAGTACAAAAAGCCGATATTATGGCGCAGCGACCGGATATGCGCCAAGAGAGGCTGGCGGGTCTTGAAAGGGTGGAATGTCTGATGCAAAGTATTGCAGCACAGCGACTACCCTTAAACCGGTCTGAGCTTGTTGTGTCCGGAAGAGATATCATTGCGGCAGGTGTTTCACAGGGGCCACAGCTCGGTGTACTGCTTGATTTGCTGCTGCAAAAGGTGCTTGATGAAACGCTGCCCAACGAAGCCGAAGCGCTGCTCGAATATGTTCGTTTGAATCGGCCTGATGAGATATGATAATACTGTGATTTATTATTGGAAGCACAGTATAAGGTGCCCGGCTGTACCGTCAGGTACCGCCGGGCCTTTGACGTTTGGCTTATAAAAAATAATACATGCGGAGCCGATAAAACGGCCCCGCATGTGTTGGGTGGAAGAGGAGTATAGCAACTATTAGAAAATGCCCTGTGCTATCATGGCGTCGGCAACTTTCTGGAAACCAACGATATTAGCACCAGCAACCAGGTTATAACCCAGACCATAGCGCTCTGCGCACTCGACAGAATTGTCGTGAATCTGCTTCATAATCTGCTTGAGCTTGGCGTCGACTTCTTCAGCAGTCCAGTTGTATCTCATGGAGTTCTGGCTCATCTCAAGACCGGAAACCGAAACACCGCCGGCGTTGACAGCCTTGCAGGGTGCAACGATAACGTTCTTCTGATCCATCAGGTAAAGGAGCGCCTCGTTGGTGGTGGGCATGTTGGCAACTTCGATGTAATACTTAACACCGTTTTCAACAAGCTTCTTAGCAGCTGTGAGATCAACGTCGTTCTGCATAGCGCAAGGCATGATGATGTCAACCTTCTCGCCCCAGGGCTTTGCGTTGGGGACAAACTTGCAGCCGAACTTGTCAGCGTAATCCTTGACCTTATTGCGGTTGGAAGTACGCATTTCAAGCATGTAGCTGATCTTCTCTTCGGTGATGATGCCATCGGGATCATAGATATAGCCATCAGGACCAGAGAGGGTTACAGGCTTAGCGCCGAGCTCTGCGAGCTTCTTAGCGACGCCCCAGCAAACATTGCCGAAGCCAGACAGTGCAACAGTCTTGCCCTTGATGGAGTCGTTTTCGTGCTTGAGCACTTCAACAAGATAATAAACAGCGCCAAATCCGGTCGCTTCAGGGCGGATCAGAGAACCGCCGAAGGACATGCCCTTGCCGGTGATGGTGCCATTTTCAAATGCGCCACGCAGTCTTCTGTATTGGCCGTAAAGATAACCAACCTCGCGTGCGCCAACGCCAAGGTCGCCAGCGGGAACGTCAACATCGGGGCCGATGTGGCGATAAAGCTCGCTCATGAAGGACTGGCAGAAACGCATGATTTCGGCGTCGGATTTGCCGGTGGGGTCGAAGTCAGCGCCGCCCTTAGCACCACCCATAGGCAGGGAGGTCAGGGAATCCTTAAAAGTCTGCTCAAAACCAAGGAACTTAATGATGCCGGAATAAACGTTGGGAGCAAAGCGCAGGCCACCCTTGTATGGGCCGATGGCGCCGTTGAACTGGCAACGGTAACCGGTGTTGGTCTGGGCAAGGCCGTTATCGTCCACCCAAGTCACGCGGAAAGAGATCATTCTCTCAGGCTCAACCATTCTGCCGAGCAGGTCAGCTTTCTCATACTCAGGGTGCGCGTCCACGACGGGGGACAGGGTGCTGAGTACTTCTTCAACACACTGTACAAACTCGGGTTCATAGTGGTACTTTTTCTTGACTTTTTCGATTACACTTTCGACATACGCGTTCATCTTAAAATCCTCCCAATCAATAAATCACTGTTCTATTCATTGACACTCAACTTTGACAGAAAACTTGCAAAATAGTTTTTGTCTACAAGCACATATTAGCACGTTCCTTGAAGTAATTCAAGACATTATTCTTGCAAAATATTTTTAAACGTAGAAAATCTAGAATTAAACAAGACGAAAACTAGTGATCATAAACAAATTGTTAAATCAATTATTGCTTTGCAGTGCTAAAATGGAAAAGTTTGAGATATAGAATCCTGCAAATAAATAAGCTAAAAGCAAACACAAAAAATGAACAAAATGAATTAAAACTTGCGCCGTGAGTCTTTTTTAAAAAAGCAAAAGGCAAATATCCCTCTGTTTTTGAGGTGCACTTGCCTTTTAATGACGGCAAAACAAATACTCCTGCATATGCGTTAAAAATACCTGTGTTCGGCCGGGAAATCAGGGCTGCGGCTGCCAGTTTTCCAGCGAAAAACAGTTAATTGTGTTTTGCCAGGTGTCCCGTGCAAGCGTTTCAACATCGCAGTTCTGAGCAGTCGCAAGTGCGGCTGCCGTTGTGGACAACATGGTGGAGTCACATCGCCGACCCCGAAAGGGTACGGGCGCCATATAAGGGCAGTCGGTCTCAATCAAAAGCTGAGAACGCGGCACAGCTGCCGCAGCCGAGAAGGGCTTTTTAGCATTTTGAAAGGTGATCACGCCTGTAAAACCCAGATATAGTCCCATGGCGGCATATTCGCGTGCCAGTTCAGCAGACCCCGAAAAACAGTGTACCACGCCGCGAGGGCGAAATTTCTTTACAAGATCAAAAGTATCCTGTGCAGCATCTCGGCTGTGAATGATCACCGGATAATCCAGCTCATGTGCCAGCTCCAGCTGGCGGCGAAAGGCGGCCTGCTGCACTTCTTTTGGGGCGTAATTATAATAGTAGTCAAGTCCTATCTCACCGATGGCAACCACTTCAGGTTCGCGGCAAAGCTGCTCAATTCTAAGCAGGGTATTGTCGTCAAGCTCAGCTGCCGAATGCGGATGAACTCCGGCGGAAGCACGAAAAAAGAGATGCTTTTGGGCCAGCGAAAGTGCTGCCTCGCTCGAGGCGATATCACTGGCGGAATTGAGCACCGCCCCGACACCATTGGGCCGTAAAGACGCGATGACGGCCTCACGGTCGTCATCGAAACGCTTTTGATCATAGTGTGCGTGAGAATCGAAGAAATATACCATTTATCGAATCCTCGCGCCGCAAGGAACGGCGTCGTCAATAAACAGCACGCGGGCGGCGTCGCCGACATCGGCGGCTAGAATCATGCCTTGGCTCATTACGCCACGTAGCTTGGCGGGTTTCAGGTTGGCTACAACTGCAACCTTTTTGCCGATAAGTGCTTCTGGCTCATACCAGGGGTGGATGCCGCTGACAACCTGGCGGGGCGTGCCCGACCCGTCATCCAAGTTCAGTTGCAGCAGTTTATCGGACTTGGGCACCGGTTCACAGCTAATTATTTTGGCAACCAGTAATTTAACGTTCATAAAATCGTCTATTGAGATGATGCCCTCAACCTTGGAGCCCTCCGAACTTTTATTGCAGCCAGTTTTGGCATTTGGCGCAGTTTTGGCCGCTTTTTCGGTCTCCTGCTGTTCCAAGAGCGCAAGCTCCTTTTTCAGGTCGATGCGTGGGAAAAGATTATCCAATTTGTCTATACAGTAGCCGGTGTTGGCGTAATAGAGCGCTTTTTCAAAGGTGCGATCGTCTTCAGGGCAACCCAGCTGCGTAAATATTTTATTGCAGGTATCCGGCATGAACGGAACCAGCAACGTTGTGCAGATACGGATGGTTTCGAGAAGGTTGTAAATAACAGCGGCAAGACGGTCGGTCTCGTCTGGATTTTTACCCAATATCCACGGTGTGGTCTCATCGATATATTTGTTGGCGCGAGAAATCACCTTGAACACCTCGGCTAGCGCCGACTGGAAGGTGAAGCTCTCCATCAGGTCAGAATATCGCTCACGCAAAACATCCAGCATGGCAATGAGCTGTTCGTCGGGTGTGACAAAACGGCGATCCTGTGGGAGGGTCTGGCCAAAATAGCGCTCTCCCATCGCGAGGGTGCGCGAGACCAGATTGCCCAAATCGTTGGCCAAATCGGCGTTGATGCGAGTGATCAGTGCCTGGTTAGAAAAAACGCCGTCAGATCCAAACGGGAACTCGCGTAGTAGGAAATAACGGATGGCGTCTACGCTATAGCGCTCACAAAGCACGACGGGGTCAACAACGTTGCCCTTGGATTTTGACATTTTGCCGCCCTCGAGCAGCAACCAGCCGTGGCCGAACACTTTTTTAGGCAGAGGCAGGTCCAGCGCCATAAGCATGGCGGGCCAGATGATGGTGTGGAAACGGGTGATTTCTTTGCCGACAAAATGCACATCAGCCGGCCAGTATCTCTCATAGTCGTGATACTGGTCGTTGCCGTAGCCCAGCGCGGTGATATAGTTTGAGAGCGCGTCGACCCATACATATACAATGTGGCCGGGGTCGAAGGTGACCGGAATGCCCCAAGTAAATGAAGTGCGGGAGACGCACAGATCCTCAAGGCCGGGTTTAATGAAATTATTGACCATCTCGTTGAGGCGAGAAACCGGCTCTATAAAGGTGGGATTCTCTTCATAATAATAAGTCATCAGACGGTCTGCGTATTTAGAAAGGCGGAAAAAATATGCCTCCTCCTCGGCGTCCTTGACTTCTCGGCCGCAGTCGGGACATTTGCCGTCGACCAACTGGCTTTCAGTCCAGAACGATTCACAGGGGGTGCAGTACTTGCCTTTATAGGCGCTTTTATAGATGTCTCCGCGATCATAAAGGTCTTTAAAAATCTTTTGAACCGATTCTACATGGTAGTCGTCAGTAGTGCGGATAAAACGATCGTTAGAAATATTCATCAGCTTCCAAAGCTTTTTGATGCCCGCAACAACATTATCGACATATTCTTGAGGCGTTACAGAGGCGGCAGCGGCCTTCTCTTCAATTTTTTGTCCGTGCTCATCGGTACCGGTTAGGAACATCACGTCAAATCCGCGCATTCGCTTATATCTTGCCATCACATCGGTGGCAACGGTACAATAGCTGTGTCCGATGTGCAGCTTATCAGAAGGATAGTAAATGGGCGTTGTGATATAAAAAGGTTTCTTTTTCATAGCAGGTCCTCCATTAGGATTTGGATTTGACATATTTTATTAAATAAGTATAGCATCAACGCTAGTAAAAAACAACTATGCGCCAGTAAATGAAAGGACATTGTACATATCGGACATAACGGGATGCAAAGCGCATCGGCCAGCCAATTAAATACGGTATTCAACCTTGATTTTGCACACTAAAAATAGCTGAAATACTATGCGAACTCATAATTTCCACAATTATTTACAAGAAAAGTTCGATTTTATGTTGCAAATGCGGAACATTTTATGTAAAATGAATACTAATAAACTATGCGTACTGTTATTCTTGACAATTGAGAGGGGATTTGTATGTCTAACCGGCTGTTTCAGGGCATCATCCATCAAATGCGAGATTCGATCGATCGCGTGATCGGTGTGATTGATGACACCGCTCACATTGTTGCGTGTTCCGATTTGTCCAAGCTGGACAGCTCACGGGAGTATCTTGCTCTTGACCTTGGAGAAGGTCGTACCTTTGTGCGCGACGGCTGCACCTATAAGCCGTTTGGTACCGGGCAGCGCCCCGATTTTGCGGTGTTTGTAGAAGGCACCGACGATATGGCTTCGCGTTACGCTGGCATTCTGGCGGTCGCGGTGTCGGGCATCAAGCAGTATTATGATGAAAAGTATGACCGGGGCAACTTTATCAAAAACGTCATGCTAGACAATATTCTGCCTGGTGACGTCTATATCAAGGCGCGTGAGCTGCACTTCAATACTGATGTTTCACGCGTTGTGTTTTTGGTGCGTATTGTTTCAGCTTCTGGCGTATCGGCGTTCGACGTCATTCAGAACCTGTTTCCGGACAAGCAAAAGGATTTCGTTTTCAGCATCTCTGAAAATGACATTGTTATTGTCAAAGAAATTAAACCCGGAATTGAATCAAAGGATCTTGAAAAGTTGGCACGCTCCATCGTCGACACGCTCGCGGGTGAGTTTTACACTCGTATCGTCGTTGGTATCGGCACCGTTGTTGTAGGTGTCAAGGATTTAGCCCGTTCCTTTAAAGAGGCGCAGGTATCTCTTGAAGTTGGAAAGGTGTTTGACACCGAAAAGACCATTGTGCGGTATGATAATCTTGGCATTGCCCGTTTGATTTATCAACTGCCTACCACACTGTGTGAGATGTTCCTGCGGGAGGTGTTTATCAAGGGTTCAATTGACAGCCTTGATAAAGAGACGCTCTTTACCATTCAGAAGTTCTTTGAGAACAACCTGAATGTTTCCGAAACTTCAAGAAAGC